>JBBQVX010000257.1:0-1549 GCA_038211115.1 Elusimicrobiota bacterium | reverse complement strand
GCCGATGGCGGAGATCAGGCTGACGAGCTCGGTATTTTCGAGGACCTTTTCGACGCGGGCTTTTTCGACGTTGAGGACCTTGCCGCGCAGGGGGAGGATGGCCTGGTAGTTGCGGTCGCGGCCATTGTCCGCCGAGCCGCCTGCTGACTGCCCCTCGACGAGGAAGAGCTCGGAGGCGTCGCGGTCGCGGCTGGTGCAGTCCATCAGCTTGCCTGGGAGGCCGCCCGAGTTGAGGATGCTCTTGCGGTCCTTGGTCGCCTTCTTGGCCTTGGCGGCGGCCTCGCGCGCCTCCGCCGCCAGGATCACCTTCTTCATGATCTTCAAAGCTTCCTTGGGATTCTCCTCAAGGAACTTGCTCAGGTATTCGTGGACCACGCCGCTGACAATGCCGTCAACCTCCGGATTGTTGAGGCGGATCTTGGTCTGCGACTCGAACTGCGGCTCCGGCACGGCGACGCTGATGACGGCGGTGACCCCTTCGCGGAAGTCCTCGCCGATCGGCTTCAGATCGTTTTTGTACATATTCTGCTTGTCGCCATAGGTATTGAGCGCGCGGGTCAGCGCCGAGCGAAAGCCGGACAGGTGGGTGCCGCCGCCGGGATTGTGGGCATTATTGGCGTAGCAGCGGACCCGTTCTTCCTCGCCGGTGGTGTACTGAAAGGCGGCCTCGACGCGGACATCGTCGACGATCTTGTCGATGTAGAGCATCTTGTGAACCGCTTCCTCGGACCGGTTCATGTAGTCGACGAACTCGGAGACGCCCCCTTCGTATTTGAAGATCTCCTCCTTGCCGCTCGCCTCGTCGGTGAGCTTGATGGCGAGTCCCTTGTTGAGAAAGGCGAGCTCGCGCAGACGGTTTTCGAGGGTGTCGTAGTCGAACTTGGTCTCGTGGAAGATTTCCGGATCGGGGTGGAAGGTGATCTTCGTGCCCGTGCGATGGCCGGGGCTGGAGCCGAGCTCCTTGACCACCGAAGTGGCGTGCCCGCGCTCATACTCCTGCGCGAACACCTTGCCGCCGCGGCGAACCTCGGCCTCGGTCCAGTCGGAGAGGGCGTTGACCGCCTTGGCGCCGATGCCATGGAGGCCGGCGCTGGTGCGATAGGTGCGCTTGTCGAACTTGGCCCCCGCGCCAACCATGGTCAGGACCACTTCGAGCGTCGGCTTCCCCTCGCCCGGATGCATGTCGACCGGGATGCCGCGGCCGTCGTCCGACACCGACAGGCTGCCATCGACGTTGATCTTGACGTGGATGTTGTGGCAGAAGCCGGCGAGTGCCTCGTCCACGCTGTTATAGACAAGCTCATAGACCAGGTGATGCAGCCCCTTGCTCGACGTGTCGCCGATGTACATGCCGGCCCGGGCGCGGATGTGGGCGGCATCGCGCTTCACTTCGACTTTATCCGGATTATAGTCCTCGGAAGCCAGCGCCGTGGCCTCCGCCTGAGCTTCCATTTCCGGGGTTGGAATCGTTTCCGCACTCATATGGAAATCCTTTCAATAAACATCTTGCGGAGCCGTGCCTGCGAGACATCGCTTCCTGACGGGCGCG
>JBBQVX010000256.1:0-1567 GCA_038211115.1 Elusimicrobiota bacterium | reverse complement strand
AAGCCCGTGATTCACTAGCACCCAGCCGCCAAGCAGACGATCTCTCATGGTCGAAGTTTAACAGTTAATTCGATTTGCACGTCATGGTACAGCCTTTTGCCGTGAGCCCCCTTCAACTCCCAATGCGTATGAGGCCCTTTAGCCGGTCGGCCCTCCGGCTTCCGGAGGCCCACGCCGTCGTAGATTCCGGCCGGAGCTACTCCTGGGCGGCGCGCACGATCATCTTGCCGACGTTCTTGCCGGTGAGGACGCCCAGGAAGGCGTCGACGACGCGGTCGAAGCCCTCGACGATCGTCTCATCGAGGCCGACGCGCCCGGCCTGGATGTGCGGGACGAGAAAGTCCTCCAACTCGCCCTGCAGGTTCCCGTGGTCGCGGACCAGGAAGCCCTCCAGCCGCAGGCTCTTGTGGACGATCTCGAAGAGGTTGCTCGGGCCGGGGGGCGACTGCACATCGTTGTATTGGGCGACCGCGCCGACCCACGCGATGCGGCCGCGCTCGCGCATCGCGCCGATGGCCGCCTCGAGGTGGGCGCCGCCGACGTTGTCGACGTAGACGTCCACGCCGCCGGGGGCGGCCTTCGCGAGGGATTCGGAGAGCGGCCCTTGGTGATAGTCGAACGCGGCGTCGAAGCC
The DNA here is from genome assembly GCA_038211115.1 of Elusimicrobiota bacterium. Classification (GTDB taxonomy): domain Bacteria; phylum Elusimicrobiota; class Elusimicrobia; order UBA1565; family UBA9628; genus GWA2-66-18. The sequence continues at coordinate 933 of JBBQVX010000256.1, read as the reverse complement.
GAGGTTTTTGATCAGATGCTCGACCTTCGCCGTCGAGCCCGCGCTGCCGACCACGCGGCCGGCGCCCAGAAGCCGAGCGATCCGGCCCGCCGCGGTGCCGACGCCGCCGGCGGCGGCCGAGATGAACACGGTCTCGCCGGCCTTGAGCCGCGCGATCTTTACGAGCGCGACGTACGCGCTGAGGCCCGTGCCGCCGAGGATGCCGAGGTAGGCGCTCAAGGGGACGCCCGGTGGCGGCGAAACGAGCCGGACTTCGGCGGAGGCGACCAGCGCGTGCGTGCACCAGCCCTTGCGGTGGAAGACGAACTGCCCGACGGAAAGGCCCGGGTCGCACGACTCAAGGACGCGGCCGATCGTGCGGCCCTCGAGCGGCCCATTCAGCGTCCACTCGTCCATGCTCCCGCGCATGTAGGGGTCGACCGAGAGGTAGAGATTCTCGACGAGCGCCTGGCCTGGGCCGGGAGCGGGGATGGGGCCGTCGACGAAGGCGAAGTCGGACGCGGCCGGCGCGCCGGAGGGACGGGAGATCTGATGCACGGCGCGAAAGCCTTTATGCATGGCGATTAGCCGCGCGCGATCTTTTCGAGCTTTAGCGCGCGCACTGAAGCCGGCTGGATGACAGCGTCGAGCAGCAGCACCTCCTGCTGAAGGCGGAAAGCCAACGAGTCGCGCACGAGCGCCGCGCCCCCGCTCAGCAAGGCCAGCAGCCGCACCGAGTCGCGGATGCAGTCGTCCTTGAGAAGGGCGATCTCGTCGGTCACCTGGGCGTTCGCAGCCAAGTCGCTCAATTCCTGAACGCGACGCTGAAGCCGTCCCACCGCGTCCGCGGACGCCGGATCCGCCGCGGAGGCGAGGACCCGATCGCACTCATTAAGGGCCGCCTGAGCGATTCCGAGGTACGAAGTAGGAATTTTTAACGCACATTCCGCCAAA
>JBBQVX010000255.1:0-1576 GCA_038211115.1 Elusimicrobiota bacterium | reverse complement strand
GGCGCCGCGGCCGGCGCGGGCGCCGCGGCCGGCGCCGCCGCGGGCGGGGCCGACGCGAGGGCGTCGGCTTTTTTCGGCTTCGACTTGCCGGTGGTCTTGAGCGTCTCCGAAATCGGGGTGGCGACCTGGGCGGGAAGCGGCGCGGACGCGAGCAGAATCAAGGCGGCGAGAGCGAGGCGCACGGAATTCATGGGCGGGGTTCTCCTGGTACCCGATAAGGATAGACGCTGCGCCCGGGTTGCGCAAGCCCCTGCCGCTCGGGCCTACTGGTCGAGGAGGAAGCTCAGGAGGGAGCGCGCGGCGGCGATCGAATCGGGGACCGGCGGCCGCATGCCGCCCGACCACTCGTCGGCGTCATCACCGGCCTGCTGCAGACGGTGCCGCTCGAGCTCGAGGCTATGCCGCTCCTTCTCGCGCGCGACGTCCAGGCCGCCGCCGCGGATGAAGGACACGATGCCGCGGAGCTCCTCCGGATCGAACCAGACGCCGTGCGGCCGGCACGAGTCGAGGATCACGCCCGAGCAGCCCGCGAAGTTGAAGCGGTTCATCAGTTCCGCGCAGACCGCGCACGGGCGGTAGACGATCGGGGAGGACTGGGGATCGGAGGCGGGCGGACCAGCCAGGAGCGCCCCCTCGCCGAGATACGCGGATTGGGTCTCCCGGTCGGCGCAGATCGTCTTGAACGACGCGGCGTCCGCCCATACGCCGGCGCAGCGCGCGCAGCCGAACAGCACGGCTTTCCCAAGCGAGCGCGCCGACAAAGGCTCGCGGCACGACGGGCACGAAACGGGAACGCCCGCCGGCGCGGCGCGGGAGCCGCAGCGCGCGCAGTCCCGCGACTCCGTGAACGTCCAGTCGAAGCACCACGGACAGCGCACCGGATGCAGCGAGGCCCGGCAATGGGCGCATTCCGAGGCCTCCGGCGGGACGGAGGCGCCGCAGGACGGACAGCGCAGCGTCGCGGCTTCGGTCATGAGTGCTCGCGGATCAGATGCGCCGCGTAGGCGCCGACCGGGAGCAGGACGGCCAGCAGGAGGGCGGGATGGGGGCCGCCGAACGTGATCGACGGGTAATGGTTGCTCAGCATGAGGAAGAGCAGGGGCATCGACATCAGGGTGTTGTGCTTCGAGCAGCGCTTGGCCTCGAGCGCCAGCTCGGGACGCGGCGTCCCGTTCGCCTCGGAGATCGCCATAATCTTCCTCTGGTTGGGAATGATCGTCATCCAGACGTTCGTCATCATGACCGTGCCCATCATGGCGCCCACGTGCAGATAAGCGGCCCTGTCGCTCAAAGTCCTCAAGAGCAGGCACCCGGACGCGGTCAGAAAGAGATACCAGGTGATGCCGCCCGATATTTCCGTCCGGCCGAAAGGGGTTTTCCAGATCAGACGGTACGCGGCGACCGCGCCGATCAGCGCGCCGAGCGAGACTGCGACTCCCTTCCAGCGCGGCAGCTCCGAGCCGTAGTCGAGCAGCGGCGCGCCCGCCCAGTACATCAACGACAAGAGCAGGAAGCCGGACAGCCAGGTCAGCATCGCCTCCCACTTGAACCAGTGCAGGACGCGCGGCATGATCTC
>JBBQVX010000254.1:0-1589 GCA_038211115.1 Elusimicrobiota bacterium | reverse complement strand
GAGCGAGAGCGACGGGAACCTGCGCGGGCTCGGGCTTGTCCGGGTCTACGGCGGCCGCGCGCAGCGGCGAGGCCTCAAGAGCGGCGGAGACGGCGACGGGCGCGAGCGGGATCATCGCCGCGGACGGGACGGCCGACGCCGTCAGCGCCGCCGGCGCGGGCAGGAGCGAAAGGGAAGGAGCGAGCAAGCCGCCCGAGAGGCCCGACGCGGGCATCACGAGAGGAAGCGCCGGGGAGATGGTCAGGGAGGCGCCGGCGGCGCCGCCGACGACGGGAACGCGGGGGACCGAGCCGGCTTCGATCGTGACGGCGAAAGCGTTGAGCGCGGACGAACCGGGGGACAGCGAAATGAGGGCCGCGGAGACCAGACTGGCGACGAATTTCTTCGTTTTGCCGCTCACACAAGGATTATAGTCGCGGCCGCCGGCAACGGCCACAGCCTTTAGACCCAGACGCCCGGTATTAAGGACCTAAGCTTTCGTTTGCCAACTTTTATCACTTCAGGTTGTTATAATCGCTGAACTCCGGGCCTGTAAGTTCTTCCCCCCGGCCGGAGTAAGGAATCAAGGAAGCCCTGGTGGACGCCGAGATCGACCGCCTTATCGCCCTGCACGCCGACAAAGCCTACGCCGTCGCTTTGCGGATGACGGGCAACTCGACCGACGCGGGCGACGTCGTCCAGGAGGCCTTCTTGAGAGTCATGAAATACTTCGATAAATACGACCCGACGCTTCCTTTCGAGGCCTGGATGGTCCAGATCTTGAAGAACGTCTACTTCACGAGCCTGCGCAAGGAGGCTTCGCGCCGTTCGACCTCGCTCGACTACCGCAAGGACGAGGACTCGGCCTCGCTCGAGGACTTCCTGGCCGAGACGGCCCCCGGGCCCGAGCGCCTCGCGCAAGCGCGCGAAAATACCGACCGCGTTCAGGGCGCGCTCGCCTTGATCACGCCCGCGATGCGCATGTCGATCGTGCTCGTGGACCTCGAGGGCGTCCCGCGCGAGGAGGCGGCCTCGACGCTCGGCTGCTCCCTGTCCGCGCTTGACGTGCGCCTGCACCGCGGCCGCGCGAAGCTCAAGGAGCTCCTGTCATGAACTGCCATTCGACGCGCGCCGTCCTCGACCTTCACGCGGAGGGGCGCCTCACGCCGCGCCGCGCGAGCGCCGTCGCCGCGCACCTGGAGTCCTGCGCCGCCTGCCGCGCGCCGGCCGCGCCGGCGGCCGCGCCCGCGAAGCCCGCCGCCGCGGATTTCAAGGCCCGCCTCGCGTCTTCGCTCAAGGCCGCGCGCAAGGCTTCCGAGCCCGCGCTCGACGGGGCCCTCAAGCTCCCGCTCTGGCCCAGCGAATTTTACGGCGTGGCGCTCGCGGCCGGAGCGCTCGCTCTCGTCGCCGTGATCATCGGCTGGTCGGGCGTGCCGTCCCAGCGCGACTACGGCGACGAGCTGGCCGCGGGGAGAATCCCATGAGAACTCCGTCCGCCGAATCGGCGCACCGCCTGGGCGAGCTCGCGCTGCTCACGACCGCGCTCACGCTGCCGCTCGCGTTCTATCTGCGGTCCTACGACACCGCTGCGTTAAAGTTCACGATTCTGC
>JBBQVX010000253.1:0-1615 GCA_038211115.1 Elusimicrobiota bacterium | reverse complement strand
GGTTTCGCGGCCAAGGCCTTCATCATCAAGACGATCCAGTCCCTGGGGCACGAGGCCGTCGACTTCGGCTGCCATTCGACCGAGGCCGTGGACTATCCGGACGTGGCGCAGCTCATCGCGGAGGCCGTCGTCTCGCGGCAGTTCGACAAGGGCGTGCTGATCGACGGCTTCGGCGGCGCCGTCTGCCTGGCCGCCAACAAGGTTCCCGGCGCCCGAGCGGTCGCGGCGTACGACTCCGTGTCCGCGCGCATGGCGGCCCAGCATGACGACGCGAACGTGCTCTGCATCGGCGGCAAGTCCCACGGCGAGCTGATCCACGCCGAGATTCTGAAGGTATTCTTCGGCACGCCCTTCGAGGGCGGCCGCCACGCCGGACGGCTCGCGAAGATCGCGGGCATCGAAAGGAAGTACTCCCGATGAAGCTCGCCCGCGTCATCGGCCGCGTCTTCTGCGCACGCCAGGACCCCGCTATCGACCGGAAGACCCTGCTGCTCATCCAGCCGCTGCGCTGGGAGGATGAGTCGGCGGCCGGAGACCCGATCGTGGCCGCGGACGCGGTTGGCGCGGGCTCTTCGGAGAAGGTATTCTGGGTAGCATCCAGGGACGCGGCCGTCGCGTTTCCCGACGCCCCGCCCATCGACGCGGCGATCGTCGGGATCGTGGACGGGCACCAGGTGAAAAAATTCAGGTGATCAAACCACTATCAACTGTCGTCGACGACAGTAGGCCCTGTGAATACAGTGAATAACTTCCCCGCGAAATCGAGGGGGGCATAATATGTTCGTCGCGGAAGTCGTCGGCAACATGTGGGGCACTCGCAAGCACTGCTCGCTGTGCGATAAGCGCCTGCTGCTCGTGCGTCCGATCGATCCCATGACGGAGCAGCATACGGGGGACGCGATCATGGCCGTCGAGTACGTGACGGGATCCGGGCCGGGCTCGATCGTGCTTGTGATGGATGAGGGCGGCTCGGCGAGAAGCGTGCTGCACGACGAAAAGGCTCCGATTAGAACGGTGATTGTCGGGATCGTGGATTACGTGGTGTCGGGCGGCAAGGTGAAAAAATATGACTGAAGCTCAGCTCCGAAACGTGGTGGAAGAAGTCGTGAAGGCGCTCGACGCCAAAGGCTTTCTTAAGGCCAACAAGTGCGAGTGCGAGAACGGCCCGAAGGCGCTCAAGGGCGAGGTGAAGACCTCGATCGGCAGCGCCGGCAAGGTGTTCGGCAACGCCTCCTCCTGGGGCGCGAAGCCCATGATGCCCGTCAAAGGCCAGTTCTCCGCGCTTCCGCCGAAGCCCGGCCACGACGACGAGGACGATGACGCGCACGTCGACGCGCGCGTGATTCAGGCGGTCGGCGCGGACCGCGTCTCCGTCTGCAAGCCCACGAAGAAGGGTTCCGACACCGCGCGCTACGTGGACCATACCCTCCTCAAGCCCAACGCGACCCAGGACGAGATCGGTAAGCTCTGCGAGGAGGCGAAGACCTTCTGCTTCGCGTCCGTCTGCGTGAACCCCTCGTACGTTTCGCTGTCCGCGCAGCTGCTGCGCGGCTCCGGCGTGAAGGTCTGCACCGTCGTCGGCTTCCCGCTCGGCTCGACGACGCCGACGGTCAAG
>JBBQVX010000252.1:0-1618 GCA_038211115.1 Elusimicrobiota bacterium | reverse complement strand
CGAGCGCCGTGAGCTCCCGGGCGAGATCGCCGCCATGCGTGTCGCGCGTCTCGCCGTTCGTCAGCTCGGAGCCCACGGCGATGAGCTCGGCGGTCTCGAGGCGGCGGTCGCTCACCGGGCGACGGTAGCGCATCGAGGCGTCGCGCTGCCGCCTTGACGAGACCTGCCAGAATGTGTTAGCAATCTAAGCCTCAGAGTGCTAACCACGGGCCGGCCGCTGCCCAGCGGTCCGTTCCGGTCAGCGAGTCGCGCCGAAGGCGCAGAGGAGACCATGGCTAAGCTCATCGTGTACGACGAACAGGCGCGCCACGCGCTCAAAGGCGGCATCGACGCGCTCGCGAATGCCGTCAAGACCACGCTCGGGCCCAAGGGCCGCAACGTGGCCCTCGACAAGAAGTTCGGTGCCCCCACCGTGACCCACGATGGCGTGACCGTGGCGCGCGACATCGAGCTCGATGATGCGTTCGAGAACATGGGCGCACAGCTGCTCAAGGAAGCCGCCACCAAGACTGAGGACGTGGCCGGCGACGGCACGACCACGGCCGTCGTGCTGGCCCAGGCGATCATCACGGAAGGGCTCAAGAACGTCGCAGCCGGCGCCAACCCGATGCAGATGAAGTTCGGCATCGACAAGGCGACCAGGGCCGTGGTCGCGGCCATCAAGGCTGCCGCTCAGCCCGTCAAGGGTCACGACGAGATCGCCCAGGTGGCGACCGTCAGCGCGGCCGATCCGACCATCGGCACGCTCATCGCGGACGTCATGGACAAGACCGGCAAGGACGGCGTCATCACCGTCGAAGAGTCCAAGACCATGTTGACCGAGACCGAGTTCGTGGAAGGCATGCAGTTCGACCGGGGCTACGTCTCGGCGTACTTCGTGACGGACACGGCGCGCATGGAGGCCATCCTCGAGGATCCCTACATCCTCATCACGGACAAGAAGATCTCGGCCGTCGCGGACATCCTGCCGACGCTCGAGAAGCTGCTCCAGGGCGGCAACAAGAACGTGCTCATCGTTGCCGAGGACGTGGACGGTGAGGCGCTCGCGACGCTCGTCGTCAACAAGCTGCGGGGCATCGTCAACGTGCTCGCGGTCAAGGCGCCCGGCTTCGGCGATCGCCGCAAGGAGATGCTGCGCGACCTCGCCATCCTGACCGGCGGCCAGGTCATCTCCGAGGAGCTCGGCAAGAAGCTCGATTCGGTGCAGCTGGAGGATCTCGGCCGGGCGCGGCGCGTCGTTGCGACCAAGGACGAGACCACGGTCATCGAAGGCCGCGGCGCGCCCGCGGAGATCGAGGGCCGCGTCAAGCAGATCAAGGCGCAGATCGAGGACACGACCTCGGACTACGACAAGGAGAAGCTCCAGGAGCGGCTCGCCAAGCTCTCCGGCGGGGTGGCCATCATCAAGGTCGGTGCCGGCACCGAGACAGAGCTGAAAGAGAAGAAGCATCGCGTCGAGGACGCCCTTGCCGCGACCCGAGCCGCCGTTGAAGGCGGCCTGGTGCCCGGCGGCGGCGTAGCGCTGCTCAATGCCCAGTCGGCGCTCGATGCCCTGAAGCTCGATGGGGATGCCCAGGTCGGCGTGGCCATCATCCGCAAGGCCCTCGAGGAGCCGCTC
>JBBQVX010000251.1:0-1688 GCA_038211115.1 Elusimicrobiota bacterium | reverse complement strand
GCCGAATTTCTTGGCTGCGGTGGCGGTATCGCCGCCGCCGACGACGGTGATCGCGCCGCCCGCGGTGGCCGTGGCGATGGCATCCGCCATGGCCTTGGTGGCCCCGGCGAATTTATCGAACTCGAAGACGCCGGCGGGGCCATTCCAGACGATGGTCTTGGAGGCGAGGATCGCTGCCTGATAGAGTTTGATCGACTCGGGACCGGCATCGAGACCTTCCCAACCCGCGGGGATTCCGCTCTCGACGGTGGCGGGCTGGGTGTCGGCATCCGGGCTGAAACTGTCGGCACAGATGAAATCAACGGGGAAGATCAGCTCGACTCCACGCGCCTTGGCCTTGGCTTCGAGTTCGCCGACGATCTCCGCACCGGCTTGGTCGAAGAGCGAGGAGCCGATCTGCATGCCGCGGTTCACCTTGAGGAACGTGTAGGCCATGCCGCCGCCGATGATGATCTTGTCGGCGGTTTCCAACAGATTGTTGATGAGCGGAATCTTGTCGGCGATCTTGGCACCGCCGAGGATGGCTAACAGCGGGCGCTTCGGATGGTCGAGCACCGCGGTGAACGCCTTGATTTCCGCTTCCATCAGGAAGCCGGCGGCCTTCTGCGGGAGATCCACGCCGACCATCGAGCTGTGCGCGCGGTGGGCGGTGCCGAAGGCGTCGTTGACGAAGACATCGCCGAGTTTGGTAAGACTGGCGCGGAATGATTCCACGTTGGCAGGCTCGGCCTTGATCGAAGTGCCGTCCTCGCGCTTGGCCTTGCCTTCTTCCTCGATGTGGAAGCGGAGGTTCTCTAGCAGCACTACGTCGCCGGGCTTGAGGTTGGCGCAGACGGCCTCGATTTCAGGGCCGAAGCAGTCTTTGAGAAAATTGACCGGCTTGCCGAGAAGTTTGGTGAGCTCGTCGGCGACGGGCTTGAGGGAAAACTTTTCGATGACCTGTCCATCCGGACGACCGAGATGGGACATCAGGACGACGGACGCGCCTTGTTCGAGCGCGAACTTGATAGTCGGCAGTGCCGCCACGATGCGCTGGTTGTTAGTGATCGCACCGGTGGTCTTGTCTTGGGGGACATTGAAATCGACGCGGATGAGGACGCGCTTGCCGGCAAGATCGAGGTCACGGATGGAAAGCTTTGGCATGAGGCGGGGAATCCCGCCTTAGAGCGGGGCCAGTGTCAAGCGGTGCGTTGGACTCGGGTGCAACTGAAAGTAGTGGGCAGTGGTATGGGGAGCCAGTATGGAGGGCGGACATTTTGTCGGCCCGGACGATGGGAAGAGAAGGGGCTGAGCTTCGCGCTCCCGCTTTCCGCGCCCATGGGCAAGTGGACAATCCTGTCCCCTCCCCCTATTCGGCCCCCCACTTTCATTTCCACCCGTTGGATACGCGGCCATCGCCGGCCGGAGGTACCGCGGCAGCGGAGCGCTGCGGAAGCGTTCGTGCTGCTGGCGGATCTGGTCCCGCTCATCAACGAGGAGGATCGGATTTTGGCTCGAAAAATTGACCGCGCGGCTGGACCACTCGAGCGCCTTTTCACGCTTGCCCTTGGCAAACTGGATTTCGGCCATCGTGTCCAGATAAGCGGACTGGTTAGGCAGCGAGGCGAGCGCTTTTCTCTCAAGCGCCTCGGCTTCGTCGAGATTGCGCTGGGCGCGGGAGGCGAGCCAAGCTGTGGTGTTGCAGGTAT
>JBBQVX010000250.1:0-1697 GCA_038211115.1 Elusimicrobiota bacterium | reverse complement strand
CTCGATCAAGAACCTGTTCGCCGAGACGATCGTCGCGGCGACGGAGTCCGTCAAGAAGCCCTGGTGCCTCTCCCTCTTCAAGGACAACGCCGGCGTCGTCGCGTTCGGCAAGAAGTGGGCGCTCGCCATGAAGGTCGAGACCCACAACCACCCGTCGGCCCTCGAGCCCTACGGCGGCGCGGCGACCGGCGTCGGCGGCGTCGTGCGCGACATCCTGGGCGTCGGCCTCGGCGCCAAGCCCGTGCTGAACACGGACACCTTCTGCTTCGGCCGCCCCGACTACAAGGGCCCGCTGCCCGAGGGCGCGCATCACCCGACCCGCACCTTGCGCGGCGTCGTGGCGGGCGTGCGCGACTACGGCAACCGCATGGGCATCCCGACGGCCGGCGGCGGCATCTGGTTCGACGACGAGTATCGCCTGAACCCGCTCGTGTTCTGCGGCACCGTCGGCATCATGCCCCAGTGGGCCGTGAAGAAAGAGGTCAAGCCCGGCGACCTGATCGTCGCGGTCGGCGGACGCACGGGCCGCGACGGGCTGCACGGAGCGACGTTCTCCTCCGCGAACCTGGGCGCGGACGCCCCCTCCTCCGCGGTTCAGATCGGCCACGCGATCCAGGAAAAGCGCGTGCTCGACGCGCTGCTCGCCGCGCGCGACAAGAAGCTCTACGGCTCGGTCACCGACTGCGGCGCGGGCGGCTTCTCGTCGGCCATCGGCGAGCTCGGCGCGAAGTGCGGCGCGCGCGTCAAGCTCGAGAACGCCCCGGTCAAGGTCTCCGACCTCGACAGCTGGGAGATCTGGCTCTCCGAGTCGCAGGAGCGCATGGTCCTGGCCGTCCCGCCGAGGTCCCTCAAGGCGCTCGAGGCCGTGTTCGCCGCCGAAGGCTGCGAGCTCGCGGTGCTCGGCGAGTTCACGAAGACGGGCCGTCTCGTCGTCGAGCATCATGACCGTTCAATAGTCGATCTCGACATGAATTTCCTCCACAACGGCCTGCCGCGCGTCGAGCGCGAAGCCACGTGGACCCCGTCGCCCGCCGCGAAGCCCGCGGGCGGCGTCGTGAAGAAGCCCGGCGACGCGCTGCGCGAGATGGTCGGCCATCTCAATGTCTGCTCGCGTGAGTGGGTCATCCGCCAGTACGACCACGAGGTCCAAGGCGGCACGATCGTCAAGCCGCTGCAGGGCGTGCGCCACGACGGCCCCGGGGACGCCTGCGTCATCTGGCCGCACGCGGCCACGGGCGACATGGAGGACTTCTCCAGCTTCGCGGTCGGCCACGGCCTGAACCCCGACTACGGCCGCATCGATCCCTATTGGATGGCGCTCGCCGCCGTCGACGAGGCGCTTCGAAATATCACCTGCGTGGGCGCCGATCCCGCGCGCGCCGCGCTGCTCGACAACTTCTGCTGGGCCTCCCCCGAAGACCCGAAGCAGCTCGGCGCGCTGATCCGCGCGGCCGAGGGCTGCCGCGACGCGGCAAAAGGCTTCGGAGCTCCGTTCATCTCCGGCAAGGACAGCTTTTTCAACCAGTCCAAGGACGAGAAGGGCAAGGACCTCGCGATCCCCGGGACGCTGCTGATCTCCGCGGTCGCGCCCGTTCCCGACGGGCGCATGGCCGTCACGATGGACTTCAAGGGCCCGGGCAACGCGCTCTTCCTCATCGGCCGCACGAACGACGAGCTCGGCGGGTCGCTGTACCACC
>JBBQVX010000249.1:0-1765 GCA_038211115.1 Elusimicrobiota bacterium | reverse complement strand
ATGCCCCACACACGCGTGTCCTGGGCCTGAAGCGCGGCATCTTCGAGATCGAGGTCGATAGCGCGATCCTGGTCCAGGAGTTGACCCACTACCACAAGCGCCGCATCCTCCAAGAGCTGCGCGAAAAGCTGCCCGGCCAGTCGATCAAGGAGCTGCGCTTCAAGGTCGGCCGCTTTTAAGCCGCTCGCGGCTTAGCGCTCGCCGAACGCCGGGCGTTCATCACCGAAATTTTTCCGCGAGCGCGAAGCCGCAAGCGGCACACAAGAGGAGTTCCCCATGACCCCGCTAGCCACCGCCGTCATCGATAACGAAAGCCAGTACGAAGGCAAAAACGTCAACGTCCTCCGCGACGCCAAGCACGTGCGCGAACGCCCCGGCATGTACATCGGCGATACCGGGACCAAGGGACTTCACCACCTCGTCTACGAGCTGGTTTACAACAGCGTCGATGAAGCCCTCGCCGGCTATTGCAAGAATATCCACGTCGCTATCTTGGTGGACGGCAGCCTCAGCGTCACCGACGATGGCCGTGGCATCCCCGTGGATATGCACCCCACCGAAAACAAACCGACCCTCGAAGTCGTCCTCACCGTCCTCGGTGCCGGCGCGAAATTCGACAAGGGAACCTACCAGACCTCCGCCGGCCTGCACGGCATCGGCGCCAAGGCGGTCACCGCCCTGAGCGAATGGACCGAAGCGGAGATTCGCCGCAACGGCAAAGTCTATCTGCAAAAATACGCCCGCGGCTACGCCGTCTCCGAGGTCAAGGAAATCGGCGCCGCCCCGAATAACCGCACCGGCACCAAAATCACCTTCAAGCCCGACCCGGAAATCTTCCGCGAGGCGACCTTCGACTACGATACCCTCGAAGGACGCCTGCGCGAGCTCGCCTACCTCAACAAGGGCCTGTCGATCAAGCTCGGCAACGAACAGACCGGCAAGGAAGAAACCTTCTTCGCCCAGGGGGGCGTCTCGGAATTCGTCGAATACCTCAACCGCACCGAAGACACCATCCACAAGGTCCTCTACATCGATAAGACCCTCGACAAGGTCAGGGTCGAAATCGCCCTGCAGTACACCACCGGCGAGACCGAGCAGGTCCACTGCTACGCCAACAATGCCCGCAACCCCGGCGGCGGCACGCATCTGTCCGGTTTTCGCACCGCCATCACCCGCGCCCTCACCAACTACGGCAACAAGGCGAACCTCCTCAAGAACATAACGCCGCAAGGCGAGGATTACCGCGAAGGAATCACCGCCATCGTCTCGGTCTCGGTGCCGGAACCGCAGTTCGAGTCGCAGACGAAAATCCGCCTCAACAACCCCGAGGTGGACGGCATTGTCTCCAGCGTCCTGTACGAATATCTGACGACCTTCCTCGAGGAAAATCCCAAGGACGCCGCCAAGATCATGAAGAAGGTGACCATCGCCGCCGAGGCGCGCGAGGCGGCTTCCAAGGCCAAGAAGGCCCTCAAGGAACGCAAGAGCATCCTCAACTCCGGCGGGCTCCCCGGCAAGCTCATGGACTGCACCTCCGGCGACATCGACGAGAACGAAATCTTCCTCGTCGAAGGGGCGTCGGCGGCAGGCTCCGCGGACAACGGCCGCGACCGCTTTCACCAGGCACTCCTGCCTCTTCGCGGTAAGGTGCTCAACGTCGAAAAAGCCCGCATGGAAAAGGTCCTCAACAACGAGGAAATCTGCAACCTCATCAGCGCCGTCGGCATCGACATCGGCAACACCGAGGACATCGCCGGCCTGCGCT
>JBBQVX010000248.1:0-1779 GCA_038211115.1 Elusimicrobiota bacterium | reverse complement strand
GCCGGGCGGCAGGACGGCGTTTTTCTTGCCTTCCGGGGCCGCGGAGCCCACGGTGATCCGGTCGGCGTACTTCTCGATCAGCCCGCGGTGGCGCTCGACCATCTTCTCGGGGGTGATGAAGCTCGACTTATTGTAGAGGTTGCGCCGGCCGTTGTTGTGATCATGGCGGACCTTCATGAGCTCGTTCTCGAGCATGGCCCGCTCCGTCGCGTCCTCGATCGGGCGGACGGAGATCCCGCTCTTCAGCAGGAGGGGCTCGTCTTTGGCCCGGTAGAACGAGTACGTGGGGCTCGAGCCGCCCCTCCAGCCGAGGAGCGCGTGGAGGATCGCGAACTGGGCCGGAGCGACGCCGACGCCCGCGGCGGCGGCCTCGTACGGCATCGCCGAGGCGGGGATCGAGAGCGAGAGCACGAGCGCGGCGTTCACGAGGGCGAGGGATTTCATGGGGCCTCCATCCGACCCTTGAGCATGGGTCCTCAAGGCCTTGCCGGGCCATGGGCGAAAGGCCCAGGCGTCAATGGGCCGAAGGTCCTACGCCTGCCGGGCGGCCGCTTTGCTAAAGTAAGATTGTTCAGGAGGCCTCAACCATGACCCCGATCTCGAAGTCGTCCAAGCGCGGCGCCCGCGCCGCCGTAATGGCCGCCGCGCTCACCGTGGCCGCCGCGCCCCAGCTGCGAGGCGACGAGGGCATGTGGACGTTCGACAACCTTCCGGTCAAGCTTCTGAAAGAACGCTACGGCTTCACGCCCTCGCAGAACTGGATCGATCACCTGCGGCTCGCCTCCGTGCGCTTCAACGACGGGGGCTCCGGCGCGTTCGTCTCGAAGGACGGGCTCGTCCTCACGAACCATCATGTCGCGCTGGGCCAGCTTCAAAAGATGTCCTCCGCCAAGAAGGACTACGTCAAGGAGGGCTTCTTCGCGAAAGGTCTTAAGGAGGAGATCGCCTGCCCCGACCTTGAGGTCAACGTCCTCGTCTCGATGCTCGACGTGACCGGCGAGATCGTCAAGGCCGTCGATCCCAAGGCTTCGGACAAGGAGCAGAACGAGCAGCGCAAGGCGCAGATCTCGCGCATCACGAAGACCTCGACCGAGCAGTCCGGCCTGCGCTCCGACGTCGTGGAGCTCTATCAGGGCGGGGAGTACTGGCTGTACCGCTATAAGAAATACACCGACATGCGCCTCGTCATGGCCCCCGAGCTGCAGGCCGCGTTTTACGGCGGCGACCCCGACAACTTCACGTACCCGCGCTATGCGCTCGATTTCGCGTTTTTCCGCGTCTATGAGAACGGCAAGCCGGTGAAGATCGACCATTTCCTCAAGTGGTCCGCCGACGGCGCCGCCGAAGGCGAGCTTGTCTTCGTGACCGGCCATCCGGGGCACACGGACCGGCTCAACACCGTCGCCCAGCTCGAGTACGCGCGCGACCTCGGCCTGCCGCTGTACCTGAAGGTCGCCGCGAAGATCCGCGCCGACTACTACGACTACTCGAAGCTCGGCGCCGAGCAGGCGCGCCGCGCGAAGGACCGCATCTTCGGCGTCGAGAACGCGATCAAGGCCGTGACCGGCGAGTACGAGGGCCTGCTCGACCCGTCCCTCATCAAGTCCCTGAAGGCCGCCGAGGACGCGCTGCGTACGTCGGCTCCCGAAGCCGACGAATCCTGGGACCGCGTCGCCGCCGCGACGAAGAAGGCCGGCGAGCGGCGCCTGCAGTCCACCTATCGCCGCTACGACGCGACGAGGGTCGCGGGCATCGCGAACACGATCACGCGTTACGTCG
>JBBQVX010000247.1:0-1810 GCA_038211115.1 Elusimicrobiota bacterium | reverse complement strand
CGGAGCCCGTTCATGACGGAAGTGGCGGGCGGCCACAAGAAGGCGTGGTTTACGCTCGCTGTGCCGCGGACTTACCGCAACGGGGAAAACCATAAGAAGACCGAGAATGCGTATGTCCCGGTCACGGCCTGGCGCGCGATCGCCGAGCAGGCAGAACCCCTCGGCAAGGACAGCGCGGTGCTTGTCGAGGGCCGCCTGAAGACCTGGGCCGACAAGCAGGGCAAGCGCTTCCACTGGGAGGTGGAGGCCGTGATGTTCGAGGTTCTGGAGCGGCGCGAGCCGGTCAAGGACGCGGGCCGCGGCTCGACCAAGAAGGAGGCGGCGGCGGCCGCCGCCTAAACGGAGCCGGCCGGCTCGCGGCGAGAGAAGCCGCGGGCCGGCTGGACCACAAACCACCATGGAAAGCATCAAAGTCTATCGCAGCGTAAACAGCGGCGACCGCGTCTTCGGCTTGGAGATGGCCGACGGGGTGGTGCTGTTGCTCGTTTTCTTCCTCGCCTTCAGCTTCAACCGCGAGGGGTTGCTCGGTAACGGAGTCGTCTTGCTGTTGGCGTACTTCGGCTTACGCGCGCTCAAGCGGAACAAGCCGGAAGGCTATGTGCTGGACCTGACGCGCTATGTCCTCGCAAGCCGCTACAAGGCGGTCGTTGCCTTCGACGAGGCCGAGAAGATGAAGGGAGGGAAGTCTTGAACCGAATCGAGATGGGACTGACGGCGCTGCGCCAGGCGATCCATGGGCCGAAGGTCCCGCCGCTGGCCCAGTTCCTCAACCTCTGGAGCATGGGCGACGGGGTGCTGGTGGGCGTGGACCTGTCTATGTCCTCGGCCTATGAACTCGAACTCGACAGCCTGCGCTTGGCCGACCCGGCGCGCGCGGACCTCTTCGAGACGCAGGCGCGGGCCTTTCTCAACGCGCTTCCGGCGGAGGTGACGCTCCAGTTCATCGTGCAGGTCCGTCGCGGCGACCCCGACACGATCCGCGCCTTTCGCGAGGCCAACTTTCATCCCGACGCGGACGCGCTGTCGCGCCTCGTCATCGAGAAGAAGTGCGAGACGCTCGATAAGAAGTTCCTCCAGCGCAGGCGCTATCTCCTGTTCGTGACTAGCCACCCGAAGGACGGCATGGTGCCGATATCGCCGATCATCCCGCGCTTCAAGCGGCCTCTGCGGCAGATCGCGGCCGAGTTCGACCTGCTGCGCCGCAAGGAGCACGCGGCGCTCGATCAGGTCGTCTCCGAGCGCCTGCACAACCTGGGTCTCAAGTCTCGCCGTCTTGATTCCCAGGAGATGCTCGACCTCGCCTATCGGCACTTAAATCCGGGCAAGCCCGCGGGCTTGCCGATCTCGCGCGTCTCGCCGCTTCGCACCTTACGCGAGCAGGCGGCCGCCACGCCCCTGCGCGAGGAGTTCGACCACGTGCGCGTGGGCGACGCCTACTACCGCGGCGTGAGCCTGCTGCGGCTGCCCGAGACGGCGCATCCGGGCTATACCTGGCGGCTGCTCGACAGCCTATGGCCGGACTGCGACTTAAACCTCACCGTCCACACGCTCGACGCGGAGAAGGCGGTCTCGCAGCTCAAGCTCAAGAACAATATCACCCGCACGCTCGCTTTCTCGGCCATGAGCAAGAACTATGAGGCCGAGCGCAAGCACCAGGAGCTCGACGAGTTGCTGACCGAGATCCGCGCCACGGCCCAGCGCCTGTTTCGCTTCTCGCTCTCGGTGCTCGTGCGCGCCGAGGACCCTGAAACCTTGCGCGACAAGAGCGCCGCTGTCCTTGGCTCCTTCCACGACTTCGCCTCGGCCGAGG
>JBBQVX010000246.1:0-1812 GCA_038211115.1 Elusimicrobiota bacterium | reverse complement strand
GGACCAGCCCCAGTTGCCGGTCATGCCGTGCAGATGCTCGAGGGCGGTGAGCATGCGGCGCCCGATCCAGGAGAAGAAGCCGAAGTCGATCGCGCGCTCGAGCCCCAGGCCGTAGCGGGACAGCCACGTGTGTCCTTTCGCGCCGAGGTAGAACGGCACTTCCCACGTGAAAGAACCGTTCGGCGGAATGTTCACGGCCTTCGCGGTCAGGATGATCTTGGGCGGCAGCTCGCTGCGCGCGACTCCGAACAGCTCGGGCGACGGAAGCAGCGCCGCGAGGAAGTAGCGGTTGTCGATGCCGATCCAGCGGTAAGGCCCGGGATGCTCGCCGGCCGTCAGCTTCTCGACGCGGCCGTTGAGCCCCCCCGCCTCGGGAGTCAGCGCGATCGCGCGCTGGAGCTTCTGGTTTTCCTTCTGCTCGGTCGCGATCGTGCCGAGGCCGGGGCCGACCGACAGGGTCCACGCGCCCGAGTCGATCCCGTGCTTCGTCGGGTTGATGGCGACGACGCGCACTCGCGGCAGTACCGTGCCGGCGCCGGGCAGGAACTCCTTCGAAATCTTGAGGCCGTCGGGCCGCGTCGTCGTGTAGACGATGCCGTTCTTGACCGAGGCGTCGCGCTGGAAGCGCAGCTCGGGGAACGTCGCGAACAGCCCCTGGTCGGCGTCGTGCACGAGCTCGACGCGGCCGAGCGGCTCGGGATACAGGAAGCTCACGATCGACGCGCCCCGCGGGTGAATCTTCGCGATGGCGTCGCCGAGGCTCACCGTCTCGGCTTCGGTGGCGTCGAGCTTCGGCGCGGACGACGGCGTGCCGGCGGACGCGGAGGACGCAGAGGCGCCCGGGGCGTTGGACGGCGCGGTCGAAGAGGCGCCGGCGTAAGGCTTGAGGGGCTGCGGGTTGACTTTCTTCTCGATGAAGCCGAACCAGGCGGCGTACACCGCGACGGACAGCGAGACGGCGAGTAGAAGATTTCGGTCCATGGAGTTTTAGGGGGCCTGGGGGACGGGATCGTACCCGCCCGGATGAAAAGGATGACATCGTGCGATCCTCAGCGCGGAGAGGGCGAGCCCTCTGAAGGAGCCGTGGGATGAGACCGCGTCACGCGCGTAATCCCCGCAGCTGGGGTAAAAGCGGCACGCGGCGGGGAGCCACGGCCGGAACGCGGCGCGGTAGAGATCGAGCAAGGCGAGAAGGACTTTCGTCATGAGCGCAGAAGCCCGGCCTTCTTCCAGAGGTCGAGGATGTCGTGCTCCGCGTCGGTCCGTCCCTTCCAGGGACAGCCCGATCTCGGGTACGCGACCATCTCGACTCCGGGGCGAAGTTCCGAGCGGCGCAATCGAAAGGTCTCGCGCAGCAGGCGCTTGAGGCGGTTGCGCCTGACGGCGTTCCCGACCTTCGCGCTCACGGAGAGCCCCAGACGGGGCTCCCGCTCGGAGGCGTCGACGCGGTGCCAGAGGATGAGCGAGCGCCCGACGGTCTTCTTTCCGGACTGGAAGACCTGACGGAACTCGCCGCGCTCCTTGAGCCGCGCGTCGTCGCCGAAACCGGACGGCGGCGTCAAGCCTTCTTCTTGATTAAGGTTTTGCGGCCCTTGGCGCGGCGGCGGTTGAGCGTCTTGCGGCCGCCGGGCGTGGACATGCGCGCGCGGAAACCGATCTTTTTCATTCTCTTACGATTATGCGGCCGATATGTAGGGAGCATTGAGCGGTGATTATAGGAAAAATAACGTAAATCAGCAACGCATATGGGACCGGGCGGCGGAGTGATGCCCCTCGGGGACGCTCGGATCGACCTCGCTCGGGGGTCCGTCC
>JBBQVX010000245.1:0-1840 GCA_038211115.1 Elusimicrobiota bacterium | reverse complement strand
TAGAACGCGTACATCTTCGCGAGCGAGGGGTTCTTGAGGTGCTCGATGCTCCCGAGCGTGGGCTGCTGGCCGTACGGGTGGGCCTTGTAAAGCCGGTTCTCAAGCTCGTCGCTCAGGATGCGCTCGGCGTTGTCCATCGAGCGGTTCTTCTCCTCGTAGACCGTCTCGATCTCGGTCTGGAAGAGGCGGAAGACGGGGCTCTTGAAGCGCTCGGCCTCGACCTTGGCCCAGGCCTCGAGCCGGTTGGCGGGGATGCTCACGACGAACTCGGTCTGCTCGTCGGAGGTGAACGCGTTGAGGCCCTCGGCGCCGATGCTGCGGTAAAATCGGTCGAACTCGTTGGGGACCGCGAAGGCGGACGCCCGGCCGTTCGCCGCGTCGATCTCCTTGTAGATCTTCGCGCGCGCGGACTCGTCCTTCGTCTTGAATAGGTCCTCGTACAGCGCGCGGATGCGCTCGAGCTGCGGACGCTCCTTCTCGTAGTCGAGCGTCCCGAGGCGGGAGGTGCCCTTGAAGAGCATGTGCTCGAGGTAGTGCGCCATGCCCGTGCTGTCGGCAGGGTCGTTCTTCGAGCCCGCGCGCACGATGACGCGCGCGGCGACGCGAGGCTCACCCTTGTTCGGGCTCAGGTAGACGGTCAGGCCGTTCGCGAGACGATGGATGGAGACCCCCATCGCGTCATCGGGCCTGGGAAGCTCCTGCACCGCGGGGACCGACGGCGCGAAATTGCCGGCGGGCTTCGGCTTCGCCGCGGCGGGCACGGCAAGCGCGACGGCGACGATCCACGGGGCGAGCTTCATCATGGCTGCTTCTCCTTGTCCGCCTTCGGAACGGCGACCGGCTTCGGCTTCTTAACGGGCTTCGGCGCTTCCGGAGGAAGCTTCACGATGGGGCCGGCCTGGACGGCCGACCACGAATAATGGTTTTGCGCGTTCCACAAGATCCACCCGCGGACGCCGAGCTCCTCGGCCGCGAAGATCTGGGCGCGTACGTGCTCGGGCGTATAGCGGACGCCCATCGAAAAGTCCTGCAGGTAGGGGCGCATGGAGCCGGGGCGCGCGGCCAGGCGCGCGAGCGCGTCCTTGACGCCGTGGTGAATGGTCTCATACGGCGCGCGGTTGGGGTTCTTAAGGCCGTACTCGCCGTGAGCGTAATGCGACGGGTACATCATGGGCGAGACGAAATCGACGAGGTCCGCCATCTGATCGAGCGTCTGGCCTATGCCCATGCCGTTATCGACGCTCGTCGTGAGGCCGAACGTGTCGATCGAGAGCTTCACGCCGAGAGGCTTCAGCCGCGCGTCGGCGAGCGTGAGCAGCTCTCGCAGCGCCGCGGACGCGGTCGCGGGGGAGTGGTCCTTGCGCGAGTAGCGGCACTGACGCGTTTTCCCGTCGGAGGGAAAGCGAATATAGTCGAACTGAATCTCGTCGAAACCGGCGGCCGCGGCGCGCGATGCGATGTCGATCGCGTAGCTCCAGATCTCCTTCTGGTACGGGTCCACCCACGCGGTTCCTTTATCGTTGGTCCAGATGCGCCCGTCCGGGTAATGTACGGCGAGGTCCGGACGTGCGCGCGCGAGGTGGTCGTCCTTGAAGATCGCGATGCGTGCGATCGTGTAGATGCCCGCGTCCTTGAAGTCCTTGACCGCGAGCGGCAAGTCGGGGATCGCGTTCATGTACGCGCCCGTCTTCTCGGCGAGGGGCACGCCGCGCACGAACATGTGCCCGTCGTAGTCCTTGAGCGCGATGACGACCGCGTTGAAGCCCGCGCCCTTCATGTCCGCCACGAAGCGGCGGCGCGCCTTCGTCGAGCCTGCGGCCCAGCCCGTGAAGTGGACTCC
>JBBQVX010000244.1:0-1852 GCA_038211115.1 Elusimicrobiota bacterium | reverse complement strand
CAAAATCTCTCTGAGAATCACCGGCGGGGTCACCGTGTCGGCGTAGCCTTGACCTAGGTACGACCGCCAGACTGCGTTTTTCGAGGCGATCTTTTTCAGCTCGGACAGAGCCTCGGCCTCGGACAGGGCCGCGGGCAGGTCCAGCGGCTTCTTGAGGCGGATGCCCGGAGGCACGATGGCGTCGATCAGGCTGTCGAGCGTCGGACGGCCGAGCGCTTCCAGCATCGCCTGGCGGTCGGCCGCGCCGGAGCCGATGTGGCGGCGCGCGAAAAGGTCGGCGGCGGGCACCCCGGTGCCCTGGTCCTTAGTGGCTTCCATGCGCGGCCTCGGCCTGCAGGAACGCATCGTACGCCGCGTAGTCCATGAGCTTCGACGCCTCGGCGGGCGCGGACGCCTTGAGCTTGAACAGCCAGCCCTTGCCTAATGCCTCGGCGTTGACGAGCGCGGGGTCCTTCACCGCGTCCTCGTTCACGGCCGTGATGACGCCCGAGACCGGGGCGTAAATGTCGAACGCCGCCTTCACGGACTCGACGACGCAGACCGCCTCCCCCTGCTTCACGGTCCGCCCCACCTTGGGCGGCTCGATGAAGACGACGTCGGTGATCTCCTTCTGCGCGTGATCGGAGATGCCGATCGTGCCCGCGTCGCCCGCGAGATCGAGCCACTCGTGCGACTTCATGTACTTGAGCTTCTTCGCGTCGAGCATGGGGTTAGGCTCCCTTCTTGAGGTTGGGTGAGGAATAAAACGGCGTCTTCACGATTTCGGCCGGGATCTCGCGGCCGTGTAAAATGACGAAGCATTTGGTCCCCGGAGCGAGCTCCGGGCGATCGAGATATCCCGTCGCGATCCCGGCCTGCAGGCTCGGCGAGAAGGTCGCCGAACAAAGCTTGCCGATCTCTTTGCCGTCGAGCATGACGGACGCTCCCGCGCGCGGCACGCCGCGCTCGAGCAGCTTTAGGCCGGTCAGCTTCTTCTTGATTCCGTCGGCTTTCTGCTTCTGCAGCGCGTCCTTGCCTATGAACTCGCCTTTATCGAGCTTCACGACCCAGCCGTAATTGGCCTCGTAGGTGCTGAGGTCGTCGTTGAGGTCCTCGCCGTACAGCAGATAGCCGGCCTCGAGGCGCAGCACGTCGCGCGCGCCGAGCCCGCAGGGCGCGGCGCCGAGCGAGCGCCCCTGCGCGAGAAGGTCCTCCCAGACGCGCACGACGATCTCGTTCGGCACGATGAACTCGCAGCCGTCCTCGCCCGTGTAGCCCGTGCGCGTGATGAAGGACTTCTGGCCGTACAGCTCGAGCTCGAGCGCGCCGAAGCGCGGAAGCGCGGCCATCGCGGGCGCGATCATCGACGCGATCTCGGCCGCCTTGGGCCCCTGCACCGCGATCATGCCGAAGTGATCGGACTTGTTCTCGAGCGTCACGTTCATGCCCTTCGCGTGCTTCTGGAACCACGCGAAGTCCTTGTCCGCGGTCGCCGCGTTGACGACGACCAGATAGCGGTCCTTCTCGAGGCAGGAGACGATGACGTCATCGACGACGCCGCCGCGCTCGTTGCCGAGGTGCGAGTAGATCGCCTTGCCGGGCCCGATGCGCGCGATGTCGTTTTCGTTGACCTTCTGCAGGAACGCGAGCGCGTCCGGGCCCGTCACGAACACCTGGCCCATGTGGGAGACGTCGAAGAGGCCGCAGCGGTTCCGAGTCGCCTCGTGCTCCTTCATCACGGACTCGTACTGGACGGGCAGCTCCCAGCCGTGAAAATCCACGATCTTGCCGCCCAAAAGCTTGTGGGATTCGTACAGCGCGGTCCGTCGCGCGGCCGTCGAGGTGGACATAACCCTAAAATAGCATTTCGGAG
>JBBQVX010000243.1:0-1888 GCA_038211115.1 Elusimicrobiota bacterium | reverse complement strand
CCCGGTGTGTCCGCGGAGATGTCCTACTACGAGACGCCGGCGGGCGCGAAGGTCTTCGCCGCGGGCACGCTCGACTTCGGCGGCTCGAGTACGTTCTGGCCGGTCAAGCGGATGCTCGAGAACCTCTGGACGCGGCTCTCGGCGCCGTAAAGCGGGCGCGCAGCAGGGCTCGGTCGAGGACGCGGCCGAGGACGGCGCGCGTGACGCGTCCGCGGATGATCGCGACGTGCGTGACGCGCCGCGGTTCGACGCGCTACCCGCCGCGGCTGCTCGTCGTCCCGACGAGCTCGTAGACGAGCGCGGGGCGGTCGTCGCCCTCCAGCGTCCGTTCACCGGCTTCGCGCAGCGTTACGCCGCCGAGCGCCTCCCCTTCGAGCAGGGCCTCGGACGCGTGCGAGACGAGCACCTGCTCGGCCTCCGCGGCGTGGCAGAGGCGGACGGCGCGGGAGACGACGGTCCCGCCGTGCCGCGCCCGGGGGTCGACGAGACGGCCCGAGTGGGCGCCGAGGTGAACGGACGGGCGATTGGCGAGCTCGATCCAATCGCCGGCCGCGACGGCCTCCCGGATCTCAACCGCCGTGACGAGTGCGGCGGCCACGCTGTCGAAGACCACGATGACCAGGTCGCCGCTGACCTCGAACTCGCGACCGCCCTGTGCGGCCGCCGCCTCGAGGACGAGGCGGTGATACCGCTTCGCGGCCGCCATCGCCGCGGCGTCGCCGAGCATGCGAAGCACGCGGCGCCAGCCGATCAGGTCGGCGCAGAGAACGGTCACGATGCCGCCGCCGTCGCCGGCGTCGCCGGTGTTCGGCGGGGGGAATTCGGACGGAAGCCCGTCGACGTCGACCTGGAAGAGCCGCTGTGGTCGCTCGAGGTCCTTCAGCCGGTACTCGCCGAGGTCGCGCACCCGGATACCCGTCACCTCCTCGTCCTCGGCGACACCGGCCGTCGCGTTCGACAACAGGATCTGTCCACCGTGCGCGGCTGCGCAGATGCGGTTCGCGCGGCTGACGCCGACACCGACGTAGCCGTCCTCGTGGAGGTGCGGCTCCGCCGTGTGGATGCCGATCCGGACACGGAGCTCGGCGTCGTCCGCCCACTCCGCCTCGGCGAGCGCACGCTGCGCGGCGACGGCTGCGGCAACCGCGTCGCCCGCACGATCGAAGACGACGAAGAAGGCGTCGCCCTCGGTCTCGATCTCTTGGCCGCCGTTCGCCTCGAACGCCGTGCGCAGCAGGCGGCGGTGCTGCGCGCGCACGTCGCCGAACGCGGCCCCGAGTCGGCGCGTCAGGGCGGTCGAACGCTCGACGTCGGTGAAGAGGAACGTAACGGTCCCGCGCGGCAACTCGGCCACGCGGTGATCGTACGCCGCTCGTTCCGGGCGCGGCAACTCGGCCACGCCGGCGATCTCACGCCGCTCACCCGCGACGGGGACGATCGGCGGTGAGTGCGGCTCTGTCGCCCCACAGCCGAGGTCGCGCGAGCGCGACCAGAGGTCTCGTTCGGAGGATGCGCTCGGCCGGCAGCGGTCCGGTGCCAGGCACCGTCACGGAAGCGCGACGCGACTCACACGGAAGTGCGACGGCCCGGCGCGGCAGACGACGCAGCCGGTCGCCTCTGGCGACCGTTTCGTTCCCGGCTACTAGTCGCCCCAGTCGAAGTCGCGGGAACGTGACCAGAGGCGCTCGTCCGACTGATCGTCCGGCTCGTCGGCAGCGGGGGTCGCAGACGGCTCGTCCGCGGTCTGTTCGGGCGGCGCGACGAAGGTGTCCTCCGCGCTCGGCCAGTCGAGCGAAGTCGGCTCGTCGACGATCGACTGCATGCCGTCCATCTTCTCCTCGACTCGCGCCTGCTCCTCGGTCTTGAAGAGCGGATGGTTCTCGAACGG
>JBBQVX010000242.1:0-1897 GCA_038211115.1 Elusimicrobiota bacterium | reverse complement strand
GCGAGGCGGGCCGGCATCAACGTGCCGCGGATCAAGATCGTGGTATTCATGATCTCCGGCGGGATGGCCGGTCTCGGCGGGATCGTGCTCGCCGCGCGCCTGAACAGCGTCGACCTCAACGCGGGCGGTAGCACGCTGCTGATCGACGCGATCGCGGCGGCGGTGATCGGCGGCACGAGCCTCTTCGGCGGTCGCGGCGAGATTCGCAACGCGCTGATCGGCGCCGCGATGATCTCGACCGTCTCGAACGGCATGTTCATCCTCGGCTACTCGACCGGGATCATCTTCATGGTCACCGGCGCGATCCTCCTGCTCGCCGTCACGTTCGACACGATCGTCCGCCGCCTGCAGGTCGCCTCGGGCCGCTAGCGCCGAACCGTCACGATCCGATCGGCGCGCACGTTGCGCAAGAGTGTCGTCCCGCCGCCGGGGTACCGCACGGAGAGCGCGGCGACGCGCGTCGCCCGGCCGAGCCCGAAGTGGACACGGGGATCCTCGGACGAGAGGTAGCTCGATCCCGCATGCACCTCGCGCACGAGGCTCCGGCCGTCGGCGAGGCTGGCGGTGACGACGGCACCGGGTGCAAAGCGTGCGAGCCGCACCTCGAGCCAGTGTTCCCCGGGAGAGGTGTTGCGGAGCAACACGAGCCGACCCCCGATCGTGTTGATCGCGAGGTCGACGCGGCCGTCGTTGTCGTAGTCGGCGGCCGCGAGCCCGCGCCCGTTCAGCCGCAGGCCGCGAAGGATCCCTGTGTCGACCCAGCGGCCGTCGCGCCGCGTCAGCACCTGCGGCGGCCGGGCATCCTTGGCGAGGTCTTTCACCGGGATCGCGCCGTTCGCGAGTGCGAGCTCGGGCGAGCCGTCGTTGCGCAGATCGACCCACGAGTCGCCCCACCCGGTCAGGTTCGCGCCGAACGCGCTCGCGAACGACCGCCGCACGTCGGAGAAGCCGCGCCCCCGGCGCTCGTAGACCGCGTGCGTCTGCCGCCGCGAGTTCGAGACGAAGAGGTAGCCGCCGCCGTCGGCGATCCCCATGCCGGCGTTCGCGTCGGCCACGCGCTCCGCGCGTGCCCGGTCGACGAAGCGGAACCCGAGCGGGCCCCCGCGCTCGTTCAGGTAGAGGCGGTTCGGGTCCTCGTCGTTCGCGACGTAGATGTCCGGACGGCCGTCGTCGTTCGCGTCTGTGAAGAGGGCGCCGAGCGAGTGGTCGTACGGCGCCGCGTCGATCCCGGCCTGGCGGCCGACCTCGCGGAAGCGCGCCCGTCCGTCGGAGCCGTTCCCCTGGTTCAGGAAGAGGAGGTCGCGGACGCCGAGATGGTTGGTCGGGAAGCCCGCAGTCGAACCGGGAATCGGGCCGTTCGCCTCCGTGTAGCCGGCGACGAGGAGGTCGGGCCGTCCGTCGGCGTTCACGTCCGCGACCGCGGCCCCGGCGTGCCAGCCGTAGGAGACGACGCCGTGCGAGCGCGCGCCTTCGGTGAACCGGCCATTGCCGTCGTTCCAGAGCAGCTCGTCGCTCTGCGCCGTCGTCACATAGAGGTCCGTGCGGCCATCGCCATTGAGGTCGGCCGCGACGCACCCTTCGCCGCGCACGGACCGTCCGGCGCGAGACGAGGACGAGACGTCGACGAAGCGCCCGTGGTCGTTCCGGTACAGGGCCGTCCGCGGAAGCCCGCCGCGCGCCGAGTATGCGCCGATGTCTCCCTCGCCGTAGCTGTTCACGACGAAGAGGTCGACCCAGCCGTCGTTGTCGTAGTCGAGCCAGCAGAGCCCGCCGCCCATCATCGCCGGCGTATCGGTCGTGACGCCGTATCGGAACGCGCCTTGCCGGAACTCGAGCCCCACCTTTGCTGCCACGTCCGTCAGGCGGTACCCGGCGAGCGCGCGGACGGGTGCGAGCG
>JBBQVX010000241.1:0-1937 GCA_038211115.1 Elusimicrobiota bacterium | reverse complement strand
CAGCGGGATCGTGCTTTTTATCGGCGTTGTCATGCTGCTCGCCGCCCGCAAGCCGACGCGGGCCCATGCGGCGGCCTTCGCGCTCGCCTATCTTCTGGTCGTGCCTTATTTCGGGCAGTACGTCCGCAACTACCGGGAGTTCGGGAATCCGTTCGTGACGAACATGCCGCTCGATCCTCTCCCTCACTTCTTCCATGAGACCTACCCGCCGCGTCCGGGGATTACCTCGATCTTCAATTCCTATTTGTCGTTCTATCTCCCGCAGCTGCTGCGCGTACCGATGATCAGCGCGGATCCCGGCCCGGACCAGTACCACAAAACATCGTTTTGGACGCTGCTCTACGGCACCACCCATACTTTGCATTACTATCAGTGGCCGCCGAGCTGGCGCTCGAAAACTCCGGCGACGATCGCGCTCGCGCGCGCGATCTTCGTGTTCGCCCTCCTGCCGACGGCGCTGCTGCTCTTCGGGATGATCGAGATGCTCGCGCGCGTGCCGCGACGCGCGGCGGGAGCGCTTACGGAGCATGAGCGAGCGGCGCTGTTGTTCGCGCTCGGTTTCCTCGGCTTTTTGATCGCTTACAGCCTGAGGCACCGGGATTTCGGCTCGATCAAGGGGATTTATATCTACCCCGGCTTGCTCGCCTTCGCGGCGCTCTTTCACAGAGGGTATGGACTTGTCGATCGCGAGCATCCGGGCGCCATGCCGTGGGTGGACGGCGCGCTGGCGGCGCTCTGCGCGCTCTATATCGTCGATGTCGGAAGCGTGATCGCGCGGCTGGTCTAATCGCGCCTTTCCACGATCAGCTCGTGGAGGGTGAGCCCGTCGCGGACGAGCTTCGGCTTCGCCCGGCGCGCGAGGCAGGCGGACATGAGCCCAAGCGTGCGGGCGTCGTAATACCCAGGGCTCTCGCCGTACAGATGTGAGCCGGGATGATCGAGCACGTGAGTGATTCCGAGCTCCTTCAACCGGTCCGCCAGCGCGTCCGGATTCGGGATGCGACGGTAATCGACGACCGTTTGATTCATCGGGTCGCCCCACTGATAGGCGAAGCCGGCGCCGTAGCCTCGCACTTCGCGAAACAGCAGAACCTTGGCGCCTGCCGGCAGAATCTCTCGAGCTTCCCGGTAGAACGCCGCGACGTCGACGGAGCGTTCCTCGTAGAGCGTTCGCGGCGAGGCGCCGGGCTCCGACTGGGAGCGCAGGCCGAGAACTGCGAAGAGCTCGTTGTTCTGACTGAGCGCGGCCGCCGGAGCCGCGCCCAAGGCGACCAGGACTGCCGCGGCGGCGCGGCGGGCGCCGCCCGCGGAGAACGCCGCCGCGGCGAACCGCCCGCAGGCCAGGGCCGCGGCGGCGTAGGCCGGGATCAGGAACCGCCACGCCTCGTGGTGCCGCACGGCCAGGAGCAGCAGCAGCGGGGCCGGGACCCATAGCATTCGCTCGAGCCCGCCCGCGGGCCGGCGCGCGCGGCCGAGCGCGGCCAAGCCCGCGAGGGGAGCCAGGAGGAACGCGGGTCCATAATGCGTCGCCAGCCAGGCCGGCGGCGGCCAGCTCCAGAGATTGCTTCCCTCATACCGCGCGGCGAGCTCGGCGGCGGCCCGGTCGACACGGAGCAAAGGCCACAAAGGATCGCCGGTGTGCAGCCAGGTACGAAGGAGCCACGGCCCGACGACGGCGGCAGCGAACGCCGCGAACAGCGCGGCCTCGCGCGGCCGGCGGGTTCGCCAAGCGAGCCAGAGCGTCCACGAGACGGCGCCCGCGCCGCCGAACAGCTTCGCGGAGGCCGACAGGCCCGCGAGCGCGCCCGCCGCGGCGAGCCAGCCGTCCTCGCGCTTTTCGCGCCAGCGCGCCAGCGCGGCGGCGGCCGCGAAGAGAAAGAGCGCGCAGGCCCCGTCCGCGTGCGCCGTCGGCGCGCCGCGAAGGAGGGCGGGCTGTC
>JBBQVX010000240.1:0-1988 GCA_038211115.1 Elusimicrobiota bacterium | reverse complement strand
CCGAGCGCGCGCTTGGCCGCGCCGGTGATGTCGGCCGTGTGCCCGGCCTTGATCTGGGCGGCCCGGCGCAGCGCCGCGCGCGTCGCGGTGAGGCCGAGGCGCGCGTAGATCGCGGACAAGGCCTGCGTCAGCGCCTGATGGACGGGGACCTCGTAGTGGCTCGTGCCGGTGATGCGGCGCGACACGCCCTCCAGCAGTTCGACGTCTTCGGCCCCGCCGAAGCGCTCGAGGATCAGCGCCGCCGTCATCGCCAGCGGCCATTCCTTCGTGATCGCGCCCTTGACCGTCGGCGAGCCGTACTCGTAGGTCGCCGGAATCGACTCGGGGTCGCCCACCCAGCCCTTGGAGCGAATCCACTCCCGGGCGGTCGCCGCGTCCGAAGGCCGCGCGAGTCTCGCGTAGCCTTCGGCCGCGGCGACGCGGATCGCGTGGCCGTCCTCCTCCCCGCTCGCGAGCCGGGTCTGGTCGATGATCTTCATCATCAGCTCCTGGGTCTTCGCCATCTCGCGCAGCTGGTGCGGCGTCCCGGGCGCGTCGCCCGTCGCGGCGGCGACCTTCTTCTCCGGGACGAGGGCCGGGGCCTCGCGCTTGATCTCGAGCCAGATCTGCGTGCCCTCGGGCCCGGTCGTAAAGCCCATGCGCGCGCCCGGGATCGCCGACAGGCGACGGTACAGGTCGAGCAGGTTGTGGTCCCAGAGCAGGCGAGCGCTCAGGTTCAGATTGTCCGCCTTCTGCTGCGCCGCGAGGTAGGAGGCCGGCGGCGTCCCGCTGAAGTGCATCGCGAGCGCGCGTTGGTCGTCCTCGGACAACGCATATGCGCCGGAAACCGCGACCTGGATCTTGTCCGCGTCGAAGCGTGCGGCGATCTCGACTGGCCTCTCGACGCCCGCCTTCGTCGCCTGCTCCTTCGCGAGCTTGACGATCTGCTTGATCCAGCCTTCTCCGACCTGTCCGGCCGGCGCGTCGAGGATATCGAGCACGGCGGGCTCCCAGCCCTTGCCGCCGGCGAACTCACGCGAGCCCGCGATCGCGAGACGGACCTTCGCGTCCTTCTTTTTCGCGTTGTTATGCTCGGCCGCGGTCGCACCGCCCGGGATCTGCAGCCCCGCGCCCGGCGCGAAGAAGGCACGGGTTCTCATCGCGGCGACGGACGGCTCCGCCGACGAGGTCTTCTTCTCCGGCCGCGCGTCGCGCATCCACTTGTCGAACAGGTTCTCGGACGGCTCCTCCCCCTCGCCGGCGCCGGACAGGCGCTCGATCAAGGAGAACAGCTCGGCCGCGACGGCCTCCGACGCGCCCTGGACGGTCGCGCGCGCCGTGTTCTTCTCCGGTTTCTTGCTGGCGGCGAAGGTGATCTTGCCGTTCTCGTAGGTGACCTTGATGGCGGCGCCGCGGACGTCGTTCTTGCCCGCCTCGGCCTCCTTTAAGATCCACTGCGCCATGGGGTCGATGATGTTCTTCTCGATGGCCGCAGTCATGGGACGCGCGCCGTACAGCGGGCTGTAGCCGTCGAGCGCGAGGAAGTCGATCACCGATTGGTCGAAGGTGATGTCCGTGTCGTGCCGGTCGGCCAGCAGGGCCTGGAACTCCTTGAGCTGGATCTTCGCGATCAGCGCGATGTCCTGCGGGCGCAGGCGGTTGACGCGGATCCACTTGTTCTTCGACAGCGGGTCCTCATCGAGGCGGTTGAGGAACTCAGGGCGGAAGCGCTCCTTGAGGGCGGCGCCGACCATGAGGTCGATCTCCTCGTCCCAGAGCTGGTTGACCTCGTCGACGGTCGGAAGCGGCTTCGCCTCGGGGTCGACGGGCTGGCCGGCGGCGATCGCGGCGTTGTGGGCCTCGATCTTCTTGAGCATCTTCGCGTACTTCTCGCCGTCCACGCCGGCCATGCCGGAGTTGGAGGTCATGATGATGACGGTGTTCTTGAAGTCGACGGTGCGACCCTGGCCGTCGGTCAGGCGCCCGTCGTCGAGGATCTGGAGTAGCAC
>JBBQVX010000239.1:0-1990 GCA_038211115.1 Elusimicrobiota bacterium | reverse complement strand
GCCGAGGCCCTCTGCGAGTGGTTCGAGCACCGCGGTCACGAGGCGTACGCCTGGGTCGGGCTTTCGGCGATCTACGGGCGCTGCGGGCGCATGGAAGAGTGCGCGGAGCTTTGCCTGCGCGGCCTCGCGAAGTATCCCGAGGAGCGCTCATTCCACGTCAACGGCGTCCGGGCTTTGGCCGCCGTGGGACGCAAGGACGAAGCCTTTCTCCGCGCCGTGGAGGCCGTGCGCCGGTTTCCCGGCGACGCGACGCTCGCCGGCCTCCACGCGAAGCTGGCGCCCGTCGCCGCGGCGCGTTAAAGCCCGGTAAATCGAGTAAAAATAGAGTGAAATCGAGCGTGCCCCTCTTGCGCCCGGCGCGCGCGCGGCCTACACTCATGTCATGAGCGAGCAGAACAAGTCGAACGTTCAAGCGCTGGGCGCGGGCTTCCTCGGTTTCGCGGCCGTGATGGCGATCGGCGGAGGCGCGCTCACGGTCCACTCCTGGATGCAATCAAGGGGAGCGTCGAAGCCCGTCGCCGCGGCCGCCCCCATCGATCTCGGCTCGACTTCAAATCCCGCGATGGCCGCGGCACCGATCCAGCGCGCGCGCCCCGTGCAGTCCCCGCCGCCGCTGACGGGAGAGCCCGAGGAAAACGAAGGCACGCCGGCCGCGGCGCCCGAGGCTGCCCCCGCGCCCGCCGATACTTCGGCGCCCCACGCCGCTCCGCCTTCAGACGAAAAGCAAGCCGCGCCGAGGCTCGAGCCGACTCAACGCTCGGACATGCCCGGCGGGGGATCCTCCGCGCCGACCGCGGTCGTTAAAAAAACTGCCCCCGAGCCCCGAACGAAGGCCGCTTCGAAGAAGGCCGTTCCGAAGCTCGCTCCTGCGGGGTCGAACGCGATTGCGTCGATCCATTACGGCGTGACCGATCGCAGCGAGCTCATGGGACGCGCGGCGGGCCCCGTGTACAACATGAAAGGCGCGAGCAAATCCAACTCGAAAGCCGCGAGCAAGGCGGCCTCGGACGTGAACGCGCAGATGAGCGACCTGAAGCGCAAGCTCGAGGACCTCAGCCTGCCGCCGGAGCAGCGCGCGGAGCTGCGCAAGCAGCTCGACGCGGCCGCAAAAGCCGCCGGCGTCGCGGCTCCTCAGTAAGGGAACAGCGAGTCGAGCGGCTTTTCCTCGAATTCGCCGAGCGTCTTGAGCTGCTCGAGGCCCACGCGGTCGCGGTGCCCCAAGATCCAAACCGTGAGCGGCTTCGTCTTGAAGCGCCGCGCGAACGCCTGGAGCTCCGGCAGGGTGTACTTCAGCGAACGCTCGAAGCGCTTCGGCCCCGGATCGCCGCCCGTGATGCCCTGATCCTCCCAGCCGATCACAGTCGCGGGGATCGAGCGAAAGGCGACGGGGCTCGTGCGGTAGGACTCCTCGATTGATTTCGCCGTCTCGCCGAAGCGCTTGTCCGAGCCCGGGAAATCTTGGAACAGGCTTGTCATGAGCTTGACGGCCTCGGGGGTCTTGTCGGCCTGGCAGCCGAGGCGCCCCCAGAGCTGGGTGTCGTCGCCCTTGTCGGCCACGCCCGTGTGGCCGCCCGAGGCGGAATACGCGAGCGCGCGCGACTCGCGCACCTCTTGGAAGATCACGGCGCTCATGTCGCCGCCCATGTACTCGCCGTAATATTGATAATCGACCACGTGCTCCGGATCGAACGTCTCGTCGGCCGCGAAAAAGCCGACCTGGGCCTGGACCATGTCGCGATGCGTGAACAGCACGCGCGACGCGTCCGGCTTCAGCAGCTTGAGCGGAACGCGGACCGGGACGGGACGCAGGCGGCGGCCTGACTCCAGGAGCTTGCCGAGCTCGCGCGGCGCGCGATTTCCCACGTACGCGATCCGAGAGGGGTGCATCATGAAATCGCGGATGAGGCCCTTGAGACGGGGCTCGTTCAGGGCCTTGAACTCGGTATTGGTCAGCCGCTTGAGAACCGCGGAGTCGCGGCCGCGCGCGGCG
>JBBQVX010000238.1:0-1991 GCA_038211115.1 Elusimicrobiota bacterium | reverse complement strand
GCTGCTCGAGGCGCTCGGATATCTGCACGGCATCACGGGCAACTGGGGCTGGTCCATCCTGATCCTGACCTTGTGCCTGCAAGCGTTGCTGTTCCCGCTGACCTGGAAGAGCCTGCGCGCCGCCGCCGCGATGAAGAAGCTGCAGCCCGAGGTCGCGAAGCTGCAGCAGAAGTACGCCGACGACTCGCAGAAGCTCAGCGCGGCGACGATGGAGCTGTACAAGAACAAGGGCGCCAATCCGCTCGGCGGCTGCCTGCCGATGGTCCTCCAGATGCCGATCTTCATCGCTCTGTTCAACGCCCTGCGCAACTCGTGGGAGCTGCACGGCGCGGTCTGGATTTTCTGGATCAAGGACTTGTCCGCGAAAGACCCGTATTACGTGCTGCCCGTCGTGATGGGCGGCTTGATGTTCCTGCAAAGCAAGCTGAACCCGCCCGCGGGCGATCCCGCGCAGCAGAAAGTCATGATGTTCATGCCGCTGATGTTCACGTTCATGTTCATGAACTTCCCGTCCGGCCTCGTGCTGTACTGGCTGACGAACAGCCTGGTCAGCACGGTCGTCCAGCTCACGCTGAAGGACCGCCTCGAGGCCTAAAAGCTCCCCCGGAGGATATGCAACCATGGCTCCTATCGAATCCGAAGGCCGCACCGTCTCTGAAGCCGTCGAAGCCGCGCTGCTCAAGAGCGGCCTGCGCCGCGACCAAGTCGAGATCACCGTGATGCAGGAAGGCTCATCCGGCTTCATGGGCATCGGCGCCAAGCCCGCGAAAGTCCGCCTGACCGAGAAGCGCTGGGGCCCCGATTCGCCCGCGCCGGCTCCCGCTCCCAAGGCGGCTCCACGCCCTCCGATTCGCAACTCCGCCCCAGCGCCTTCGCAACGGCGTTCGGAAGGAGCACCTCCTCGCGATAACGCTCGGTCGCGCCCTCCCGAACACCGCGCGCCTCAGCGCCCGCCCGAGCCACGTCAAGAACGAGCTCCCGCTCCGCGTCCGCCCGAGCCCCGCGCTCCCCAACGCGCTCCCGAACCCGCGCGCCCGCCCCGCGAGCGCGTCGAGGCGTCCAAGCCGGTGACGGCCGCCGAGTCCGCCGCGGCCTGCGACAACGCGCAGAAGCTCGTCGTCGAGCTGCTCAAGCTCATGGCGATAGCCGCTCCGACCGCGACGGCTTCGTGGGACGGGGATCTCGAGCGCGTGAAGATTTCCGTCGAGTCGCAGGACGCGTCCCTGCTCGTCGGCCGAGACGGCCGCGTGCTCGAGTCGCTGCAGTTCCTCGCGACTTTGATGCTCTCGCGGGGCAACGGCACGCCGATCGCGGTCCAGGTGGACGCGTTGTCCTACTGGGAGAAGCGCGAGACGGCCGTGCTCGACGAGGCCCGCCGCGCCGTCGACTCCGTGATCGCCACCGGCAAGCCCGTGCGCATGGAGCCGATGGATTCCTCGATGCGCCGGCTCGTGCACCGCACCTTGACCGCGAACCCCGCCGTCATCACCGCCTCGGAGGGCGAGGGTCCGTGGCGCAAGCTCGTGATCCGGCCGAGAGCGAAGTGAGCCGAGAGGCGGAAGACACGATCGTCGCGCTCGCGACGCCGCCGGGGCGCTCCGCCCTCGGGGTCGTGAGGATTTCCGGGCCGCGGTGCCGTGAGCTCGCGCGCGTCCTTCTCGGGACCGAGCTCGAGCCGCGGCGCGCGACGACGCGCCCGCTGAAGCGCCGCGGCGAGACGGTAGACCGAGTGGTCGCGACGTACTGGGCCGCTCCGTCGACGCCGACCGGCGAGGACCTCCTCGAGATCGCCGCGCACGGCTCGCCCGAGATCCTGCGCGAGATCGTCGAAGCGGCGCTCGAAGCGGGCGCCCGCGCCGCCGCCCCGGGCGAGTTCACGCGCCGGGCCCACGTCAACGGCCGGCTCGACCTCGCGCAGGCGCGCGCGGTCGGCGACCTCATCGCCGCGCGCGGAGCGGCGGCGCGCGCGGCCGCGTTGAAGCGCCTCGAGG
>JBBQVX010000237.1:0-2013 GCA_038211115.1 Elusimicrobiota bacterium | reverse complement strand
GACCGCCCATACCGCCGCCCTGGAGGCCTGCCATGTCATCCGCTAGCTCGCCGTCGAAGTTCACGTACACCTCCGCGAACGCGGACATGACGGAATTCCACCGCCTCTTCGACGAGGCCGTGCAGACGGTCCGCGCGAAAGCGGGCGCCGAGCACCCGCTCTGGATCGACGGCAAGGCGGTCAAGTCGCCGTCGGCGCTTCTCGAGGACTTCTCCCCGATCGACACGTCCCTCGTGCTGGGCCGCTTCCAATCCGCGACGGCCGAGCACGTGGACCTCGCCGTGCAGGCCGCGCGCCGCATCCAGAAGAAATGGGGCGGCCTGCCGTGGCAGGAGCGCGTGCAGACTCTGCGCAAGGCCGCGCACTTCATCCGCGCCCGCAAGTACGAAATCGCGGCCGTGATGAGCCTCGAGGTCGGCAAGAGCCGCATGGAGGCCATCGGCGACGCCGAGGAATCGGCCGACCTGATCGATTATTACGCGAAGATGGTCGAGGATAACGACGGCTACGTCAAGCCGCTCGGCAAGCTGCTACCGAACGAAAATACACGTTCGGTCTTGAGACCGTTCGGCGTGTTCGTCTGCATCGCCCCGTTCAATTTCCCGATGGCGCTCTCGACGGGCATGTCCGCGGCGGCCTTGCTCGCGGGCAACGCCGTCGTCTACAAGCCCGCGCAGGACGCGCCGCTGACGGGCCTTATGCTCTACGAGTGCTACAAGGCGGCCGGCATCCCGGGCGGCCTGTTCAGCTTCGTGACGGGCCTCGGCTCGGTGATCGGCGACGCCCTCTGGAAGCACCCGGGCGTGGATGGGATCGTCTTTACCGGCTCGAAGGAAGTCGGCATGCGCATGGTCCGGGAGTTTTCCTCGCTGTACCCGAAGCCCGCGCTCATGGAGCTCGGCGGCAAGAACCCGACGTACGTCTCCGAGACGGCCGTCCTCGACGACGCCGCGCAGGGCGTGATGAAGTCCGCGTTCGGCCTGCAGGGCCAGAAGTGCTCGGCGTGCTCGCGCGTCTACGTTCACGAGGCGGTTTACGACGCCTTCGTCGCGAAGCTGCTCGAGAAGAGCCGCGCGATCGTCGCGGGCGACCCGACGCTCAAGGACGTCTACTTCGGGCCCGTCGTCAACGCGAAGGCGGTCAAGACCTTCGAGGGCGCGATCGAATCCGCTAAAAAGGGCGGCAAGGTTTTGCTCGGCGGCGCGCGCCTCAAGGGCGGCGTCTTCGACAAGGGCCACTTCGTCGCTCCGACGATCGTCGAGCTGCCGCTGGATCACGAGCTCTTCATGAGAGAGCTCTTCGTCCCCGTATTGGCCGTCGGCAAGGTCAGCGGAATCGATCAGGCCCTCTCGGAGTCGAACCGCGCCGAGTACGGCTTGACCGCGGGCATCTTTACCGCTAAAAAAGACGAGATCGAGAAGTTTTTCAACGAGGTGGAGTCGGGCGTCTGCTACGCCAACCGGCCGACGGGCGCCACGACCGGCGCGTGGCCCGGCGTGCAGTCCTTCTGCGGCTGGAAGGGCTCCGGCTCGACGGGCAAGGGCGGCTGCGGCCCGTACTACGTGACCCAGTTCATGCGCGAGCAGTCGCGCACCATCATGGAGTGATATGCCGAAGACCATAGCGCCGGCCAAGACCGACTATCCTCTCATCCTGACGGCCCTTCCGGGGCCGAAGGCCGCGGCGATCATCGCCAAGGACCAGGAATTTTCGTCGCCTTCCTACATCAAGGAATATCCGCTCGTGATCGCGGGCGGCAAGGGCGCGATGGTGACCGACGTCGACGGCAACCGCTTCATCGACTGGATGGCGGGCATCGCGGTCAATTCCACGGGCTATCAGCATCCCGTCGTGACGAAGGCGGTCCAGGAAGCCGCGGCGAAATTCCTCCACATCTGCGGGACCGATTTCTACTTCGAGGGCTTCTCCGACCTCTGCGAGGCGCTCGCCAAGTCCATGCCGGGCCGCGACAAGTGGCGCGTGTTCCTCTCCAACTCCGGCACCGAGGCGATC
>JBBQVX010000236.1:0-2069 GCA_038211115.1 Elusimicrobiota bacterium | reverse complement strand
CATCGCCGCCCTTCCGGGGATGGTCGGCAAGCTCGCGGCCTCACACCCGGGCGCAGTGCTCCTCGTCGGCATGCCCGCCCCCGCCAATGGCGCCATGCTCGCCGCGCTGGCCCGCCGGCAGCCCCGAGTGCCGGTGCTGGGGACAGCGGGCCTTGCCGGCTCGCGCCTCCCGGCCAGAGCTCGGCCGCGGGAGGTGAGCGCCCTCACGCAGGTGCTGCCCGCAAAGGCTCAGCCCAGCGCCGGGCGCCGGGCGCTCGCTACGATCGCGCGTGAGCGCGGGATGCCCGTGCGGTCTGAGGCTCTCTACGGGTTCGCGGCGATGCGGCTGGTGCTGCGCGCGATCGACGAGGCGGGCCCGGACCGCCGGAGAGTGGTTCGGGCGGCGCTCGCAACTCGGGCGCGCCGCACCGTCCTCGGCCGGCTGACCCTCGACAGAGACGGCGACGTTCGCACGCGGCGCGTGGTGCTCATGCGCTTTCGGGGCAGCCGACCCACGGTCGAAAGGGTGCTGCCTTGAATGCACGGCGTCTCCCCGGGGGGTTAGGATGTGGCGCGGTTGCACAAATCCTTGAGGAGGGAACATCTTGCGAGCACGATGGACGGTGGTTCTCAGTCTGCTCGTCGCCGCGGTAGGCCTCGCGGCCTGCGGCAGCGACAGCAAAGACAAGAGCGGAGGCGGCGGCGGGGGTACCGTCTCGGGGCAGTCCCTGACGATCTATTCGAGCCTGCCGCTCCAGGGCACCTCGAAGGAGCAGTCGCAGGCGGTGATCAACGGCGAGAAGCTCGCGCTGAAGCAGCGCGGGGGCAAGGTCGGCAAGTTCACGATCAAGTACGCGTCGCTGGACGACTCGACCGCGCAGAACTCGGGTACCGCCGATGAGGGTCAGACGGCCCAGAACGCACGCAAGGCCGTCCAGGACAAGTCGACGATCTTCTACCTCGGCGAGTTCAACTCGGGTGGCACCAAGGTGTCGCTGCCGATTCTCAACAAGGCCGGCATCCCGCAGATCAGCCCATCCAACACATACGTCGGCCTGACCACCAACGAGCCGGGCTCGGAGCCCGGTGAGCCGACGAAGTACTACCCGGCGAGCACTCGTACCTACGCCAGGGTGGTGCCGAAGGACACGATCCAGGGCGCCGCGCTCGCGACCGTCATGAAGGAGGACGGCTGCAAGTCCGTCCACATCTTCAACGACAAGACGACCTATGGCGCGGGCCTCGGCAAGAACGTCGCGGCGTCGGCGAAGGAGCAGGGCATCACGGTAGAGGGCAACGACGGCACCGACCGTAACTCGCCGAACTACCGTTCGCTCGCCGCCAAGGTGAAGGCCGACTGCTTCGTGGGCAGCGGCGTCACCGGTGAGAACTACGTCCAGGTCTTCAAGGACGTTGCCGCCGCCGCTCCCAACGCCAAGCTGTACGGACCGGACGGCGTAGCCGAAGAGGCGTTCACCAACCCGAAGAAGGGCGGTATCCCGGCGGACATCGCCAAGCGGACGAAGATCACGGTCGCCACGCTCGGGGTGAAGGAGTTCAAGAAGCGCGGCAACGCCGTGGCCACGAAGTTCTTCACCGACTTCCAGACCACCTACAACGACGCGACGCCGGATCCCTACGCCATCTACGGCTACGAGACGATGAGCCTGGCTCTCGACACGCTCAAGGCCGTCGGTGCCAAGGCCGGTGACCGTAAGGCCGTCGTGAGTCAGCTGGTGGGCAACACGAAGGGGCGCAACAGCGTCCTGGGCACCTACGACATCGACAAGAACGGCGACACCACGCTCACCGACTACGGCCTCTACACGATCGTGAGCGGTCAGCCCACGTTCCAGAAGGTGATCAAGGCATCGGGCGGCTGAGTACCATCGCAGGACCTGGCGGGGACGGGCCCGAGGTGGGCCCGTCCCCGCGTCTTTCGCACCACTTTCGTTAGACGGCCTTGGAATCAGCTTCGATCGCATCCCGTCGGCAGCGTCTCCAGGGCGGAGCCGTCTGGGAGTTCATCTCGAAGTACGGATTGATCGCGCTGCTGGTCGCGTTTCCCGCGTATTTCGCGATTATCGACG
>JBBQVX010000235.1:0-2137 GCA_038211115.1 Elusimicrobiota bacterium | reverse complement strand
ATCGAAGGAAGCGCGACGTTCACGATCAGCGCGTCGAGGAAGATCATGAACAGGCCCAGGCCCGTGGCGACCAGGGTGTAGCGCTGCGTTTTGGTCATCGGAGCCCGCGAAAGCTTCTCACAGCTCGTCGGGCCGAGTCGTCAGGCCGTATGCGCGCTTCCTTTTCGGTAGAGCCGTTCGCCCTTCCGGACGAGCGCCTTCGCACGACCGACGCCGAAACGGCCGAGGGGACGGAAGCGGCGTCCGCGCTCTTCGTTGTACGACACGAAGAAGTGCTCGATCTCGTCGAGCAGACGCCGGGGAACATCGCGGATCGACCGGACGTCGCGGTACGCGCGCGAGCTCTCCGCCACGCCGATCAGGCGGTCGTTGCGGATCGTCTTGCCGTCCTGCGTCTGTTTCGCCTCGAGCACGCCCACGACGCGCACGCGCGACAGGCATCCCGGGAAGGTCGCGTTCTCGAGGAGCACGAGCACGTCGAGAGGATCGCCGTCCTCCGCGGCCGTCGAAGGGATCGAGCCGAAGTCGAACGGGAACACGGTCCCGGGCGGGAGGACGTGCGCGATGATGAACATGCCCGCCTTCGGATCGTTCTTGAACTTGGTCGGGCTTCCCTTGGGCGTGTCCACGATCACGTTCAACAGGCCGGAATCGGGGTCCCAAGCGGGAAGGCTCTTCGCGGCCATGCGGGAGGGCGACGACGATCTCGTGCCAGGACGGGACCCTGTCCAGGAGCGCAGCGCGGTGTTCATCCCGGACTTGGACGCGTTCAGCGCATGAAGCGAATCTGCCCTACCCTCCCGCCTCCAACCGCTTGCGCGCTTCGGCGAGCTCGGGGCGCGGAGAGCCGGCGACGCACTGGCCGACGAGCTGCTTGGAGAGCTCGCGCGCTCGCTTGGGTTTCTTCGCGAGCGCGGCCGCGCGCGCCGCTCCGGAGAGACTGTTGAACCGGCCCGGCGTCTGCCGCAGGGAAGCCTCGTACTCCACGAGCGCCTCGGCGGGCCGGCCCGCCTCGAGGAGCATGTCGCCGAGCAGCTCGCGCGCGGGCAGAGCGGCGCCCGGCGTCACGGGGTGCTTCCCGGTTTTCTCTTCGAGGTCCGCCGCCGCGCGTGCCGTCTTCAGGGCCTCCTCCCTGCGCCCTTCCGCGTATGCGAGCCACGCGGCCGCGGCCAGGCGCGTCGCCTCGACGTTGGACGCCCAGTCGTACGGCCCGGGCACGGGATTCTTCGCGAGACCCGCCTGCATCTCCTGCAGCTTCGCGAGGCTCGCGCGCGCGCGGTCGAGCTGGCCGGTCCTCGCGGCCCCGAGGGCCTGCGCGAAGGACGTGATCGCCGGCGCGTCCGGGTAGCGGTCCCACGGCAGGTCGCCGCCCGGAAGCTCCAGCGCCGCCGCGGCATTCCAGTCGCGCCGCTCCAGCGCCCAGCGCGCCGGGACCGCGGCGACCGCGTAGCCCGCGGCAAACTGCGGCTCGTCGAACCTCCTGGACGCGAGCGCCTCCTCGAGGACTTTTCGCGCGTTGTCCTGGTCGCCAACCTGCAGGTAGGCGTATTCGAGGTAGTCGAGCGCGTGCAGGGTGTCGAAGGACGCGGAACCCGGGTGGCGTTTCGCGACGAGGCGCCGCCCCGCCTCGGCCGAGTCCAGGTTGGAGGCGATCGACTCCTGCCAGAGGCCCAGGCGCGTGAAGATGTGCGACGGCATGTGAAGCGC
The DNA here is from genome assembly GCA_038211115.1 of Elusimicrobiota bacterium. Taxonomy (GTDB): domain Bacteria; phylum Elusimicrobiota; class Elusimicrobia; order UBA1565; family UBA9628; genus GWA2-66-18. The sequence goes on along the minus strand of JBBQVX010000235.1, from coordinate 430 downwards.
GTGGGGCGAGGACGGCGCGATCTTCGCGTAGGCGCGCGCCGCCGGCAGGGCGTCCGCCGCGAGCGGCGGGTAGTCGAACGCGTGGATCATGTAGTGCGCGATTCCCGGATGCGTCGGCTCGACCGGGAGAAGCCCGTTTAAGATCGCGGCCGCCTTCTTCTGGTTCGCGAAGGTCAGGTCGCTCGGCGGGGCCGTGCCGAGAAGCGACAGCGCGTAGAAGATGGTGGCCTCGTGGTCGTCGGGCAAGCGGCGGGAGAGATCCTCGATGGCGTCCCGGTAGGCCAGGGCGCGCGTCCGGTGATCGACCCGGTCCGAGCCGGCATAGAACGCGTTGACGGCGGCGATGTACCCGCGCTCGCGATCGGTCTTGCCCCCGAGCGTGGCCGCCTTCTCGGCGGCGGCCCGGCCGGCCGCGAGCTCGTCCTTCGAC
>JBBQVX010000234.1:0-2161 GCA_038211115.1 Elusimicrobiota bacterium | reverse complement strand
GGCGGGGGGGAGCCGCCAACTATAGGGCGGGCGTCCCTCTCGGCGGGGACGCCCGCCCCTCACTCTACGAAAAGGAACATGGTATGATGGACGCGCACATGGGTTTCGATCCACGACGGCTCGCGAAGTTCGCGGGGTTGGGCGCCCTTTTCCTGTTCCTGTGCTGGCAGCACGTGCAGGCCACGCGGATCGGCTACCGCGTCGAATCCACCCGCCGCGACGCCCGAGCCCTACGCAGCCGCGTCGCCGATCTCCGCCTGAAAGTCGACGAGACGCTGGCTCCCGCGGCTCTCGCCGCGCGCGCCGGCTCCAAGCTGGGAATGATTCCCGCCGCGCCCAGCGCGTTGCGCTCGCTGCCCGACGGCGCCGGCCCCTCCGGCGGACTCCTGCCGCGCCTGTGGGCGAGGCTCGAGGGCATCGGGCCTCTGCGCGGCTGAGAAGCGACGCCATGGATCTCGGACTCCGGCTCACGGTCGCCGCCTCGCTGGCGCTGGCGCCGCTGCTGCCCCTCGGCGCCCGCCTCGCCTACCTGCAGGTCCTGCGGCACGATAATCTCTCCACGCGCGCGTCGGGGGAATTCGCGCGCACGGCCCAGGAAGCGGCCCCGCGCGCCGATCTTCTCGATCGCCAGGGCCGCGTCCTCGCGCGCTCGATCCCGTCCTGGTCCTGCTTCGTCGACAAGGCGATGGTGAAGGACCCCAACGCCTTCGGCGCGAAGCTAGCACCCCTGCTCGGCCTCCCCGCCGCAGAGATCGCGCGCAAGACCCGCGCCGCCGGCCGCTTCGCCTGGCTCAAGACGCGCATGACGCAGACGGAGTTCCAGAAGCTGACCGAAGCGCGCGTCGAGGGCTTGGGCCTCGTGCCCGCGCAGGAGCGCGTGTACCCCAACGGCGACCTCGCGCGCGGCGTGCTCGGCCTCGTCGGCGCCGAGGGGAAGGGCCTCGCCGGGCTCGAGCTCTCGCAGGACAAGCGCTTGAACGGCCGCGCGCGCCGCATGGACGTAATCCGCGACGGCCAGGGCCGCACGATCTACAAGAACGTCTCCGACGCTGGCGACGAGCCCGAGCCGATGAAGCTGACCCTCGACCGCACCGCGCAGTACCTGGCGGAGGAGGCGCTGCGCGAGGGCGGAGAGAAGGGTCTCTTCAAGGAAGGCAGCATCGCGATCCAGGACCCGCGCAACGGCGAGATCCTCGCTATGGCGGCGTGGCCGCCGAACCCACTGCGCAACCCGCTCGTGCAGGACGCCTTCGAGCCCGGCTCGACGTTCAAGGTCGTCACGGCCCTGGCCGCCGTGGACGACCACGTCGTGCGCCCGGACGAGACGTTCAACGGAGAAGGCGGTAAGTATCAGCTCACCCCCGGAGTAACCATTACGGACCATGAGCCGGAGGGGGACATGACGCTCACTCAAATTTTGGAGAAGTCGTCGAACATCGGCATCTCGAAGGTGGTCGAACGCGTGGGGGCGTCGCGCTTCTACCGGCTCGCGCGCGCTCTCGGCTTCGGCGCCAAGACGGGCGCTCCGCTGCCCGGCGAAAGCGCCGGCGAGCTCAAGCCGCTCTCGGATTTGACCCGAGTCGGCCTCGCCGTCTCCTCCTACGGTTACGGCATGGCCGTCAGCCCCCTGCAGATGCTGGGCGCGTACTCCGCGATCGCCAACGGCGGCACGCTGTGGGAGCCGAAGTTCTTCGCCGACGGCAAGCCGCCGGTCAAGGTCCGCCGCGTCGCATCCGAGCGCGCGGTCAAGGAGATCGCGTCGATGCTCGAGGGCGTCGTGGAGCGCGGCACCGCGGCCAGCGCGGCCATCAAAGGCTACCGCGCCGCGGGCAAGACCGGCACCGCCCACAAGATCGACCCGCTCACCCATAAATACTCCTCCACGGCCTACACGGCCTCCTTCGCGGGCTTCCTGCCGGCCTCCGCGCCGAGGTGGACGATCCTCGTCGTCCTGCACGAGCCGAAGGGCGCCTACTACGGCGGCCTCGTCGCGGCGCCCATTTTCGCGCGCGTCGGCAGCCGCCTGCTGACGCTCGAGGGCCTGCCGCCCGACCGTCCCGCCGACCCCGCACTCGCGACGGCGAGGCGCTAGAGACTTCCATGACGCTCGCCGAGCTGCTTCGCGCGGCCGCCGCACGGCGCGTCGCGGGCTCCGTGGACC
>JBBQVX010000233.1:0-2185 GCA_038211115.1 Elusimicrobiota bacterium | reverse complement strand
AAATTCGTGGTGAGACGCTCGGCGGGCGAAAACGAGCGGCCGCGGCGTAGGTGGGGGCTCTTGCGAAGGCGGGGAAGGGGGGTTACGCTGATCGGGTGAGGGGGAATTTGGCGGAATGTGCGTTAAAAATTCCTACTTCGTGAGCCCCGCGTAGAACGCCGAAAGCATGCCGCCATGCACGGCCTCCATGAAGGCCATGCGCCCGGCGACGGACGGAATCTCGGACAGCGGCTTGCCGTACGCCGTGCGCCACTCGACGAAGGTGCGCGCCTCGAGCACCGCGCGGCCCGCGAACCCGAGCGCGGCGGCCGCGACGTGCAGGCGCGACACGCCCAGGATCTCGTTGACGAGCAGCACGAGGCCCTCGCGCGGCTTGCCGATCATCTCGGCGCGCGCCCCCGTGTACTCGACCTCGACGGTCGCTTTCCCGCGAGTGCCCCCGATAGGCTTGAGCCGAAGAATCTTGTGGCCGTTGAGCGCGCCGTCGGGGAGCTTCCGCTTGACGAGGAAGAGCGCCACGACGCCCTCCGGCGTCTTCGCGGTCGTGACCCAGAGCTCGCCCGGGTTGGAGCAGAACCACTTCGTTCCTTTGAGCGTCCAGGTCCCGTCGGAATTCGGCGTCGCGGTCGTCTCGTTCGCGCCGACGTTCGAGCCGCCCTGCCGCTCGGTGACGAACTGGCCGCCCGTGAGCGCCCACTCGGGGTCGTCGGATTTCAGCCGGGGGAGGAACTCCCGCATCTGGGCGCCCGTGCCGCGCTTCTCGAGCAAGCCGATGAGCCCGTCCGTCATCGCGAGGGGGCAGGTAATGCCGCCCTCGCCGCAGTAGTTCGCGAGCACCGCTCGCGTCATGCGCTCGGTCAAGGTCAGGGGGCCGGGCCCGCCGTAGATCGCGCGCGCGAGGCCGCGCCGGGCCTCCACCTGCTCGACGCAGTAGCGCACCGCGCCGTCGACGAGCCGCGGCAGGTTCTCGGTCTTGTGAGATGTGTCGATCAGCGCGTCGAGCGTGCGTCCGGCGTACGCGCCGAACTCGGAGGCGCGAGCGATCCCCTGCGGCGTGAGCATGGGGCTCGCGACGTTCCGGAGCGACTCGTCGGCCTCCCAGAAATTGAGGCCGCGCGTGCCGGGGTAGCCTGGAAGCGCCGCGTTGTCCATGACGGAGGATAGAACATCGCGGGGCGCGGCGCCATTGACACGCTCCGGCGGCGGGGATACACTGCCGCGATATGCGAATTTCACGAATTCCCCGCCTTGTGCTCGCCGCTTCGCTCGCTCTTTCTTCTTTTCCGATTTCTTCGTTGGCGCAGGAGGACGCCGGTGATCTGACCGAGTCGGCGAATCCCCTCTGTCGTTGCGTGGCGCGCGAGATCGCGGCGGCCGACGCCGAGTACCCGGCCTCGGCGGAGGCGGGCTATGAAGTCGCCGACGAGGCCGGCGCCGAGGAGGTCGGCTCCTCAGCTCCAGCTCGGCGGATGACGTTGGCCCAGACGCAGGCCCGCCTGCTCGGTCTCGCGCGCGGGCTTGAGTTCTTCCGCAACGTCGGCCAGTACGACGATCCTGAAATGAAGCGCGTGCTCGCGAAGGTTGTGCCAAAATCCTATTTGCCGCAATTCTCGACACGCCGCCGCGCGCTGTACTCGACGTACCGGACCTTGGCTGTTGTGGACTACACGCTCGCGATGAAGACGCCCGGCGCTTGCTCCGAGGGCGCCGCGGCGCGCAAGAAGCTCCTCTACGCGAAGGACGGCCTTTTCGTCAACCCGAGGACCGGCAAATTCACCGGCTGGATGGTTCGCCTCACGGGGAAATCCGGCGGCGCAGGCGCGCCGGTGCAAGCCTCCGCCGAGGACGCCGCTGACGAAGCCGGCTCCGAGACCGACGCGGCGTCGTCCTCCGTGGAGAGCAGCTATCAGCGCATGCTGGGGCGCCAGCGCTCGTTGAGCCGCCAACTCGACAAAGCTTCACCGAAGGAGCGCGGGGCCTTGCTGTGCAAGCGCGCTCGCACGCATCGCCTTCTCGCGATGGGCGCGCGCCTTCAGAAGAGCCCCGTCCTGCGGGCGCAAAGCCTGACTAAGGCGGGCGACGACACGGACGCGGGCGTCGAGACCGAGGCCGGCGACGACGCCTCCTACGAGGCCGCCGCGGCCACCGAGGCGGGCGAGGTCAACGAGGCCGCGTGGACCATCCC
>JBBQVX010000232.1:0-2185 GCA_038211115.1 Elusimicrobiota bacterium | reverse complement strand
GGACGGCCGAGCCGGACGTGCCCGCGGGAGCGCCGCCGTTCTCGACGGGCATGACGACGCCCGCCCAGGAAGGCGAAGCCAGAAGCGCCAGCAGGAGCAGGGCTTTCACGTCCGCAGTCTAGCACAATCGTCGCTTTATTTTCAGTCGAGAAAAGATGACAAAAGCGTTCCTGGCGGCCCCGCTTTCGCGGCCTTATACTGAGGCCAAATGGAGGCGATCTTATGAAAGCTCTCGTGTTCCATAAGCCGAAAGACATCCGTCTCGAGTACGTAGCCGACCCCGTCATCGAAAACGCGACCGACGCCATTATCAAGGTCACCTCCTCGTCGATCTGCGGCTCGGACCTCCATATTTATAACGGCTACGCCCCGCAGAAGAAGCCGCTCGTGCTTGGCCACGAGTTCATGGGCATCGTCCAGGAGGTCGGCTCCCAGGTGGTAAACCTCAAGCCCGGAGACCGCGTCGTCGTTCCGTTCCCGATCTCGTGCGGCCACTGCTGGTTCTGCGAGCGCGGCCTGCCCGGCCATTGCGAGAAGTCGAATCCGGCGCACTACGGCCCCGACGGCAAGAAGGACAAGGGCGGCGGGCTGTTCGGCTACACGGATCTTTATGGGCCCTATAGCGGAGGCCAGGCGCAATACGTGCGCGTGCCGTTCGCGGATATCGGGCCGCGCAAGATCCCCGAAGGCGTGCCCGACGAGCGCGCGCTGTTCTTGAGCGACATCTTGCCGACCGGCTGGGTGGCCGCCGAATGGTGCGACATCAAGCGCGGGCAGACGATCGCCGTGTTCGGCTGCGGACCCGTGGGCCTCATGGCGATGAAGGCCGCGCGCCTGCTGGGCGCGGGACGCGTCATCGCCGTCGACGTGCTCGATTACCGGCGTAAGCTCGCGAAGAGGGTCGCGGACGCCGAGACGATCGACCCGCATGAGTCGGACCCCATCGAGGTGATCCGAAGCCTGACGCAGGGGCGCGGCGCCGACGCGTGCATCGACGCGGTCGGCATGGAGGCGGAGCACGGGGTGCTCGAGAGCGTGGGCAACGCGCTGCACATTCAGGTCGGGTCGATCCGCGTGCTGAGGCAGGCGATCAAGAGCGTGCGGCGCGGCGGCATCGTGAGCGCGATCGGGGTCTACCTGAGCCCCGCGAACAACTTTCCGCTCGATGAGATCTTCGAGAAGGGGCTCACGCTGCGGGCCGGCCAGGCGCCGGCGCAGGCCGTCCTCGACAAGGTCTTCGATCTCGCGATGAAGGGCGAATACACGGCCGAGGACATCGTGACGCACCGCGTGCCGCTCGACGACGGACCCGCCGCCTATAAGATGTTCAACGACAAGAAGGACGGCTGCGTGAAGGTCGTGCTCAAGCCGTGGGCCGCCGAGGCGCTTCCCGAGCAGGAGCACGCCGCGGAGCTCCAGTCCCTCGCCGAATACGAGGAAATGGCATCGCTGAGCGAGACGCTGTACGGCGAGGGAACCGCCGGGAACGAGTAGCCTTCACCGGGAACGCCCGGGGCCTCGGTCCGAGCCCGAGCAGGCTCATGAGAGACATCGCATCGAAGGGCGCGCGCACCTTCGCGTCATTGTCGAAGTAGACGTAAACGTCGCGATTATCGCGGCTCCAAGCCCTGACGCGCCCCGCCCAGACGCGCAGGGCGGCCGGCGTGTAGCCGCTTGCGTAAAGAACCTCGTCGCCATGAAGGCGCGCGTAGGAGAAATCCGCGGTTCGTTCCTCGAAAAAAGGCCACTTGCCCGCCGTGTCGGCCGTGACGAGCGCGACACGGCGGCGGCGCAGCAGCTCGATAAATTCGGGCGTTTTGAACGAGGCGTGCCGCACCTCGAGCGCGTGCCGCAGCGGCAGGTCCTCCTCTGCCCGCATCCACGAGCGGCCGTTCATGCGCTCCTCATGGCGCCGCGCGAGCTTCGCGGCCTCGAACGTCGTGCGCGGAAGCAGCGCCAAAAATTCCTCGAGGCGCGCGGGCTCGAACTTAAAGCTCGGCGGCAGCTGCCAGAGGAGCGGGCCGAGCTTGCGGCCGAGCCGCAGGACGCCCGACGCGAAGAAGTTCGCGAGCGGAGCGCGGCAGTCCCTCAGGCGCCTAATGTGCGTGATGAAGCGCGGTCCCTTGACCGAGAACACGAATTCTTCGGGGACCGCGTCATGCCAGGCGCCGTAGCTCTCTGGCCG
>JBBQVX010000231.1:0-2192 GCA_038211115.1 Elusimicrobiota bacterium | reverse complement strand
GGTCTCGGCGACGTCGCGCGTCGCGCTCAGGAAGAATTCGATCTCCTCGCGCGCGTAGCCCGCGAGCTGGAGGTGATGGACCATCGGCGTGTCGGGCAGCGGCGGCAACTCGGGCTGCTTGCCAGCCGGCGCGGGGTCGCCCTTCGCGGGCGCGCCGAACAGGCGGTGCCACAGCGCGGGCGCGTTCACGGCGCCGGCCGCATCGCCCTTCTCCTTCTTCGCCGCGGCCGAGCCGGAGGCGGGGGGAGCCGTCTTCGTCCCCTTCTTCTTCTCCTCGCGCACGGCGGCGAGCATCGATTCGACGACCGTGTGGCGAATCTCCCAATCAGTGACCTTCTTCACGAGGCCGGTCTTGTCGAGGATCTTCTGGATCGTCTCCTCGTCGTCGCCGGGCATGCCGTTGGCCTTCAGGGCGCCGACGACGGCCGAGCGGACGAGCTGGTTCAAGCGCAGGCGGGCGGCGGGCAGGTCCATGTCCTCGGCGCGCATGATCTTGAGGAAATGCTCGAGCGCGTGCGTCACGCCCTGGAGCGCGCTGCGCGTCATGATCTCCGCGTCGACGCGCGATTGGATCTCCGGGTTGCTCTCGCCCTCCTTCGCGGCGTCGCGGCCGAACTGACGGAGGATCGTCTGCATCTCCTCCATCGCCTTCTTGCGGTTCTCCTCGTCATTGATGCCGAGGCGCAGCGCCTCTCCGTCCTGCATCGCGCGGAACGCGGCGCAGGGACCGGCGGCCATCAGCACGGCGAAGGCGGCCTCGGGTCCGATGAAATGATGGGCGAGCACGGCGACCGCGCCGATCAGCAGGTACGGCCAGCCGTCCGCGACGCGGCGCGCGAACGCACGGACGTAGCCCTTCGGCGTGCGGGCCGCGCCGATCACGGAGGTTTCCCGGCGCGCCGCGGGCAGCCACGGCGTCAGGCCGGAGTCGGACTCCTTCGACGCGGCCGACAGCGTCGGAGCGGTGTCGTTTTCGCCGTGCGAGGCGCCGGCGTCGTAGAAGCCCTGGAGCGCGGGCGCGTTCTCCGACAATTTGGGCGTCGCGGTCAGCGCGCGAAGCGCCTGCGCGGCGTTCACGACGGGCTTCGCGGCGACCGGGATCGTGGTCACGGGCTTGAGAGCGTCGGCGGACGCGACGGGCACGACGGAGACGGCGAGCGCTGGAGCGACGAGAAGCGGAGCGGTGCGCGCAGTGTATGAGGGCGCGTTCAGGAGCGGGGCCGTCAGCGCGGCCGGAGAATACGAGAGGGGGGACAAGCCGGGGGTGGCACCCGGGTTCGTCAGCGCGGGCAGAAGCTCGACGCGGGCGGCGGGACGCGCGATGTTCTGGGCGAGGACCTGATAAGGCGCCAGGCCGGGCGTGGAGAGGATAATGAGAGCGGAGAGACAAGAGGAAAGGGATCGTTTCATTTCGTCGTGATTCTATTCCTCCTGGAGGCGTACCGTATGGGTCCATGGGGGCGGATCACGATACGAAGAAGGCCTAGAGAAGGACTGGGCCGGGCCGGAGGGGCCGCTAGGGCCTTCGGCCCACTAGTCGATCGAGTCGACGACGCGGAAAACCTCGGCGAGCGAGGTGACTCCTTCGGCGGCCTTGCGCAGCCCGTCGGAGATGAGGGGCTCGCTTCCGTCCTTGATGGCCGCCGCGCGCAGCTCGTCGAGCCCCGCCTTTTTCAGGATCATCGAGCGCAGCGTCGTCGTGATAGCGATATACTCGAAAAGCAGGACGCGGCCCTGATACCCGCTCATCCTGCAGGCTCCGCAACCGGCCCCGAGCTTCAGGCTCTTGAGAAGGCCGTCGGGGATGCGGATCCCGGCGTTCTTCGCGCGGTGCTCGACTTCGGCGACCTCGGCGGGCGTGGCCTCATACGGTTGGGCGCACGCCGTGCACACCCGTCGGGCCAGCCGCTGGGCGGAGACGGCGGTCAGGGCGGAGGCGATCAGGAACGGCTCGAGCTCCATGTCGAACAGCCTCGTGATGGCGCCGAGGGCGCTGTTCGTGTGCAGCGTCGTCAAGATCATGTGGCCGGTCAGCGAAGCCGACACCGCGATCTCGGCCGTCTCCAGGTCGCGGATTTCGCCGACCATGATGACGTTGGGGTCCTGACGCAGGATCGCCCTCAGCCCTTCGGCGAAGCCGAAGCCGGCCTTAGGCTGGATCATGCCCTGGTTGACGCCCGGAACTTTCTTCT
>JBBQVX010000230.1:0-2196 GCA_038211115.1 Elusimicrobiota bacterium | reverse complement strand
GCCCGTCGCCCATCACGCCGACCGAGCGCACGCTCGGCAGGATCACGACGAACGACTGCCAAACCTTGTCGTACCAGCCGGAAGCCTTGAGCTCCTGGCGCATGATGAGGTCCGCGTCACGTAAAGTTTTCAGCAAAGCCGGAGTCACGGCTCCCAGCACGCGGATCGCGAGGCCGGGTCCGGGAAAGGGGTGGAGTCCAAGAAGCTCAGACGAAATGCCGAGCTCTTTACCAAGGCGCCGGACTTCGTCTTTGAACAGCATTCGAAGGGGTTCAACGAGGGAAAGTTTCATCTTTTTGGGCAAGCCGCCGACGTTGTGGTGCGATTTGATCACAACGGACGGGCCGTGCACCGATACGGACTCAATGACGTCGGGATATAACGTCCCTTGGGCCAGGAAGGTTACCCCTTTAATCCGTTTCGCCTCTTTATCGAAAATCTCGATAAATGTCTTCCCAATGATCTTTCTCTTACGCTCCGGGTCCGAGACGCCCTTTAATCGGCCGAGGAAAAGTTTGGAGGCATCGACGACTTTAAGGTTCAGCTTTAGCTCTTGCCCAAGGACTTTTTCCGCGCGCTCCCTATCCCCGTGCCGCCCGAGCCCGGTATCCACGTAGATGCAGTAGAGCCGTTCCCCGATCGCCTTCGAGATCAGCGTCGCCGCGACGGTCGAATCCACGCCGCCCGACAACGCGCAGACGACCTTGCCAGCGCCGACTTGATCCTTGATTCCTTGCACCGAGGATTCGAGCAGTCCGGCCATGGTGAAACGCTGCTCGAATTTACAGATTCGACGCGCGAAATTCTCGAGGACCTTAGAGCCGAGGGGGGTATGCACCACTTCGGGATGAAACTGGATGCCGTACTGCCGCTTCGTTTCATCGGAGATCGCGGCATAGGGCGCCGAGCCCGTGCGCGCGTCCACGCGAAAGCCGTTGTGCAGGCGCTCCGCGCTGTCGCCGTGGCTCATCCAGACCTGCAGGTGCTTGGGAAGGTCCGCGAACAGCGGGCTCTCGGCGACGATCTCGAGGTCGGCGTGGCCGTACTCGCGCTTCTTGGAGGGGACGACCTTGCCGCCGTGCAGCTCGACGAGCAGCTGCATGCCGTAGCAGATGCCGAGCACCGGCACGCCCGCCTCGTACACGAACTTGTCGGGCCGCGGCGAGCCCTTCTCGTGCACGGACGCGGGCCCGCCCGAGAGGCTGATGCCCGCGGGCTTCGCTGCCTGGATCTGCGCCTTCGTCGCCTTATACGGCAGGATCTCGCAGTACACCTCGAGCTCGCGCAGCCTTCGCGCGATGAGCTGGGTATACTGGCTCCCGAAATCGAGGATTAAGATCTTCTCGGTATCGAGAACGGCGGAGGCGGTCATTCTAGTTCTTCCCCATTCCGATGCGCTGGGCCTTCTGGAAGATCTTGCCTTCCGTCTTGATCGAGGGGGCGATGATGATCTCGGTCGTCTGCATCTCGCGCATCGTGGACGCACCGACGGAGCCCATGCAGGTGCGCAGGGCGCCGACGAGGTTCTGCGAGCCGTCGTCGAGGCGCGACGGCCCGTAAAGGATCTCCTCGAGGGTGCCCGTGATGCCGACCTGGATCCGCGTGCCGCGCGGCAGGTTGGCGTGCGGCGTGGCCATGCCCCAATGGAAGCCCTGGCCCGGCGCTTCCTTCGCGCGCGCGAAAGCCGAGCCGACCATGACGCCGTCGGAGCCGCAGGCGATCGCCTTGCAGATGTCGCCGCCCGTGGACATGCCGCCGTCCGTGATGATCGGGACGTAGCGGCCCGAGCGCTTGAAGTGGAAGTCGCGCGCCGCGGCGCAGTCGACCGTGCCCGTCACCTGCGGCACGCCTAGCCCGAGGACGCCGCGCGTCGTGCAGGCGGCTCCCGGTCCCACGCCGATCAAGAGCGCCGAGACGCCGGCTTCCATGAGCTCGGTGGCGACGGAGTACGTCACGCAGTTGCCGACGATCACGGGGATCTTCATCGTCTTGCAGAATTTGGTGATATCGAACGGTTCGTACTTGGTCGCCTTATGGCGCACGGTCGTGACGGTCGATTGGACGACGAAGATGTCGGCCCCCGCTTCCATCGCAAGGCGGCCGTACTTCTCCGCGTTCTGCGGGATCGTGGAAATCGCGCACGGGACTCCCGCGGCCTTGATCTGCTTGATGCGCTCCGCGATGCGGTACTCGACG
>JBBQVX010000229.1:0-2212 GCA_038211115.1 Elusimicrobiota bacterium | reverse complement strand
TCGACGAGGGCCCGACCGACACCGAGGCCCTGCCAGCCGGAATCGACGGCGATCCCCGTGATCTGCAGCACGTGCGCGTTGGAGGACAGGCGCGTCGGCGGCTCGAGACGCACGTAGCCCACGACGGCTCCATGCGCGGTCGCAACGAGGACGCTGTCCGGGCCGGCTCGATCGTCGAAGAACGGCCGTGTGGCGGGCGGCGCCGGGCCGGGGCTCGAAAGGGCCGACCAGGTCGCCCCGTCGAGCGCCGCCAGCGCGTCCTCGTCGGTCGTCGTAGCCGCCCGCACCTCGACGGTCACCTCACTCACGGAGGTCGAGCTCGCCCGCGACGTCCCACGTCCAGAACTCGACGACGTTCCCGTCTGGATCGTCGACGTACGCTGCACGCCCGCGGTCGCCGTCGTCGAAGGAGATCAGCTCGGGTACGTAGCCGTTCGTTGCCAAGCGCTCGACCGCTGCGTCGAACGCCTCGTCCGCGATGTGCAGCGCGTAATGGACGTGCAGCCCGCCCCGGCCGCGCGCGAGACCGACCTGAGGCGTCCAGAGGCCGATCCGCGTCCGCTCGCCAGCCATCACCCACGCGCGGTCGTCCGAGCGGCGGATCAGCGGCAGGCCGAGCAGGTCGCGATAGAACGCGACCGCGCGCTCGAGGTCGAGCACCTCCAGCACGAGCTCGCTGACGCCCGAGACCGGGATCGCGCCGGGCACGCTCAGCCGCCGAATGTCTCCGCGCCGTCGAGATCGAGGTACGGCTCCATCCCGTGCAACCCGCCCTCGCGCCCGAAGCCCGACTCCTTGTAGCCGCCGAAAGGCGAGGTCGGGTCGAAGCGGTTGAACGTGTTCGCCCACACGACCCCTGCGCGCAGGTTCTGCGCCATCCAGAGGATGCGCGAGCCCTTCTCCGTCCACACACCGGCGCTCAGGCCGTACGGCGTGTTGTTCGCCTTCTCGACCGCCTCGTCGGGCGTGCGGAACGTAAGCACGCTCAAGACCGGCCCGAAGATCTCCTCCTGCGCGATCCGGTGGCTCTGCGCGACGTTCGTGAAGACGGTCGGCGCGAACCAGTAGCCCTTCTCGGGGAGGACGCACGGCGGCTGGTAGAGCTCCGCCCCCTCCTGCTTGCCCGCCTCGACGAGCTCCTCGATCCTGTCGAGCTGCATGCGCGAGTTGATCGCGCCGACGTCGGTGTTCTTGTCGAGCGGGTCGCCGACACGCAGCGTCGTCATGCGCTGCTTCAGCTTGCGGATCACCTCGTTGGCGACCGACTCCTGCACGAAGAGCCGCGAACCGGCGCAGCACACGTGACCCTGGTTGAAGTAGATGCCGTTGACGATCCCCTCGACTGCGCCGTCGATCGCCGCGTCGTCGAAGACGATGTTCGCCGCCTTGCCGCCGAGCTCGAGCGTGAGCCGCTTGCCGCTGCCGGCGACCTGGCGCTGGATCGCCTTGCCGACCTCTGTCGAGCCGGTGAACGCGATCTTGTCGACCTCGCTCTCGACGAGCGCCGCACCAGCGCGTCCGTCGCCGGTGACGATGTTGACGACGCCCGGCGGCAGCTCGGCCTGGCGCAGCACGTCGCAGAAGAGGAGCGCCGTCAGCGGTGTCGTCTCGGCCGGCTTCAGCACGACGGTGTTGCCCGCGGCGAGAGCGGGCGCGCGAGTTCGCGGTGCTCGAAAGCCTGAACGGGGGCAAGCCGATCAAGGAGAGCCGCGACGTCGACCTGCCGCTCGCCGCCGCGCACTTCTTCTACTACGCGGGCTGGGCCGACAAGCTCGAGTACGCCTTCCCGAACCGCACGCCCAAGCCGCTCGGCGTGGCGGGCCAGATCATCCCGTGGAACTTCCCGCTGCTGATGCTCTCGTGGAAGATCGCGCCCGCGCTCGCCGCGGGCAACACCGTCGTCCTGAAGCCGGCCGAGACGACGCCGCTGACCGCGCTCCTCTTCTGCGACGTGCTGCGCCAGGCGGAGCTGCCGCCGGTCGTCGTCAACATCGTCACCGGCGACGGCCGCGCGGGCGCGGCACTGGTGGAATCGGACGTCGACAAGATCGCGTTCACCGGCTCGACCGGCGTCGGCAAGGCGATCCAGCGCGAGCTCGCCGGCACCGGCAAGCGCCTGACGCTCGAGCTCGGCGGCAAGGCCGCGAACATCATCTTCGACGACGCCGCGCTCGACCAGGCGGTCGAGGGGATCGTCAACGGGATCTACTTC
>JBBQVX010000228.1:0-2215 GCA_038211115.1 Elusimicrobiota bacterium | reverse complement strand
CAATAATTCTTCCCCGCCTTCTTGCGGGTCTCGGGGCCGAAGAGATGGCCGGCTTTCTCGCCCTTGAACGCCGGGAGATTCGTCTTCTGACCGAGTCCGAAGGCCTTCGCATAGCGCTCGATCGCGGCACCGCCGACCTTGAGGCCCATCGTGTAGAAGTAGACGTCGCAGGAAAGCGCCAAGCCCATCAGCCACGAGACGCGCTTGTGGCCCTTGTGCTCCCAGCAGAGGAACGTGCGTCCGCCGAGCTCGAAGTGGCCCGGGCAGTACACCGCGTCGTCGGGCGTCGCACGGCCCTCGCTCAAAGTCGCCAAGCCGACGATGGGCTTGAACGTCGAGCCCGGGGGATACGCGCCCGAGATCGCGTTGTTGAATTCGGCGAGATCGAGCACCGTGCTCTTGACCTCGTTCGGATCGAAATCCGGCAAGGAGCTCATCGCGAGCAGGTCGCCGTTGCGGGGGTCGATCGCGACGGCCGCGCCGCGCCCCGTCGCCGTGGCCCGCAGCCCATCGTCGGCCGCGCGCTGCACGGCCGCGTCGATCGTGAGATGGATGTTGCTCCCGGCTTCCCACGGGATCTTATCGAGCACGCGCTTGAGGCGTCCCTGCGCGTCGACCTCCATGCGCAGGCCGCCGTCGCGGCCGCGCAGCTCGTCCTCGAAAATCTTCTCGACGCCGAGACGGCCTGTGCGCGAGTCGACGCGGTAGCCCTTCTGCTTGCGCTCGCGCCATTCGCGTTGGCCCATCTTGCCCATATAGCCGATGAGATGGCTCCCGAACCGCCCGAACGGATAGTAGCGCCGCGCCTCGACGATGAGGTCGACGCCGGGATAGATCGTCTTGAGCTCGGACAGCCGGAACATCGTCTGCGTGGGCAGGTTCTCGGCGAGGCGGATCGCGCTTTCCTCGCGGGCGGCCTGCTCGAGAGACTCGAGCAGCTGGTCCGGATCCTTGCCGAGCTGGCGGCCGAGCTCCTGCGCGAGCGGCTTCAGGTCCTGGCGGCGCCGGTCCTTGCCGGGAAGGAAGATCAGGGAGAACGCGGGCGCGTTCGTAGCCACGGCGACGCCGTTTCGGTCGTAGATGCGGCCGCGGGGCGCGTTCTGATGGATCATCTGCGAGCGGTTGCGCTCGGCGGCCTGCCGCCATTCCGCGGCCTGGACGAGCTGCATCTGCGCGAGGCGCAGGCCGAGCACGACGCCCGCGGCGGCGATGCAGTACCAGAGAATCTCCAAGCGCTCCTGGGGCACGTCGCCTCCGCGGCTCACCGGTCCCCCCGCGCGTCCCACATGACCGCCGCGACGGTCACCGCCGCGGCGTTGAGGAAAGGAGTCAGCAGGATGGAGATCCAGCCGCTCCACTCGAAGCTCTTCGTAAACGCCAGGCCGAGAAGGCCCAGCCCGATGAAGCCGGCCCACGTGAACAGGAAGGTCGTCGCGGCGAGCGGCCCGGCCGCGCGCAGGTCGATCTGGCGGCGGGCGACGCCGACGAAGTAAGCGGCCAGCGTCATGATGAGCGCGCTCGCGCCGAACAGCTCCGCGCGCGCGACGTCGAGGTACAGGCCCCAGCCGAAGCCGGCGAGCATACCCAGGATCGGCCCTCGCCGCGCCGCGATGAGGATCGTCAGCACGAGCAGGAACTGCGGCGCCGCGCCCCAGTACGCGAAATGGGTATTCCACCACCACTGTAGGAACATCGCGCCGATGAACAGGATGATGCCGCGAATGAAGCCGATCATCGGGGCTCCTCGGGGTCCTCGGCGACAGGGGCCGCCGTCGAAACGCGGACCGCCGCGCGCCGCCGGGGCCGCGCGACCGTCGTCGTCGAGACGTCGGGCGCCGCGGAAGCGGCCGTCCCGGTCGACGCAGCGACGGCGATCGTCGGGAACACCGGCTTGTACACGGACGGCTTCGCCTCGCCCTCGACGGGCTTCGCGCGCAGGACCATGAGCTCCTGAAGGGACGACGCGTCGGCCGCGGGAGTGACCTCGACGGACTGGAAGGTGAGGAACGGGTCGCGCGGATTGACGCGCGCGACGCGGCCGATGAGGACGTCCGGCGGGAACGTGGCGCTCGTCGGCGAGGTGTAGACGGAGTCCCCCGTCGACAGCTGCACCTCGGCGTTCAGATAGTTCATGCGCACGCGCGGACCGTCCTGGCCCTGCACGAGGCCCTCGTAAGTGCCGGACGACAGATAGGCCGCCACGGACGCGCCCTCA
>JBBQVX010000227.1:0-2276 GCA_038211115.1 Elusimicrobiota bacterium | reverse complement strand
GGCGTACCGGTAGAGCGGGCCGGCGAACCGGTCGTACGCGCGGCCGATTCGATCGGCCGCGGCCCCGTCTGCCGGCCGGCGCGTCATGGCGTCATTCTAAAGACGCGCGGGCGTGCGGTTTTTGTTTACGTCTGCTGCGGGAGGACGGGAGCGGCCGGGGATGCGGAGCGGACGCGCTCCACGCGCTCGGGCGCCGGCGACGCGGCGGCGGTGGCCGCACCCGCGCCCATCCCCGCTTCGAGATAGCGCCCGAAGATCATCTTCCCCGCCGTCGTCTGCAGCACGCTGGTGACGACGATGTCGATCGTCTTGCTGATCATCTTGCGCGCGTTGTCGACCACGACCATGGTGCCGTCGTCCAGATAGGCAACGCCCTGGTTGTATTCCTTGCCTTCCTTGAGGATGAAGACCTTCATGATCTCGCCGGGGAGCACGACCGGCTTCAGCGAATTGGCAAGCTCGTTGATGTTGAGCACGTCGACGCCGCGCAGCTGCGCGACCTTGTTCAGGTTGAAGTCGTTGGTGACGATCTTTCCCTGCAGCGCGCGCGCGAGCTCGATCAGCTTGAGATCGACTTCCTTCACCTCGGGGAAGTCCAGGTCGGAGATGACGACCTCGATCCCCGACATCTTCTGAATCTTCTGCAGAATGTCGAGACCGCGCCGGCCGCGGTTCCGCTTGTTCGAGTCCGCGGAGTCGGCGACGAGCTGCAGCTCCTTGAGCACGAACTGCGGAATCACGAGCGTGCCGTCGACGAACCCGGTCTCGCACACGTCCGCGATCCGGCCGTCGATGATCACGCTGGTGTCGAGGATCTTGTAGCGGCGTTGCGGCGGGGCGGCGCGGAACAGGCTGACGAGCCGCGCGGGCTCCAGCCATTCACCGTGCTTGGCGCCCGTGACGAGGCCGAGGTACGGCAGGACGATCAGGACGAAGCTGTGGAGAAACTCGACGCGGCGATCGCCGTTGTCCGCCCAGAACAGTCCGGAGGTGAACAGGTGGGCGATGCCCAGGCCGATGGCGCAGCCGATGAGCGCGCCGAACACGCGGGTGATGGCGGTTTGCCGAAGGCCTCGTTCGAACAGCACGACGAGCGCGGCGAGCGCGAGCCCGAACACGAGGTTGGCGGGCAGACCAACCGAGAGCGGCTGCAGCAGCGCGGCGGCGTAAGCCACCACGGCGACGAACATTACCCGTCCGAGCGCAAACCAGGCCATAGGGGCAACCCCCGCGTATGAATGGGCCGCCTCTATGAAGAAATGAAAGGAGCCGCGGCAAACGCTCCGCGGGAAAGATATCACCAATTGTCACGCGGCGGGTTGGTTCAGAACATTACACGCTCTCACCCTGCATGCGATCGCACTCCGCCTTATAGGCCTCGAGCAGGGCTGTGAGCTTCGTCTGAAAGGCGCTCTGTGCGGAGTACACCTCGGCGAGAGGGCTGACGAGCTCCTTCTGCTTCAACTCGTCCTCGACTGTCAGCGCCAGCTCCGCCAGCCGCTCGAGACTTGCGCGCGAATGGAACTCCAGCTCCTTGAGCTTCGCGAGGACGACGAGGGAGCCTTCCAGCGCCGCCGGCGTCTTCACCGTGGAGCTCTCGGCCGGCACGGCGATCTGGCCTGCCGCGGTCTCGTTGGGTACGGCGACGGGTCCGGCTGGGTCCTTCTTCTTCTTCGCGACCGATGGCTTCTTACCAGGCTGTACGGCGGGCGCATCCTCCGGACTCGCTCCCGTGCCGT
The DNA here is from genome assembly GCA_038211115.1 of Elusimicrobiota bacterium. Classification (GTDB taxonomy): domain Bacteria; phylum Elusimicrobiota; class Elusimicrobia; order UBA1565; family UBA9628; genus GWA2-66-18. The sequence continues at coordinate 537 of JBBQVX010000227.1, read as the reverse complement.
GGTGTTTTTTTTCCTGCGTTACCTTCTTGGCGTGTGCGACGTTACGCGGATCAGACATAGAACCCCGAAGGAAAGGTGTTTCGCGAGGACGTCTTAGGGCTTCACTTTGGTGAAGACGTCTTCCGAGGTGCCGTAGGTCTTGGCGCCGGGCATCGAGTAGCCATGCTGGACGATGACGGTCGTTTCGACGGTCATGTCGGCACCGCTCGCGCTGAGGCGGTGGGCTTCTTTGACGGTGACAGTCTGACCGCTGACCGTTCGCTGGGTCACCGTGACCAGGCGGTCGTCCTCCCAGTAGGCCTCGGGTTGAGCACGGCCGTCGGAGGTGGGGGAGGCGCGCGACTTCGTCAGCGGATACAAGACGTTCTCTTTTTCGTTGCCGCGCGTCGCTTCGATCCGCACCTGCCCGGCGCTCTGCGAGATCACGAAGGTGACCATCTTGAACGGTTCGCCCTGCTGAGCCGACTGGCTGCGCGAAGAATCCATTTGCCAGGTCCCGGAAAAATCGCGCATCGGTTGCGCATGGACCGCCGCCGG
>JBBQVX010000226.1:0-2291 GCA_038211115.1 Elusimicrobiota bacterium | reverse complement strand
GCTCCGGCCGCGGCGGACGGCACCACGGTGATGCGCATCGGGACGCCGAAGCTGCCCATGACGGCCAAGCCGTTGATCTGGCCGACCTTCTTGCCGGCGGTCTCGACGACGAAGATGTTGTTCTTATAGGTCTCGAGCATGTGGCGGCGATAGACCTCGTCGCGCTCGACGCGCGTCTGGAGGGCCGTGTCTACGTCCTCGCGGCGGACTTCCTTGCGGCCCGCCTCGTGCGCCCAATAGGTCGCCTCGCGCACCACGCCGTACAGCGCGCCGAACTGCGCGGTCAGCTTCTTATTGGAGTCGGCCAGGCGCGCGCCGTGCTCGACCAAGGCGCTCATCGCTCCCTGCGTCAGGTTCGTCGCGTCCTGCTTGAGCTCGGAGGCGAGCGACATGACCGCCTTCTTAAAGAACTGCACGTAGCCGGCCACGGATTCCTCGCTGACCTTCAGCGTGGACTCGAAGTCGGCCGCGGACTGGAAGTTCGACGCGAAGTCCTGATCCTGGCGCTCGACCATCATGCGCAGGCTCGGGGAGCCGATCAGCACGATCTTGACCTTGCTCGGGACGTGATAGGCGTCCGTCTTGCCCGTCATGAGGCCCTGCAGGCCGCCTTCGACCATCGAGGCTTCGCCGGAGCGCGCGGCGCCCATGAGCGCCTGGTAGAGGCCCGGCGCGCGGAGCACGTCCATGAAATCCATCACGAGGAAGCCGTCCTGCGCCTGCTGGATCGCGCCGCCCTCGAGCGTGGGGCCGCCCGGAGCGCCGCCCTTGACGAGGCCCACGCCGGGGATCAGCATCGTGCGGCGGTTGTCGTCGGCCTTGCCGAAGACCTTCTCGAGCGTCGGGCTCTTGACCCAGACGACGGGCGCGCCCGTCTTGCCGCCGTTGCTCGACATCACGCTGACCTCGAAGAAGTCCTGCGCGTCCATCGGCTTCTGGCCGGGCGCGTCCTTCACGCCGGACTCGTCGTCGTCGGACTGCGTCGCGATCTTGCCCATGAAGATCTCGTGGTTTGACGCCGAGAAGCTCAGCAGCGTCTTCACGTACGCCATCGCCTTCGCGGCCTCGGGGGTGACCTCGGCCTTGGGCTGGCTCTTCGCGAGCGCCTGCTGCGCCGTGGCGAACTCCTGGTTCTTCGCCTTGAACTCGGCGAGCAGCGGGTCGACCGCCGCTTTGAGCTGGGCCTGGATCGCCGTGAAGCGCTCGACCGTGAGGCCGTTCGCCATGAGCTCCGCGACCTTCGTCTTGTCGAGGCCCTCGCCGTTGTGCGTGAAGGCCACCATGAGCTTGTTGCCGTTCTGGATGAACGCGATGCCGAAGCCGTCGATCTGCACGGCGGAGACGCGGGACTCGAAGCCCGACGACCACGCCTCGATCTTCGCCTGAAGCGCGCTCATCTCGGGAGACAGCTTCGTCTGGGGCGCGGCGAGCGCCATGAGGGGCTGGCCGACCTGCGAGATGATCGTGGCGACGGCCTGCTTCTCGATCTTGGCGATCTGCTGCTGGGCGGCCATCATCTCCTTGTTGCCCTGCTCCATCATCGCCTTGAACTGGTCCATGACCGCGGGGAACTTCTGGTCGCGCTCGCGGCTCGCCTTCTCGAAGGCGGCCTTCGTGTACGCGCCCGCCGCGACGTCCTGGTCGACCTTCGCGGGATCGACGGCCTGGCCGCCGCGCGTGATCTTGAGGCCGATCATCATGCGGCCCTCGCCGGACGCCTCGGAGAAGAACTCGACGCCGAAGCCGCCGGAGAGCTGGATCTGCGCCACCTCGGCCTGGAAGGCCTCCTCGCGCTGCGCCTGGGCGGCCTGGATCTGGGCGACGAGCTGCTTCTTCGCCGTGCCGATCTCGCCGGAGTTGAGCGCCTCGGGCATGACCTGCTTCAGCGTGGAGACGTACTTGCGGATGGCCTTCGCGAACGCGGGGCCGGACCCGGTCGGAAGCTCGAGCGTGATCGGATTTTCCTTGTCCTGAAAGTTCGTGACCGCGACGCGGTCGCCGGGCGTCGCCATCTTGGCGGCGATCTCGGGCAGCATGTGGCGCAGCGCGGTCTCGCGGCCGGACCCGTCGGGCCCCGCGACGAAGAGGTTGTAGTGGCGGCCCGGCATCTGCAGGCCGAACTTGATCGCCTTGAGCGCGTCATCCTGGCCGACGACCTGCTTGTCGGACGCGGGGATCGCGGACGTGTTCTCCGGAAGCTGCGAGGTCGAAGGCGCGTAGTGCATGTCCGCGATCTTGACCGCGAAGTCCTCGGGATTCGCCGGCTGCGCGGCGGGCGCGGCGGCGGGAGC
>JBBQVX010000225.1:0-2406 GCA_038211115.1 Elusimicrobiota bacterium | reverse complement strand
GACGCCCCGGAAGACATTGCCGTAGCCGTACTCGTCGATGGCGCGCGCGAACGCGTCGTTCAGGTTGGCGACGGTGGTCGACAGGATCTGGGGGAAACGGATGACCATCGGCGTCGAAATGCCGCGCAGCGCCGCTTCGTCGACGATCTTCTTGAGCGACGCGCCGCGGCCCGCCTCCCGCGTCGGCCGCACGACGAGATCACCGTCGTCGGAAACGTGGAAGAAGCCCTTGCCCCAGTGGGGGATGCCGTAGAGGCCCGCCGCGTCGTGAAAGCTCTGGCCGTGCGGCCGGCGCGTCCGGGCCGGAGGCGCCGGGCGGGATCGTTTGAGCGGGCGAACGCTGGCCATGCGAGATCCTAAGGCAGATTCGCCTGCGGTGATACAGCGGTCATCCTGCCGTCATCGGAGCGTCCCGCCGTCATCCGAGCGTCCCGCCGTCATCGAGCATCCGCCCGTCATCCTGGGAATTCAGCCGTCATCCCGAGCGAGAGCGAGGCAGCCGGCCACCGAAGGCAAACCCCCGGCAGTAGGCAACGTCGCGCGAAGCGCGGCGTTCATCCCGCCGTCGGCAGGCTTCCAGCCGAAGTAAACGTCGGGCCCTTGCGTCGGTGATCGGCCTCGCTTCGGCCTTGCTCCACCCTCAGCGCTTGAGCTTGTTGCCCAGATCTTCGAGGGCCTCGCCGACCTTGCGTCGCGCCTTGCCGATCGTCTCCTGCGCCGCGCCCTCGGTGCGCTCCTCGGAACCTTCCTGCTCGAGCTTTTCGTTGCCGGTCACGATTCCCGCCGCTTCCTTGATGCGGCCTTTCATGTTGGACTTCTTGCCTGAGAGTTCGTCCTTGTTCATGGGTTCCTCCGGCGAAGAGAGTCTGCAGATCCCGTGCCGCAGCTCCCGGGCCCTCAGCGCTTGCCGAGCAGCTCGAGCGCTCCCACTGTCAGGGCCGCGGCTCCGGTGCGCAGGGTCGGCTCGCGGTCGGGGGCCCACTCCGAGGAGTGGAGCGAGGGAAGGGGCGCGCCGCCCTTCTGCGCCGCCTCGAACTTGCCCGGAGGCACACCGCCCACCCAGAAGATGACCGACGGAACTTTCGCCGCGCGGCCGAAATCTCCGAAGTCCTCGGCGCCCATGACCGGCTCCGTTTCGACCACCCGTCCCACGCCGAACTCCTTCGCAAACGCCGCGCTCAGGCGTTTGGCCATCGCCGGGTCGTTGTAGGTGGCGTCGTCTCCGATCGTGATGCGGACGTCGGGAGGCCTCGGCGTCCCCGCGGCCGCCGCTTCGGCCTTCGCGACCCGCTCGATCGCCGCGAGGAGGCGCTTGCGGACGGCTGCCTTGTAGCTGCGCACGGTGAGCTGGAGCTTCACCTCGTCGGGAATGATGTTGTGCTTGGTCCCGCCGTGGATCGAGCCCACGGTCACGACCGCAGGGTCGCGGGGATCGTTCTCCCGCGAAACGATCGTCTGGAGCGTCAGGATCGTGCGAGCCGCGATCACGATCGGGTCGACGGTCGACTGCGGCGTGGAGCCGTGGCCGCCCCGGCCGTAGATCGTGATGTCGACCGAGTCCACGTTCGCCAGGGCGTATCCGGGCGTCACGCCGACCTGGCCCGCCGGAAGCGTCGCGCTGTCGTGAAGCGCGAGGGCGAAGTCCGGTTTCGGAAAGCGGGTCAGAAACCCGTCCTTCAACATGTTCTGCGCTCCGCTTCCGCCCTCTTCGGCCGGCTGCGCGACGAGCACGAGCGTGCCGCGCCACCGGCTCTTCGCTTTCGCCAGGAGCGTCGCGGCGCCGATGAGCGACGTCATGTGGACGTCGTGGCCGCAGGCGTGCATGACGGGGACCTCCACCCCGGCGTCGTTCTTCACGGTCACCTTGCTGGCGTAGGGGAGTCCCGTCTTCTCCAGGACCGGCAGCGCGTCCATGTCGGCGCGCACCAGGACCGTCGGGCCTTTGCCGTTCTTCATCACGGCGACGACCCCGAAGCCGCCGACCTTCTCGGTGACGTCGTAGCCGAGGGCCTTCAGGCGCGCCGCGAGCTTGGCCGACGTCTTCTCCTCGTGGAGCGAGAGCTCGGGCGTCTGGTGCAGGTCCACGTAAAGCGCCTCGAGGTCCGGGTAGATCCCGGCGAGGGGGGCGAGCGCGGGCGAGCCGGACGCGGCCGGCAGGGCAAGGAGGCCGGCGGCGAGAGCGGGGGCGGCAAGGATGTTCAGCATGGGCGACACAAGATCATCGGCGCGTTTCGACTGTCAAGGATCGTAGACTGCCTCCATGGCGGGCGAGCGCGTCGGGACCCTGGCGAGCCTGCGCGCCGCGGCGAGGTCGCGCTCGATCGGCGCCGTCACGCTCCAGTCCTTCTCCTCGGGCCTTCCGCTCGGGCTCGTGTGGATCGCGCTGCCCGCGTTCCTGACCTATCG
>JBBQVX010000224.1:0-2409 GCA_038211115.1 Elusimicrobiota bacterium | reverse complement strand
GGAATCTCGAAGTTACGATCGGTCACGGCCGTGGCCTGATAGTCGGTGTAGGCGGCCGCGACGCGGATGACACCGCTCAGCGGCACGGGCCCGATACTGCCGATCTTCGGGTACAGGGAGAGCGAAGGGCCGCCGCCGTGCCCGATGAAGGACTCGCCCAGGCGCTGGTCGCCCCGCACGACCTCCTTGCGGCTGAACGCGTAGCCGCCGCCGCTGAACCCGATGCCCGCGTCGGTCTTGGTGCCGAAGATCCCCGGGAGGCCGAGCTCCATGTCGGCGTAAACGGGCGCCAGCGCGAGGCGAAACGCGCTGCCGGGCCCCACGACGCCGGGCCGGTTCATATACAGGTAGGCGTAGGCGCCGTTCGGCCCGGGGCTGCCAAGCCCGTCCTCGAAGCCGCCCTCGAGCAGAAGCCTTTTCTGGTCGTCGATCTGAGCGTTCGCGAAGGCCGCCGCGAGCGACAACACCGCCGTCAACAGTCCGACAGAGGCCCTCATTAACCGACTCTATAAGTTTTTGCTATGCTGAGGCCATGGCACTCCATATCGTCGTCTGCGTAAAGAGCACCCCGTCGAGCGTGAACGTCGGCGTCGACGCGTCCGGCCAGCCGAAGATCGCCGGCGTCGCGACCGCCCTGAACCCCTTCGATGAGTTCGCCGTCGAGGAAGCCGTCCGCCTCAAGGAGCGCGTCCCCGGCTCGACTACGACCGCGCTGACCGTCGGCGCCGACTCGGCCGCCGACGTCCTGCGCGAGGCGATCGCGCGCGGCGTGGACGCGGGCGCGCACGTCGGCGGAGCGGAGTTCGAGGGCGGAGACTCCTTCGCGACGAGCCTCGCTCTCTCGGCCGCGATCAAGAAGCTGCACGCGGAGAAGCCGGTGCACCTCGTGATCTTCGGCAAGAACACGAGCGACGTCGGCGCGGGCGTCGTCGGCACGCAGACCGCCGCCTGGCTCGACTGGGCGAGCGCCTCCGCGATCAAGAAGATCGACGCGATCGACGAGACCTCCGCGACCGTGTCGCGGCAGATGGAGGACGGCGTGGACACCCTGAAGCTCACGCTGCCCGCCTGCGTCTCGACGGTCAAGGAGATCAACGAGCCGCGCCTGCCCTCGCTCAAGGGCAAGATGGCCTCGAAGAAGGCCGTGTTCCCGAAGTGGACCGCCGCCGACCTCGGCCTTGAGCCCGCGCAGGTCGGCGCCGCCGGCGCCGGCACGACCGTCGTCAAGGCAGCACTTCCCCCCGTCCGCCCCGCCGGCCTCAAGGTCGAGGGCGCGACGTCCGCCGAAAAAGCCGCCAAACTCGTCGACATCCTCGTCGAAAGGAAGCTGATCTAACATGGCCAACATCCTCGTCGTCGCCCTTCCCCAGCGCGGCACTTTGTCTCCCGCGTCGTACGAGCTCCTCGGCGCGGGCCGCCAGCTCGCGGACGCGCTCAAGGCGCCCCTGACCGCCGCCGTGATCGGCTCGAACGCGAAAGCGCTCGCGGCCGACCTTCAGGCGCGCGGCGCCGACAAGGTCCTTGTCGTTGAGCACGCGTCGCTCGAGCAGTTCACCGAGGAGGCTTACGCGAAGGCCGCCGCCGCGGCCGCCGCGCAGTGCAACGCCACGCGCGTGATCCTTCCATCCACGGTCGCGGGCCGCGCGGTCGCCGCGCGCCTCGCGGTCCTGCTCAAGGCGGGCCTCGCGACCGACGTCTACGAGATCCTGCCCTCCGGAGCGGTCCGCCGCGGCTACTACGGCGGCAACCTCGTCGCCGAGGTCGAGTTCAAGTCGCCCGTCGCCGTGCTGACCGTCGCCCCGATGACGTTCCCGCGCGCCGAGGCCAAGGGCGCGACGGCTCCGATCGAGGCCGTTTCTTATGAGCCTTCCGCCGCGAAGAGCGAGTTCGTCTCGTTCCAGGCCGAGGCCTCCCGCGAGATCGATCTCGGCGCGGCCGAAAAGGTGGTCTCCGGCGGCTTCGGCCTCGGCGGCCCCGACGGCTTCAAGCTCGTCTTCGACCTCGCGCACGCGCTGGGCGCCGCCGTCGGCGCAAGCCGCCGCGCGGTGGACTCCGGCTGGATCCCTTATCGCCACCAGGTCGGCCTGACGGGCCGCACGGTCCGCCCCAAGCTGTACGTGGCGGTCGGCATCTCGGGCCAGATCCAGCATCTCGCCGGCATGTCCTCGTCGAGCACGATCGTGGCGATCAACTCCGACAAGGATTGCCCGCTCATGCAGATGGCGTCGATCGCGGTGCAGGGTGAGTACTCCGAGCTGCTCCCCCTCATCACGAACGAGATCAAGAACAGGAAGGGGCACGCCGTTCCGGCGTAACGACCTCAACGCTCAACCGAGAGCGGCCGGCTCCCTTCGCGGGGGCCGGCCGCTTCGTTTAAACGGCGGCGTGAGCATTCCCCGGGGAATGCTT
>JBBQVX010000223.1:0-2426 GCA_038211115.1 Elusimicrobiota bacterium | reverse complement strand
ATGGGTACATCGGCAGAAGCCAAAGGCAGTCGACCTCCAGACGCTGGAGATAATCGAGCTTCTGCGTGAGCCCCTCGATATCGCCGATGCCGTCGCCGTTCGAATCGTAGAATGACTTGAGCGGGACCTCATAGAAAACGGCCTCCTTGTACCAGGGCATGGGGGTATTTGACGAACATTTGGCCGCCGCTTCGATGCCATTTGCGTAAAACTTATTAGACTCCCGCAATGAAAATCATCCCGCTCGCTCTCGCTCTTACGTTCGTCCTCGCGGCGCTCCCGGCCGCGGCTCAGAATCGCGTCAAGGAGGTCGGCGTAGGCGTCATCGCCGGCGATCCGATCGGAGCCACCGCGAAGCTGTGGTTCGACCCCGTCTATGCCGTCGACCTCGGGCTCGGCTACAGCGGCTCGACCGTGTTGTGGGGGGACCTGCTCTACCACGCCTGGAACCTGCTGCCGCAACCTCAGGAGGGCAAGCTCGGCCTCTATCTTGGGGCAGGGCCGCGCTTCGAGCTGGGCGACGACGTCGAGTTCGCGGCGCGCACGATCGCGGGCGTGTCCTGGCGGCTCACGCGCCAGCCCATGGAATTCTTCGCCGAGATGGGCCCCGTGTTCCGCTTCACGCAGGGCGGAGGCGTGGGCGTGGACGGCGGCGTGGGCGTCCGGCTGTATTTAGGCGCTTCGCGCTAAACGGCGCTGACGGCTTCGCGTTCCTTCTTCCAGTACGCCTGGCCCTCGGGCGGCAGCGTGTAGACCGGATCGAGGTACTCGTAGCGGCGCGTGAGCGCGTCCGCGTCGTCGGCCTCGATGCCCGTGCGGTAGCCCTTCGTCCAGTACGAGATGCCCTTCACGCGGTCGTAATCCGCGAGCTGGTGGATCCAGCGCTTGCCGACGTACGGCACGTCGACCGTCACGCGCGGCGTCGCGAAGCCGGGCAGGTAGCCCATGATGTCGTGCTGCAGCTTCATGCCTTCGGCGATCGACAGGCGCCAATGCTCCGAGTTCGGGATCATGTCGGCCATGTAGAAGTAGTACGGCATGATCTTCGCGTGGTCGAGCAGCATGAAGCACAGCTCGAGCATGTCCTGGCGCGTCGAGTTCACGCCTCGAAGAAGCACGCCCTGATTTCTCACGTCTCTAAACCCCATCTCGAGCAGCTTGCGAACGGCCTTGCCGACGAGCGGCGTCACCTGCTGGGCGTGGTTGACGTGCGTGTGCACGGCGATGTCGATGCCCCGGTCCCACGCGCGCTTCGAGACGCGCTCGAGCCCCTTGAGCACCTCGTCCTGCAGGAAGTGCTGGGGAAGCCCCTGAAGGCCCTTGGTCGCGAGGCGGATGTCCTTGATGTTGGGGATGTCCATCAGCTCCATCAGGAATGACTCGAGCTGCGCGATCGGCACGTTGGCGATGTCGCCGCCGGAGACGACGACGTCGCGCACGGAGGGAGTCTTGCGCAAATAGTCGAGCATCGCCGCGTAGCGGTCCTTGGGCTGGCCCTCGAACTTGTGCTTCTGCACCTGCGGCACGGAGTTGCCGACGAGGTCCATGCGCGTGCAATGGCCGCAGTACTGAGGGCAGGTCGCGATCATCTCGGCGAGCACCTTCGTGGGATAGCGGTGCGTGAGGCCCTCGCTCGCCCACATCTCGGACTCGTGGAGGCTGTCGCGGCTTGCCGTCGGGTGGTTGGGCCACTCGGGGTGGCGGTCGGAGATGACCGGGATCATGTACAGTCGAACAGGATCGTTCTTCAGATCCTTCTCGTTCATCGTGTTGAGCATCTGCGGCGGGATGAGGAGCGACATCGTCGCCTTTTCCTTCTGGTCCCGCACGATCTCCTCGGCGAACTCGTCCGTGAGGAAAGGGCCGAACACGTCCTTGAGGTCCTTGAGATTCTTGGCCGAGTGCTGCCGCTGCCAAAGCGCCGACTCCCACTGCTCCTTGGTGACGTTCTTATAGCCGGGCAGGCGCGTCCAGTCCGGCTCCTTATACTCGCGCTTGAGCGGGTACTGAAAGGGCTGCCCGGAGGCGTCAGCTTTGACTTTCTTGGCCATAGGCCATTCTAGCAAAGGCCGCCGGGGTCAAAAACTGTTGTTGACAACAGTTTTCGCGTCCGGAGGCATCTGATAGAATAGGCCATGCTCAAGGGCAAAGTGGCCGTCGTGACGGGTTCGACCAGCGGGATCGGTCTAGGCGTCGCCAACGCGCTCGCTCAGCAAGGGGCCTCGGTCATGATCAACGGCTTCGGCGATCCGAAGGAGATCGAGGCGCTGCGCGGCTCGCTCGAGCGGCTTTCGGGCGCCCCGGCCGCCTTCCAGGACGCGGACATGAGCAAGCCCGCGGAGGTCGCGGCCCTAATCATGGAGGCCGAGCGGACCCTTGGCCGCGTCGACATCCTCGTCAACAACGCGGGCATCCAGCACGTGGCG
>JBBQVX010000222.1:0-2455 GCA_038211115.1 Elusimicrobiota bacterium | reverse complement strand
GCGCGCGATCGCCGGGCTCCCGGAATCGCTCGATCCAGTCTTCCTCAAGGCGTTTCAGGCCGATCCCGAGAACCGCTACCGCACGCCGCAGGATTTTTCCTCCGCCCTCGAGTCGGCTTTCGGGGGAGCGCGCTCATCCGTCAATCCGGTCTGAGGACCCCATGACCCGACCCCGCCCACTGCGCGCCGCCGTTCTCTTCGTCCTCCTCTCGGTCGTCTCGCTTCCCGCGCTCGCGCAAAATCCGAAGCTGAAGATAAAGACGATTCCCGACGATCAGCTGCTGAAGACCCTCAAGCAGGAGTTCGCCGATGTCAGGGCGAACGTCATCAAGGAATTGCCGGATCCGCAGGCTCAGGCGAAGGCGCTGGAGGTGCTCAACCGGACGGAGATTGAGTTCGACAAGCACCTGGGCAAGATCGAAGGGCAGCCTAACTATAGGATCGAAGCGGACTACCTCGGCGATGCGTTTCAGGCGTTCGTCGTCAAACCGACGAAAGAGGCCGTCACCGTCATGAAGGACACGAAAACGAGCTTCCAGGCGAGGTCGGCGAAAGTCGACCACATCAGCAGCGAGGGCGAGAAAACCGAGCGGGCCTTCAACTCTGAGTTCTACCAGAAAAACAAACTCGAGGTCGACGGGGTCGTCGCGCTGCGTCTCGCCGCGCTGAAGGACGACGACGGCGCTTCCACGGCGATGGCGGATCCGAACCACGTGAACCCGATGTTTCCTTTTCAAAGGTACTCGCCCTTGATCCAGGCCGGGAAGGCGAGTTATAAGGCGGCGAGCGTCGGGGGTAACGGCTCGGAGAACAACCCCGGGAACAATTCCGGGAATAACTCCGGCGGCAACACGAACGGCGACGTCGATAATCAGAATCCCGGCGGCGGGGCCTCACCGAACGGCAATCCCAACAATAATTCCGGAGGTTCCGACGGGCCGAGTTGGGCCGACATCGTACACAGCAACGTGACCGCCGCTCCGACGGCGATCGCCGACGGGGCGGCCAACGCCCTGCAGAGCGGCGACTACGCCCAGGCGACGCAGCTGGCGCAGCTGGCTTTGCAGTTCGATCCGAAGAACAAGAACGCGATGGGCGTCCTTTACAGCGCGGCGGGGCGGGCGGACGGCGCGGCCGCCGGCGCCGCGGGCATGGGCGCGGCCAATACGGCGGCGTCGGCCTTGAATCCGTCCGGCTTCGCTTCCGACGGCTTCGGCGGTTCCGGCGGCTCCGCCGCGTCCGCGTCGCTTTCGCCGGTCACCCTCTCCGGCGCGGCGCGCCTGGCGGGCGAGCAGGCCCGAGGCGGCGCGATGAGCGCGATGAAGCTGGGCGATACCGGAGGCGCCCTCGACATCCTGACCAAGGCCCTCGCTCAGAATCCGAACAACCCCGCTCTGCTCAATCTGCGTGCGCAGCTCTACGGCCGGCTCGGCCGCTGGGAGGAGGCGCTGAAGGACGCGAACGCAGGCTTAGCGCTCGCGCCGGGCAACATGGCGCTCCTCACCACGAAGGCGCTGTCGGAGAACCGGACGCACCGCTATCGCGAGGCGCTCGCGACCTCGAACCTGATGATCGCGGCCGATCCGCGCAGCCCTTGGGGCTATGCCAACCGGGCGCACGCGGAGGCCGGCCTCGGTGATCGCGCGGCGATGCTCGCCGACATCAACCGCGCGGCGGCGCTGGATCCGCGCTTCCGGCAGGCGGCGGACGACGCGGCCCAGCTGCAGCTCCCTTCCGATTCCGACGTGATGTTCCTCTTCCCCGGTGAAACCGCGAAAGGCGTGAGGAAAGCTCCCGCGGCGCCGGCTCCCGGACGCGGCAAGAGCTTCGGCGTCGTCGTCGGCGCCGGCCTCCTGGGTGGCCTGTTGCTCGCCTTGGGCCTGCTGGCCACCGTCCTGGCGCCCCTCAAGGAGACCGTCGTCTCCGCGTTCACGCGCGTGAAGCGGACGGGCCCCGAGACGGCTCCGTCGACCGTTCCTCTCGCCACGCCGGGCCCCGCCTCCGTCGCCGGAAACGTCGGCGGGCTCATTCGCGGCCAGTACGAGATCGCGCGCCAGATCGGCGCCGGCGGCATGGGCATGGTTTACGAAGGTACGGACAAGTCCCTCGGCCGCCGCGTCGCGATCAAGAAGATGCGCGACGAGCTGCGCCTCAATCCCCGCGAGCGCGACCGCTTCATCATCGAGGCGAAGACGGTCGCCTCGCTCCATCACCCGAGCATCGTCGACATTTACGCGATCGCCGAGGAAGGCGACGACGTCTATCTCGTGTTCGAGTATGTCGACGGCAAGACCGTGCACGACCTGGTCCAGGTGAAGGGCCGGCTCGACGTCGCCGAATCGGTGCGCGTGACGCGCGCGATGGGGGAGGCGCTCACCTACGCCCACTCGCGCGGCGTGATCCATCGCGACATGAAGCCCTCCAACGTCATGGTGACCGGCGCGGGACAGGTCAA
>JBBQVX010000221.1:0-2461 GCA_038211115.1 Elusimicrobiota bacterium | reverse complement strand
AGTGGGAGTAGTCGATGACCTCGATGCGGGAGATGATGCCTTCCGTGATCGAGAGGTCGTCGCCGCCGGCCGGGAAGCCGTACACGGCGACCTTGTCGCGCTGATGCGGGAGCACGCCGAGCTTGACGGGCTTGGCGCCTTTGTAGAACGACGGGTCCTTGACCTTGAGGATCGCGAGCTCGCAGTCGTGGGCGACGAACTCGACGGTGGCCTCGTACTTGCGCGCGTCGCCGGGGCGGCGTACCTGGACGAAGATCTGGTCGCTGACGACATGAGCGTTCGTCAGGATGCGGTCGCCTTCGATGATGACGCCGGAGCCGGACAGGTTGTCCTGGGCGTTCGTCTGCCAGGGCTGGTAGAAGTCGGCTTTCTGATGGGTCGTGAAGATCTTGACGGCGGAGTTGCGCATGCCGTCGTCCAAGGCCCGCAGGGGGCCGCACAGCAGCAAAAGCGCGAAGAGGGATTTCATAGGGGCCAGTGTAGCCGTATTGCGGGAAAATTGCTAGGATTTCGCTCCAGTATAAGGAGAACGAATGCCTTCCGCCCCGAACCCTCTGATCAACCTGGCCCCGATCGTCGCGATCTTCGTGATTTTTTACTTCCTGCTCATCCGGCCGCAGCAGAAGCAGCAGCAGGAGCACGAGCAGATGCTCAAGGCCCTCAAGACCGGCGATAAGGTCCTCACCACGGGAGGCCTCTACGGCACGATCACCGGCTTCAAAGGCGAGGATCTCGAGGTGCAGTTCTCCCAGACCGTCAAGCTCACCCTGGCGCGCTCGGCCGTCGCTCGCGTCGTCTCCGACGTCAAGACCGGCGTCGTCGTTTCTTAAGCCCTCCAAAGGATCGAATAGACATGACCAAGACACAGACTAAGTGGCTGGGGCTTCTCGCCCTGATCGTCGGCTCCGTTTTCCTCCTTTACCCGTCGGTCAACTGGTATCAGCTTGATCCCATCGAGCGGGCCAAGCTCGAAGCCTTGCGCGAGCGTCCGAAATGGCTCGTCAACCTCGGCCTCGACCTCAAGGGCGGCACGCACATGGTCATGGAGCTGCAGGTCGACAAGCTCGACCCGAAGACCACCCTCAACGAGGCCATGACGCAGGCCATCGAGATCATCCGCAACCGCATCGACCAGTTCGGCGTGGCCGAGCCGCTCATCGTGCGGCAGGGCGCGCGCTGGATCGTCGTTCAGCTCCCCGGCGTGACCGATTCCCAGCACGCGAAGGAGCTCGTCGGCAAGACCGCCCAGCTCGAGTTCCGCATGGTGGACGACTCCGAGAAGGCCCGCGCCGCGATGAACAAGATTCTCGAGCTCGGCAATCCCTTCATGGCGGACACCGTGACCCCTTCCACCGCCGCGGTCAAGCTCGTCCCCCCGGGCCTGCAGCTCGTCTCGGGCAAGGAAAGCTCGATGTACCTCGTGCACAAGGAAGTCCCCCTCACCGGCGCCTCGCTCGACACGGCGAAGGTCGAGACCGGCGGCGAGTACGGCATGCCCGTCGTCGCCTTTAAGTTCAAGCCCGACGCGGCCGGGAAGTTCTCGGCGCTCACGGCGGCCAACATCGGCAAGCACATGGCGATCGTGCTCGACGACAAGGTCTTCTCCGCGCCCGTCATCAAGGGCCGCATCGGCGGCGGCTCCGGCATCATCGAGGGCCAGTTCACCCCTGAGGACGCGAAATCGCTCGCGATCGTGCTGCGCGCGGGCGCCCTGCCCGCGCCTGTCAAGGTCATCGAGGAGCGCGTGGTCGGGCCGACGGTCGGCGAAGACTCGATCCGCGACGGCTTCCGCTCGAGCGCGATCGGCTTCGGGCTCGTCGTGCTGTTCATGCTCATCTATTACCGCGCGTCCGGCTTCGTCGCGATCATCGCGCTCGGCCTGAACCTTCTGATGCTGCTCGCGACGATGGCGTACCTGAAGTCGACGCTGACGCTGCCGGGCATGGCGGGCATCATCTTGTCGCTCGCGATGGCCGTCGACGCGAACGTGCTGATCTTCGAGCGCATCCGCGAGGAGCTCAGATTAGGGAAGCCCGTGAAGATGGCGCTGTCGGTCGGCTACGACCGCGCGTTCTCGGCGATCCTAGACTCGCACGTGACGTCGCTCATCTCGGCCGCGTTCCTGTTCCAGTTCGGCACGGGCCCGATCAAGGGCTTCGCCGTCACGCTGACGATCGGCTTGATCCTGTCGCTGTTCACCGCGATCGTGGTCACGCGCATGATTTTCGACTACTACCTCGCGCATAACGAAGTAGAGGAGCTCTCGATCTAATGGAACTGTTCAAAAAACCCAACATCGATTTCATCGGGCTGCGCTGGATCCCGATCGGCTTCTCGGTCGTCGTCCTGGCGCTGAGCCTGGCCTCGATCGCGATCAAAGGCTTCAACTACTCGATCGAGTTCACGGGCGGCACGCTGCTGCAGATCAGCTTCCCGGCCGGCTCGAAGGTCCACGTCGACG
>JBBQVX010000220.1:0-2465 GCA_038211115.1 Elusimicrobiota bacterium | reverse complement strand
CACAGATGATCGACCATCTCCCAGCGGCGGCAGTCATCCTCCTCGTCGTCGGCGGCCTCGCGTATACGGCCGGCGCGATCGTCTATGCACGTCGCCGCCCAGATCCGATACCAGCCGTTTTCGGGTACCACGAGCTGTTTCACGCCTTCACGATCGTGGGCGTCGCATGCCAATACGTGGCCATCGCGTTCTTCGTCGTGAAGGCCGGTTAGAAACGGTTAGCTGCTAAACTGCGGATATAGAGCGAGTAACTGGTTGGCAATCGCGCCTCCATCTACCGTTCGTGAATTGGTAGAGGAGGTGTTTTTTCTATGGCAACTGGAACTGTTAAGTGGTTCAACGACTCCAAGGGATACGGATTTATCTCCCCCGAGGACGCCGGTAAGGATCTGTTCGTCCATCACAGCGCCATCGCGGGTGACGGCTTCAAGTCACTGACTGAGGGTGCAAAGGTCGAGTTCGAAGCCGCCGAAGGCCCAAAGGGCCCCGAAGCGAAGAACGTCGTCCAAGTGGCTTAGTACGCGTGTAAGGAGATGCGCGCCACGACCTCGCGCGCATCTCTCTTTTTCTTGCAGGGATCGACTTCGACGAAAGGCTGGCCAATGCAAGGGAAGATGCTCTGGTTCAACGAGGAGAAGGAACACGGCTTCATCCTCACCGATGAAGGCGAGCGGCTCTACGTCCACCGCGACGGCTTCTCTCCCGGAGAGATTCCCGTTGGACGCTGTGCGCATCTGGCCGTGCAGTTCGAGGTCGTCGAAGAGAACGGAGAGCGGATGGCATCCGGCGTCTCCGCGATCTCGAAGGACCCATCACCGCGCGCGCGCCGAAGAGGCGCAAGCCGCGCCTCTTCCTAGTTCTCGCGCACCGAGAGTCAGGTTTTGCGATCCAGGAGTCGCCGCCGATGCCGGCTTCGTCGGCGTCGGCCGGACCGCGCAAGGCGGCGACAAGAGAAGAGCCGGCGCACCTCGTGTGCGCAAGGCCGCGCCTTTTAGAGGCTCTTTTTCAACAAGCCGAAGACCCCGCGCACGACCTGTCTCTCGAGCTGTTTGCCTTGTTTTGATTGGAGGAACTTCGCGATCGTGGCGGTGCCGCCGGCGGTCGCGGCCGCGGCCTCGCGATGCTCCGCTTTCGCCGCCGCGCGCGCTCCAGAAGCAGACGCAGAAGCGGCCGTACCGGCGGGCGGCCCGGTTTGCTCGAGTCGCGCCGCGAGCAGCTCGCGCGCGCTTTGGCTGTCGACACGCGTGCCGTACTTGGCCCAAAGCGATGAGGCCTTCGACGCTGCGGCGACGTCGTCGGCGGGTGCCATCCGCGAGCTCGGCGCGCGAAGCTTGGTATGGACGACGGGCGTCGGGACGCCGCTCTCGGAGAGAATCGTCACCGCCGCTTCGCCGATCCCGAGCTGGGTCAGCAGGCTGCCGAGGTCGTAGAAGTCCGATTTCGGGAACGTGGAGACGGTTGCCTTGAGCGCTTTCGCGTCGTCGGGGGTGAAGGCGCGCAGCGCGTGTTGGACGCGGTTGCCGAGTTGCGCGAGTACGTCCGTGTGCACATCTTTGGGCGTCTGGGTGACGAAGAAAACGCCGACGCCCTTGGAGCGGATCAGCCGCACCGTCTGCGCGACCGAGTCGAGGAACGACTTCGAGGCGCCGTCGAAGAGCAGGTGCGCCTCGTCGAAGAAGAAGACGAGCTTCGGCTTCTCAAGATCGCCGACTTCGGGTAGCTGCTCGAACAGCTCCGCGAGCAGCCACATCAGCGCGGTCGAGAACAGCTTCGGCTTGTCCTGCAGGCCCGGCAGCTCGAGGCAGGAGATGATCCCGCGCCCGTCCGTGGCGGTGCGCAAAAGGTCGGTGATCTCGAACTGCGGCTCGCCGAAAAGCTCGTTGCCGCCGCCGTCCTCGAGTGTCACCAGCCCGCGCAGGAGCACGCCGACGGTGGCCGAGGAGAGGCCGCCGATTCCCTGCAGCTCGGCCTTGCCCTCGGCGGAGGAGAGAAAGCTGAGCAGCGCGCGCAGGTCGGAGAGGTCGAACAGCGGCAGCTTCTTCTCGTCGGCATAGCGGAAGACGAGCCCCAGGCTCTGCTCCTGCGTCTCGTTCGCCTCCAGCACCTTCGCGAGGAGCAGCGGCCCGAAGTCCGAGACTGTCGCCCGCACCGGCACGCCCGAGCCGATCCCGCCGAGCGCCAGGTACTCGACCGGGAACGCCGCCGGTGTATAGGGGATCGCGAGCTCGGCGGCGCGCTTCGGCGCCGGCCCATCGGCCGCTCCCGCGGCGCTGAGCCCGGAGAGGTCGCCCTTGACGTCGGCGACGAAGACGCTGACCCCGGCGGCCGAGAGTTGCTCGGCGATCCCTTGCAGCGTTTTCGTCTTCCCGGTCCCGGTCGCACCGGCGACGAGCCCGTGCCGGGTCATCATCTTGAGCTGGACCCGGACGGCCGCGTCGGGCACGACCGCGCCCTCGTGCACACCC
>JBBQVX010000219.1:0-2495 GCA_038211115.1 Elusimicrobiota bacterium | reverse complement strand
GAACGATGCGAAACTCACCGACTGCCAGCAGCCCGGCTGCGACGGAAAAGTGAAGCGTCTGCTAGGAACCGGCGGCGCGATCATCTTCAAGGGCGCGGGCTTTTACCAAACCGACTACCGCTCGTCGTCGTATCAAGCCGGAGCCAAAGCGGAAACCGCGGCAAGCGCGCCACCGGCCGCGGCCCCAGCGGCCGCGCCAGCGCCTGCGGCCAAGTCCGGCGACTGATGCATCCTGAAGCGGGGCTATGCAAGCGGCCGGACCCGTGCTACTCAGACAGCTCATGGCCGAACTCTCAAAATCCAGATCCGGTGGCGGTTGTCTCTCCAAGCTGCTCCTGCTCATCCTGCTCTTGGCGGCCGCCGGCCTCGCTGCGGCGATCTTCTATGCCATCAAGCCGCAGGATCTAACCGACCTGTCGTCCGCCAAGCCGATGCCGGAGCGGGACCTCAAGGTGGTCTTGAAAAATGCCATCGACCGCGGCTATCCCGTCACCCTGACGGAAGCGGAAATCAATCAATGGTTAGGCCGCACGCTGGCCACCAAACAGGCAGGATTTCTGGAAGAAAAAGTGACCCTCGACCGCGTCTGGGTCCGTCTGGAAGCGGAGCGGGTCGAGGTGGTGATGGAGCGCCATTTCCTGGGAAAACCGTTCACCGTTTCGATGTATCTCCAGGTCGAGCAGGAGGAGGATCTCAAAGGACAGTTGCTCAACATCACACCCAGCGGCGGGCCTTATCTCAAGGATTTCCCGCATCCGCCGCGTGGTGGGCGCTTCGGACAACTGGTCGTTCCCATGGGCTTCCTGTATCTCGTCATGCCCGCCTATCAGAAGCTTCCCGCGGTGTTTCCTGATGAAATCGAACTCGCCTTCACCAAGATGTCTCGGATCCGGTTTGAAAAAGGAAACCTCGTCCTCGACCCGCGTGAGCCGCTCGGCCAGGAAGGCATGCCCAAGACTTTTTGATCGAAAATGATCGCCCGCCCGCTGCTCACCGGAATGCTTCTAACTGCGATCACCCTCGCGCAGGAGCCACCGCGGGCCTTGCAAATCGCCGAGCCGCCCGCGCCCCTTCCCGTGGGGGATCCGGACCGTGTGATCAGCCGCACCGGCGAGTTCAGAATCTCCGGCGGGGAGGCGGGGGACCGGGGGGCGGTTGCCGCGCTCGCCGAGGAAGCCAAGGAAGAACTACTCCGTCTAACTGACGAGAAGGACGACTGGATCGACTGGAAAATCCCGGTCACCATCACGCTCCACGGGAAATCCGGCGACCCCATGCCAATGCGCACCGTGGCGATGAGACTGCTTGTTAGCGAGGTCGGCTACGATCTGCGACTCGATGTTCATCTGAGCCGCGGCATCGAGATCGAGCGCTTCAAAGCCGCGGTCACGTCGGCCCTGATTTACGAACGCACGCTTCGCGGTCGCTCCCCCAAAGATTCAGACACTCCCTTCCTCGTCCCGCCGTGGCTCGTCGATGGTCTCCGCGAGGCGACCGCCTGGCGGCTCAACCAAAGCGACCATCGGCTCTATCAGGCGCTGTTCAAGACTGGTGGCCTGTTCAAGAGCGACGACCTCTTCTCACTCGACGAGCGCGGCTTCGACGACATCGACGCCGCCAGCCGAGCCGCCTTCCGCGTCTCTTCCGGGGCCCTCGTGATGGCGCTGCTCCAGCAACCGCAAGGCAAGGAAGCGTTTCGTAAATTCCTAACCGAGGTCGCCGCGTATGAAGGAGAAATGCCCGCTCTGCTGCGCAAACATTTCCCCGAACTCAATCTCTCCGAAACCAGCTTGTCGAAATGGTGGACGCTCCAGCTCGCCAACATCGGCGGTCAGAACCTCGCCACCGACATTCTAACGGTCGACCGGACCGAGACCTCGCTCGGCGAAGCGCTGCGGCTGAATTTCCGCACCGCGGAGGGCATCATCCAACAAAAGGAACTCTCCGCATGGCCCGAGGTCGCCGCGCTCCCCGAACCCGAGCGCGTCAAATCCGTGCAACTCGCCCAGGACTCGCTGGTCCGCCTGAGCTACCGATGTTTCCCCTCATACCGGCCGATTCTATCCGAGTATCAGATCGCCCTCAATGCCATCGCCAAAAACCAAACCAAGGAGCTTGCCGCCAAGCTTGCCGACCTAACCGAGCGCCGCGCCACGATGACCGCCAAGGCCCAGCAGGCCCGCGATTACCTCAATTGGTTTGAAATCACCCGCGCCCGCGAAACCAGTGGCACCTTCTCCGACTACATCCGCCTCAAGGACCGCCTCAAGGCCAATCCCCACCGCCGCACCGACGACTTGTCGAAATACCTCGACCGCATGGACGCCATTTTCAGCCGTAAAGGCGACACCGTGGTCCAACCGCCCGGCGATCCCACCACGCCCGAACTCCCCCTCGGCCTTCCGCCGTTGGAGCTTCCCAAGTGAGGCAACCTTGCGGGCAAGTCGCCCAGCCATCCTGCGGTATACTTGGTGTGTCCCGGCATGAAAACTACC
>JBBQVX010000218.1:0-2549 GCA_038211115.1 Elusimicrobiota bacterium | reverse complement strand
GCGACGGCCGCCGCCGCGATGAAGCCGCCGTACGGATGCAGGAGGAAGCCGGCCGCGAAGAGGAGGAGGACGCGCAGGACGCCGTCGGCCGCGAGCCAGGTCCCGTAGTCCGCCGTCGAATGGTAGTCGGCCTTCGCCGAGACGATCGTCGCGAGCGGCATGCGAAACGAGACGAACGGAGCCAGCGCCGCGACGCGGTGAACGAGGATCTCGCCCGCCGCTGAATACGTTCGCACGTTCTTACCCTCGGGGTCGGCGCGCGCGAAGCGCAGGGCCGAAACGGCGGCTGCGGCCAGAGCGAGCGCCAGGCACGCGGCGCCGGCCGCGAGCCTCGCCCGCTTCACGCGCGCGGCTCCTTCTTCCCGGAAAACAGCGCCGGAGCGATATCCCGGGCCCGGGCGAAGAGCGCAGCGGCCTCGCGGGCTTTCCCGTCCTTTTCGAGACAGACCGCCCGCCCGATGAGCCCCCACACGTTGCCCGGCTCGACGTCGAGCGCGGACTTGAAGGCTTTCGAGGCCTCGTCCGTGCGCTCCGCCTTCAGCAGCGCCTGTCCGGTCCAGATCCACGCCTGCGCGTAGCGCGGATGCAGCTCGAGCGCGCGGCGCAGCTTCGCGAGACCGGCCTCGTCCTCTCCCGTCCGGAGCTCGAGCTCGCCGTTCCACGCGAGGATCCAGAAGCAACCCGGCGCGAGGCTCAGCGCGCGTCCGAGGTCGGCGCTCGCGCCGCTCAAGTCCTCCGCCGCGCGGCGGACGCCGCCGCGCCACGCGTAGACCCAGGCCAGCGCCTCGTCCCGCTGCACGAGCGGGCCTTCCGCGCCCAAGAAGTCGTAGTCGCAGGAGCAGCGCGGGTCGAGGCGCATCGCCTCGAGCAGGTCGGCGAGGCCCTTCTCGTTCTGCCCGAGCTCGACGCGGATCTGGCCGCGCAGCGCCAGGAACCACGCGTTCGTCGGCTGCCTCTCGACGGCGGCGAGCGCGTCGCGGAGGCTCTCCTCGAGGCGACCCGCCTTGCGCAGGATTTCGGCGCGCCAGCCGAGCGCGTAGGAATCGGGGCCGGCCTTTTCCGCGTCACGCGTGTCGGCGAGCGCACCCTCGAGGTCTCCATTCTGCCGCCGGGCCTTCGCGCGCACGACCTTGGCCCAGGTCCAGTCGGGATCGAGGGTGATCGCGGACGAGGCGCTCTCGATCGCCTCGTCGTAGCGGCCGAGGCTGCGCAGGCACTCGCTCTCGAGGACGCGGGCGGAGGCCGATTTCGCATCGAGCGCGCGCGCGTCCTTCGCGTCCCGGAGGCCGCCCTCGAAATCCCGCAGGTGCCGCTTCAGCTCGATGCGTCCCATCAGCGCGTCCGCCGAGCGCGGCTGCAGCTTCACGATGGCGCTGCGGTCCGCCAGCGCCAGGTCGTAGCGCCCCATGCAGCGGTACGCCTCGGCGCGTCGCGCGAGCAGGTCCGCGTCGCGCTTGCTCTTGGCGAGCAGGCCGGTATACAGGGCCGCGGCCTCCTCGTGCCGGCCTTCCTTCTGCAGGGCGCTCGCCGTCTCGACGAGCGCGGCCGGGTCGCGGGGGGAGGGGCGCTTTAAGGCGGCCTTGAGGCGGGCTTTCGCGTCCTTGAGCTCCGCGGACGACAGCAGTCCGGGATTCTCGAGCGCCTGCGCGAAATCGGCGCGGGCTTCGGCGCCGCGGCCGCTCTCGAGAAGGAGCAGGCCCCGGCGGTACAGCGCGAGGGCGTCGCCCGGCTTGAACGCGAGCGCCTGCGCGAGGTCGGCGGCGGCGCCGCCCAGGTCGCCGCGGCGCAGGCGCACGGCGCCGCGCCACAGGTAGGCGTCGGCGAAGCGGACGTGGACGTCGATCGCCTTCGACAGGGATTCCTCGGCCTTCGCGAGACGCTTGAGCTTGAACTCGGCCTCGCCTTTCCAGCTCAGCAGCCACGCGGAATTCCTCTCGACGGCGAGCGCGCGCTCGAAATCGGCGATCGCGGACGCGTTCGCGTCGCGGAGCATGCGGGCGCGACCTCGCCACGCGTACCCGAACGCCGCGCCCGGGGCGAGCTTGATCGCCTTGTCGAAGTCGGCGAAGGCGCCCGGCCATTTCTTCAGCTCGCAGCGCGTCCGGCCGCGCAGGATCAGGGCCTCGGGAAGAGGGTTCTTTCCCGCGACCGCGCGGGTCAGGTCCTTCTCGGCCCGCGCGAAGTCTCGCATGCGCATCATGATGTCGCCGCGCCACAGATGCGCGAGGGCGTTCCCCGGAGCGCGGCGGATCTCGGCGTCGAGCTCCGCGAGGCCCGCGGCGAACCGCTTCGGCTCGGCCTCCCAGACGTATTTCGGGTTCAAGGCCGATGCGCTTTGGATGTCCTCGAGCGCCTCGGCCGTGCGCCCGAGCGCGCGCAGCGCCTGCATGCGCTCGAAGTAGCAGAGATCCAGCGTGTGCGGCTTCAGTTTGATCGCGATGTCGAGGTCCGAGAGCGCCGCCTTCGGGTCGCCGAGCTGCCGCCGGACGCCGCCGCGCCACGCGTAGGCGAGCTCGTAGTCGGGGAACAGCCGCACGGCCCGGTCGAGG
>JBBQVX010000217.1:0-2586 GCA_038211115.1 Elusimicrobiota bacterium | reverse complement strand
GAACGGGAACAGGATCGGACTCGTCCAGATCGGGCTTGGCCGCGGAGCCGGACCAGAATTGCTCGTCCTGGGCGCGCAGAGCAGGGGCCGAGATCGAACCGGAGGGCGCGGCCTCGCCGCGCGAGGCGGCCGGCTTCACCGCGTTCAGCGCCGCGGGCACGAGGGCTTTCGCCGCGGCGACGGGAACGACCGGGATGAGCGCCGGGATCACGGCGGGAGCGAGGAGAGGGATGGGCATCGCCGACAGCGCCGCGGGCCCGGCGGACGCCACGAGCGACGGCGCGGAGACGGCCTGGAGCGCGGCGCTCATCGACGGAGCCGAGAGCGCGCCGTTGAGCGAGGATGCCGACGGAGAGAGGACGCCGCCGAGGGAGGGGACCATCGGGATCCCCGAAGCGGCGCCGCCCCCGATCACCGCACGCACTTGCGCAGCGCTCGGGGAAGCGAGGGCGGCGCAAAGGAAAATCGCGATGATCGGCCGGAATTTCATGAGTTTAATTATATCAGCGGGGAGTGACGAGCGGCAAAGGCGAAGGTCCCAGCCCCTCGCGCCATAGGTCCTACGAAAAATCGCGGGGCGCGCGCCTCGCGGCGCGCGCCCCGATGAAAGCCGCCCGAGATGCCGTACAAGGGTGAGGGGTGGCGGCTTTCATGAACATTCTAGCATGCCGGAGGCCCTTCGCGCAAATGCCTCCCGCGCTATGTATAATCCCGGGATGAACCATTATCGCTCGCTCCGCCGCGGCCTCGCCAAGCGCCTCTCGGGCCAGGGCATCGTCCACCTCCCGGGCGGCAAGCCCGTTGCGCGCAACTTCGACGTCGAATACGCGTTCCGGCAGAACTCCGATTTCCTCTATATGACCGGCGTCGAGGAGCCCGGATGCCACCTCGTGCTCGACGGCGCGCGCGAAATCCTTTTCGTGCCGCGCGTCGACGCCCACCATCGCGTATGGGAAGGCAACGTGCCCGGCCCGGCCGAGGCCAAGCGGCTCTTCGGCGTCGATCGCGTCATGTACGCCGATGAGCTCAAGAAGGCGCTGCGCGGGCGCCGTTCCGTCGCTCCGGCCAAGCTGCGCGACGCTCTCGATGAGATGCGCGCCGTCAAGACCGAAGGCGAGTTGGCGCTGATGCGCCGCGCCAACGCGGTCAGCGGCGCCGCCCACGCCGCCGTGATGAAGGCGGCCCGGCCCGGCATGAGGGAGTACGAGCTACAGGCGATCTTCGACTCCGCGTGCGTGAAGGCCGGCCTCAAGCACCTCGCTTATCCGTCGATCGTCGCCGCCGGCGTCAACAGCGCCGTCCTTCATTACCGAAAGAACGACGCGCCGCTCCGGGCCGGAGACCTGCTTTTGATCGACGCGGGCGCCGAGCTCGGCGGCTACGCGGCGGACATCACGCGAACCTTCCCGATCAACGGCAAGTTCACGCGCCGCCAGCGCGACGTGTACTCGATCGTCCTCGCGGCGCAGAAGGAATGCATCGGCATGGCCCGCCCCGGCGTCATCTCCGCGGACCTGCACGTGCTGTCGATGCGCGTCATCGCCGAGGGCCTCAAGTCGCTCGGCCTGCTGAAAGGCGACACCGACGGCCTCGTTGAGAACGGCGCGGTCCGCCTATTCTACCCCCACGGCCTCACGCACATGCTCGGCCTCGACGTTCACGACGTCACCGGCGGCAAGCGGCGCGTCCTGCCCAACCCGACGAAGGTCCCGGTCCGCTTCGTCGCGAAGCTCGAGCCCGGCTTCGTCATCACGATGGAGCCCGGCATCTACTTCATCGAGGCCCTGCTCAAGGATCCGGCCCTGCGCAGAAAGCACAAGGGGTCCGTGAACTTCACGAAAGCGGACGCGTTCCTCGACTTCGGCGGCATCCGCATCGAGGACGACGTCGTCATCAGCGCGAAAGGCGCCGCCGAGAACCTGACCGACGTGCCCAAGGAGATCGAAGCCATCGAGGCCGCCTGTGAGGGCTGAGCTCCTCCTCGCGCTGCTGCTCGCGGCGCCCGCCCTCCGGGCGGGGGATGTCGGCTCCGACGTCACGTTCGGCGCGCAGCGCGGCGCGCAATTCCAGGTGCTCGCCGGCTCGGGCCGGCGCGTCGTGTACGACAGCGGTCCGAGCGCGCTCCCCGCCGGCGACTGGGACACCTTGCTGATCCAGGGCGTCATGCCGGATCCGGCCATTCGCTTCATCGCCGCGCGCGACGGAGCGGCGCTGTCCTGGATCGAACTGCAGGCCAAGCGCACGCCCGACGGACGGTTCTGGGCCAAAGGCCGCTTTCCGAAAGGCGCGGGCGCGCTGCGGCTGCGCGCCGTGACCGACGGGGCCAAGATCGACCACGAGGTTAGCGTCTTCACCGCGGAAGTGTTCGCGGACGAACCCGAGGTCTCGACGGCGCCGGCGATCCCCTCGCGCGGCCCGATGGATCCCGCCGCGGTCCCGCCGCTCGTGCACGGCCGCGCCGAATGGAAGGCCCTGCCGCCCACGAGCCCGCTCTCGCCCGATCCTCTTCCGTGGCGGATCACCCTGCATCACACCGACGGCCGCTACACGGCCAATCTCGCGGAAAGCCTCGACGAGGCCCGCTTC
>JBBQVX010000216.1:0-2591 GCA_038211115.1 Elusimicrobiota bacterium | reverse complement strand
ATGTTCTGGGCGTCGGAGGAGGAGGCGGGCCATTGGGGGCGTGAGGCGGTCGCGCGCGCTACGGTTGCCGTCGGCGGCCGGACGGAGGCGGTGCCGCTCGTCGGGGACAGGCCGCCGGCGGAGACCGCGAAGGCGCTGCTCGATCTCGGCGTCGAGATCGCGGTCGTCAAGCTCGGCCCCGAGGGCGTGCTCGCGGCGACGCGCGATGAGGAGGTGGTCGTGCCGCCTGTCCAGATCGAGGTGCTGAACGGGCTCGGCGCCGGAGACGCCTTCGGCGGCGCGCTCTGCCACGGGCTCCTCTCCGGCTGGGAGCTCGAGCACACGATCCGGTTCGCGAACGCGGCGGGCGCCGTCGTCGCGTCGCGGCTCGGCTGCGCCGACGACATGCCGGCAGAATCCGAGGTCGAGGCGCTCCTCTGATGCACGTCGGGCTGATCGGCGCCGGTCGCATCGGCGCGTTCCATGCGAGAACGCTCGCGAGCCTCCCGGCGGTAAGCCGGGTGACCGTCGCGGACGCGGACCCCCGGCGGGGTGACGTGACGACACCGCAAGAGCTGATCGCGGACGGCGTCGACGCCGTCGTCATCGCGACGCCGACGACGACACACGCGCATCTTCTGCGGCTCGCTGCGGGCGCAGGGCTGCCGGCGTTCTGCGAAAAGCCGGTCGCACTCGACCTCGAGACGCTCGACGCGGTGATCGCCGATGTCGAGCGCGCCGGGATCGTCGTCCAGGTCGGCTTCCAGCGCCGGTTCGACGCCGGCTACGTCGCGGCGCGCCACGCAGTCGCGAGCGGCGGCGTCGGCAACCTGCTCCTGCTCCGCGCAGCCACGCACGATCCCGCGCCACCGGCAGAGGAATACATCGCCGGCTCCGGCGGCATCTTCCGCGACCTGCACATCCACGACTTCGACGCCATCCGGTTCGTGACGGGTGAGGAGATCGTGGAGGTGTACGCGGACGGCGCGGTACGCGAGACGCCGTGGTTCGAGCGCCAGGGGGACGTCGATGCCGCGACATCGCTCGTCCGCCTCGAGAGGGGCGCTCTCGCCGTCCTGACCGGGACGCGTCACGATCCGCTGGGATACGACGTGCGGCTCGAGGTGTTCGGGACGGCCGACAGCGTCACCGTCGGGATCGACGAGCGGACGCCGCTACACCCGGTCGGGACGGCGCGGCCGGCCAACGGCTACCGCAGCTTCATCGACCGGTTCGAGGCGGCGTACCGGGCCGAGCTCGAGGCGTTCGTCGAGACGGTCCGCACGGGCGGTGAGAGCTGCTGCACGCTCCGAGAAGCGCGTGCCGCGCTCGCCGTCGCGCTCGCCGCCGACCGGTCACGCGCGGAGCGGAGGCCGGTTGCCACTAGCCAAGACCCGCCTCGCGGTTAGAGAATGACCCTGGAGTTGCTCGCCCCCCGAAAAAGGAGACGTCACACATGGCGATCGACCACGAAAACGAGCTCGGGCAGTTGGCGGTCTCGCGTCGCGGACTGCTCGTGAAGGGCGGCGTCGCCGCCGTCGGCCTGTCGGCACTCGGCTCGCCTGCCGCCGCGTTCGGCGCACTCACCGCGTCGAAGGTAAAGGTCGCGGTCGTGACCCACGGCGACACGGGCTCGTTCTGGTCCGTGTTCAAGCGAGGTGTCGACCAGGCCGCGAAGGACCTGAAGGGCCGCGGCGTCAGCGTCACGCAGGTCTATGCGAACAACGACGTTGCGAAGCAGGTGGCAGGCATCAATGCCGCCATCGCCGCGGGAGCCAAGGTCATCGCAACGTCGGTCCCAGACGCGAGCGCGCTGAAAGACCCGCTGACAAAGGCTTCGAAGAAGGGCATAGAGATCATCACCGTCAACTCGGGCCTCGGCGCGTTCGACAGCCTCCCGACCTACGAGGTCCACGTCGGCCAGACCGAGGACGTCGCAGGGATAGGAGCAGGCAAGCAGTTCAAGGCCGCCGGCGCGAAGAAGGTCCTCGTCGTGATCCATGAGGCCAGCAACTCGGGGCTCCAGCAGCGCGCCGACGGCGTCAAGAAGGTGCTTGGTGGAAGCGGCGTCAAGGTGCTGACGATCCCGAACGCGAAGTCCGACATCCCGGGCACGAAGGCGAAGGTCAAGGCGGCGTTCGGGGCCGACAAGAAGCTCGATGGCTTCCTCGGGCTCGACCCAGACGTGACCATCCCGTGCCTCGACGTGCTTCCGAAGGGAACGAAGGCCGGTACGTTCGACGTCGGTGGTTCGATCAAGGAGATCCAGAAGGGCCGGATGATCTTCGCGATCGATCAGCAGCAGTACCTGCAGGGCTATCTACCGGTCGTGTTCGGGGTGCTCTTCGTGAGCAACCTGAACACCGTCGGGAACGGGCAGCCCGTGCTGACAGGCCCCGGCATCATCAACAAGGCGAACGCGGCCCGCGTGGCCGCGCTGGCCGCCAAGGGCACGCGCTAGAACGACCTGTTGTGGGGCGGGCGCCCGCCCGCCCCACCCTCGCACGACCGACGGCAAAAGGGTCGAGACCGCAGCAGCCCAACCCGACGAGCGCCTCGTCAGGACGACGCCCCTGACGCGCCTCCTGACGTGGCCCGACATCGGCGCGCTG
>JBBQVX010000215.1:0-2645 GCA_038211115.1 Elusimicrobiota bacterium | reverse complement strand
GGGGTCCAGCTCCAGCGTTCGACGGGCACACGTGCGCCGCGGCGGCTCCGCCCCGCGGACGTGCCCGGCGGTCCCGCCAGGCTCGCGCCGTAGACGCCGATGCCGGCGCCTCCCGTCCGCTTTGCCCGCTTCGATGCCATGGCAAGAACATACCCCGGGGAGCCGGGACCTGTCAATGGCGCGGCGGGAGTCGCGAGGCGGCGAGAGGCGGCCGCGTCCAGTAGTTGACCAGCAAGGTGATCCTCATCGTCGCGCGCGCCTTGGGCGTCGCGCGGGCAGGAATCACCCCATGAATGAGGCCGCCCGGGAAGATCGCGTACTGATTCGCGCGCGGCGAGATGGCGATCGACGCGCGCGGCTCCGGCGGCGAAAGGACCGCGCCGTCGCTCGAGATCGTCTGGTCGCACACGGCCGTGCCGCCGCCGAGCGCGTTCAGGTAGAGCACGCTGGCGAAGGCCGGATGGACCAGACGGCCTGCCTGCTTGAACAAAAGCTCGTCCTTGTCGAAATGGAGGGGCTTGCGAGCCGAGGCCGCTTCGCCGCGGATCCACCACTCGGCGCCGGCGCAGGGGCTCCCGGGCCGGGCGAGGCGGCGAAGGCGTACGATCGCCCTCTCGACGACGCCCCCGGGCTCGGAGCCGAAGGGGAACCAGTGGAAGCCGCCGGCTGTCCCCGCTTCAGCGAGGCGCCGTACTTCCCGCCGCAGTTCCCGGAATGCCTCGAGCGAGAGCGCGTTCGCGTAGACCCGCACGCCGCGCATAGGCGAGGGAACGCCGGTCACCGGCATCCGGCGGACGCGTAGCGGGCGTTCCGCACCTTGTACTGGAAGTACTTCTTGAAGAGGGGCGTGGGCCACATCATCGCCAGCACGTCGAAAGAACCTTGCGGCAAGCATTTCGACAGGTACGCGAAGAGGACGGAGTTGATCTGGTTCATGACGAACGAATTATTGTTCGTCAAGAACGGGTGCCATACGACCATGAGCTGAAAATAGTGAGCGAGTTCCGCGGCCAGCCGCTCCCGCGAGGCTGGGTCGGCGGAGACCGCCGCGGGATCGAGGCGCAGCACCTCGTCCAGCTTCTTTTCGGCCGCCTGCCGGAAGCCCAGCAGCCGCCGCGGGTCCGTCGGCAGGTCCAAACGGACGCCGTCTCCCTCGATCGCGATCCGCGGACGCAGGCTCGCTTCGATCCCATCGACGGCGATCGAGAATTCGCAGGAGCCCGTCAGGTCGATCTCGTACTCGAGAGGCCCGGCGCCGAAATCGATCGGCATGCGCAACGCGCCCGTCGCGCGAGGGCTCTTCCGCGCGCGCTCGATGGTCCGCACGAGAAGGCGGACGATCGCGCTGCGGGCCTCCACCGCGACGGCGCGCCGATGGCCGCCGTCCTCCGCGCACGGGACTTCCTCGCGAAAGAGCTCGGGATGCATCTGCTGCGGGTCGTAATCCTGATGCGGCACCGAACGAATTCCCGCGACCGTGAGAACGTGCATCCGCTTCAGCATCGCCTCGAAAGGGACGGGCTTCTCGCCCCGCGTCCCCGGCTCGACGTATTCCTTCAAGAAGAAGCGAGCCGCGCGATGAGTGTTGGCGAGATAGGCATACGACGCGCCCGACCGAGCCGACCGAGTCGTCCACTTCCGCCATACGGCGGAGCCGGCGCCCGGCAGAAGGCTGCCGTCCAGGCGGCGCCGGAGACGGTCCTCGAGCCGCGGGCGCCGCTGTCTCACCATGAACCAAGCTACTTATTGGCGGCGACGCTGTCAACGCGGGGCCGCCGGGCTAGGCCGGCTAGTCGGCGTCGGCGGGGGCGCGGACCCACGAGAGGCCGTAGATCTCGCACAGGTCGCGGCCCGACAGGTCGGGGTTGACCTTGTTCGCCCAGGTGTTGCGCGTGTGGAAGACGAGCCCGTCCGCGCCGCGGTCGTAGCCCGTCACCACGAAGTAGTGCGAGCCGCCATCGCCCTTCGCGTCGCGGCGCCAGAGCGGATCCTTCGACCAGCCCGTGTTGAGCCCGACGCCGACGGGGCGACCCGCGTCGAGCTGGCGCGTGATCATCCGCTCGCGGCGCCCGATGTTGCAGCGCACGCGGTCCGCCTTGACGAGCGAGCGCGCGTTCGCGCCGA
Organism: Elusimicrobiota bacterium; assembly: GCA_038211115.1. GTDB lineage: Bacteria > Elusimicrobiota > Elusimicrobia > UBA1565 > UBA9628 > GWA2-66-18. The sequence goes on along the minus strand of JBBQVX010000215.1, from coordinate 521 downwards.
TGAACTTGAAGAAGCTCTCGTTGCCGGCGGCAAATCCCGAGATCTCCTCCCGGATCTTCTCGCGCGAGGCCGTGGCCTCGGGCGTCAGCGACTCGGGCAGCAGCTCCGCGGCGACGCTGGCGCGCGAGTCGAGGAACTTGAAGAAGCGCTTCAGGAACGCGTGGTAGCGCTCCTCGAATTCGACGTAGTAGTCGCCGGGCAGCACGCCGTGCTCGAGTGCTATGTCGAGGTCGTTGCGCGCGAGGCCGCCCTGGAAGCTGCGGAAGAACGGCAGAGCCGGAAGCGCGTTGACGCGCACGAACAGGTCCGCCTCGGAGAGCCGGATCGCGCGCCCGTACTGCCGGAAGTACGCGGCCTCGATCAGCGCGACCGCGACGAACGCGTGGCAGCTGTTGAGCTTGCCCTGCGAGCGGTGCGGATCGGCGAACTGCCCCGAGAGGTCGACGTGGACGGGCGCCTGCGCGAACGCCGACGACGAGACGGAAAAATCCGGGAGGGCGGACTCGACGGAGTCCTCGAAC
>JBBQVX010000214.1:0-2671 GCA_038211115.1 Elusimicrobiota bacterium | reverse complement strand
TGATCGACTCCTCCTTACGCAGGGCGGCCGCCGAGAAGAGGCAGATGGCGTCCGTGTAGAACTGATCGCCTTCCTGGTAGAGTTGGACGAAGTGCCCGTCCACCCCGGGATTTTCGAGGTCGTTCTCCCAACTGGAAAGGTCGCTCATATGTAAATTCTAAACAATTCGCCCACATCCCGCCATTGAGAGTCTATGACGCAATATCGTCGAATTATGACGATCAAAGCGAAGGGGGGCTTTCGCCGGCGATAGCCTCCATTGAGTCTGGACAGTTCCGTCTTTCGTGCGACTAGGGCAGCAAATAAGGCTACGACCGCCCTCAGCGTTCGGTCGGCGTTATTTCCGCTTCTTATCAGACGCGCCGGATGCCAACCGGCGCAAAAAGCTGATCTCCACCCATTGATGGGAAAGCCCTCCGGAGAACTCGCGGCTTAAGTAGGTGCGCGTGACGATCAGCGCATAGGAGCCTCTGTCGACGGCGAAGCCGATGTCCGCGCGAAGGACGTTGCGCCGCACCTGCGGGGAGGTCAGGGTATACGGGCTGCCGGAATTGAGCAGCCCGCCCTGCAGGGTCGCGTCGTAGCCGATCAGTCTCGATTCGGCGCGGCCGAATAGATAGAAGCGGCGCGGGGAACTCGTGTCGATCCGTCCGATCTTGCCGAACGTTCCTAAGGCCGCGTTGTCGTGCAAAGTGCCGGCCGTCGCCTCTGCGTATACTCCGAAGTCGCCGTACCGTGCCGCCGCGAGTGTTTTATCAAGGCGCAGCGAATAGTCGAGCGCCAGGTCGTTGCGAACCTGATTGTCCCAGCCGCGCGGGAGAATGTTCCCCGTCGCGCGGTGGATCCCGACCTGCTGCCACTTGCCGCCCGCGGCTTGGCCGATGGCGCCGGCGTCGAGCCGGGCCGTCAAGGTCAGCCCGCGGTCCCGGTCGCGCGTGACAAGGACATGGCCGAGCGTGAGCGTCGCGGCGAAAGGGCGGTCTCCGAGCAGGGCGGCGTCGGAGCTCAGGCGCGACGGCGTGTATCCGGAGTTGCGCAGGTCAAGTCCGTAGAACCGTTCCCTGTCCGGCAGCGAAACGAGGGCGCCCATCAGCGGAGAGCGCTTCAACGCGGGGTCGAAGTATTGCAGGCCCAGCCCTTGAGTGTAGTAGCGGTCGGTTCCCGTGAAGTAATCGTTGGCGTAGTCGAAGCGGAGGAGACGGTCTGACCCGAGGAAGTCGGAGGAGTCGTTTTCATCGACGCCGAGAGCGATCGCGACGGGGGGGAGGACAAGCAAGGCGAGCGCCAGAAGGACGCGAAAGGAGGTCATAGCATGACGACTATCCCGGCCAAGCGCTCAGCCGCCCGCGATCGAGGCGACGATGATGAAAGGCTCCTCGCCGCGCGCGACGGCCGCCGGCAGCGGAGCGTCCGGCGGCTCGTTGGAGAGATCTTCGGAGCAGGCGAAGAAGCGGACGAGGTCGCGGCGCTTCTTCGTGACGTGGTCGCGGATCGTGCCGCGCAGCGCCGGGTAGCGCGCCTCGAGCGCGTCGAGCACGGAGCGTTGCGTGACCGGAGCCGCGGCCTCGAGCGAGACCTCGTTCGGAACCTTCGCGAGCGCGCGCAACGGCGCCGGCACGATGACGCGGACCATCAGCGCAGCGTCTGGACCGATACGGCGAGAACGTGCGGCAGGTCGCGCACGATCGCGCTCCAGGAATCGCCGCCGTCGGCCGAGGCGTAGACCTGCCCGCCCGTCGTGCCGAAGTAGACCCCGCCCTTGTCGAGCGAGTCGACGGCCATCGCGTCGCGCAGCACGTTGACGTAGCAGTCCTTCTGAGGCAGGCCCTTAGTGAGCGGGCGCCAGTTTTTGCCGCCATCCTTGCTTCGGTAGACGCGGAGCTTGCCCTCGGGAGGAATGCGGCCCATGTTCGGGTCGATGGGGATGATGTAGATCGTCTCGGGGTCGTGGGCGTGGACCGCGATCGGGAACCCGAAGTCGTTGGGCAGGCCCTTATTAATGTCCTTCCACTGGCCGCCGCCGTCGTCGGAGCGCAGCACGCCGCCGTGAAGCTGCATGTAGAGGACCTCGGGCTTGGCTTCGTGCTGGACGATCTTGTGCACGCAGTAGCCGACCTCGGCCTTCCCGTCGGGCATGTAGTCCGAGTGCAGGCCCTTGTTCATCGGGCGCCAGGTCTCGCCCGAGTCGTCGGAGCGGAACACGCCGGCGGCGGAGATCGCGACGAACATGCGTCCCGGGACGGCGCGGTCGAGCACGATCGTGTGCAGGCACATGCCGCCAGCACCCGGCGCCCACTGCGGCGCGCTCGGGTGCTGGCGCAGGCCGGGCAACTCGCGCCAGGTGCGCCCGCCGTCGGTCGTCTTGAAGAGGGCCGCGTCCTCGACGCCGGCATAGCAGGTGTCGGGATCGTCGAGGCTCGGCTCGAGGTGCCAGACGCGCTTGAACGCCCACGGCTTCATCGTGCCGTCGTAGAAAAGGTGCTCGCCGACCGCGCCCTCGTAGACGAACTTGTTGCTCTCGCCGTGGGGCATGCCGTCGGGGCCCTTCACGGGGCCGCCGCCCGGCGTCTCCCAGGTCTTGCCGCCGTCGGAGGAGCGCTGGATGACCTGCCCGAACCAGCCGCTGGTTTGAGAGGCGTAGATCCGGTTCGGGTCGGCGGGGGAGCCCGCC
>JBBQVX010000213.1:0-2711 GCA_038211115.1 Elusimicrobiota bacterium | reverse complement strand
GCCGCCGGGCCCCGAGCCCGGGGCGGCGCCCGCGCCGGCGGCGTAGCCGCGCCCCTGGACCGTGATCGTGGAGCCTCCGGCCAGGTTGAACGAGCCCGACGCGTAGAGGCGCAGGAACGGCGCGGGCCCCACGATGGCCGGCGCGACCGTGAACGCGACGCTGGTCCCCGCGAGCAGCACGACGTCGACGGCCGAGACCGGCGCTGCGGCGGCGACCTGCAGCGCCGCCGCGTCGCTCAGCAGCAAAGTCCCGCCCACGGCCATGCCCGTCGAGATCCGCAGGATCGCCGGCGGGACCACCCCGGGCGCGCCCAAGGTCAGCGACGCGACGCCGAGCGCCGGATCCGTCGAGTAGGCGACGACGGTGCCCGACGGGATCGACACGTCGTCGAACGCGCCGGGCACCGCCGCCGGCGACCAGTTGCCCGCGACGAACCAGTCTCCGGCGGCGCCGCCGGTCCAGGTGATCGCGGCCGCGTGCGCGGAGCCGGCCGCGAACGCGAGCGTCAGGACGGCGGCAAGGAGCCTTCTCACCAGTCCCACCTGAAGCCCGCGAGCGCGCTCGTGGCCTCGTACGCGTACCGGTAGAAGCGCTCGAAGCGCTGGTTCGACGACGCGCTCGCCCGCTCGAGCGTGAACACCAGGCTGAAGCGCCGGACGATCGGATAGGTCAAGGTCCCCGCGAAAGTCCACTCCGTCGTCGCGAGCGGGCCGCCGCCGTAGGCGCCGGACGCGTCCTGCACCGGGCGGTTCGCGTACGCGCGGCGGCGCCAGCCGAGCGACAGGTCGACGATCACCGGCGATCTGGGCGCGCCGACCAGAAGCTTTACGGCCGGCACGACCGACAGCTCACGGTAATCGTAGAAGCGCGGCAGGAACTTCCCGCGCGAGGCGTCGTAGCCGTTCTGGTTCGAGGCCAGCACGACCGCGCCGAGCGTCAGCGACCCGAGCGCGCGCAGGTCGGCGTTCCACTCGTGCGGCATGCGCGCCGCGAGGGACGCGGAAGTCAGGAAGTCCGCGCGCTTGTCGGAGTCGAACTGCCCCGCGTCGTTGACGACCCGCTGGCGCCCGTAGCGCGACCACACGGTCGAGAAGCCCGCGTCGACGCGCAAGCGCTCCCCGACGGGCATGTCGGCGGCGAGCCCGAAGCGCACGCCGCTGCGGTCGAGCACGCGGTCCCCGACGAGCTCGCGCGCGAGCGGCTGCCCCTGGAACTGGAGCGCGGCCTGCGACTCGAGGCTCGTGTAGTTCGGGTACGACGCGTCGAACCAGTCGAGCGAGGCGCGGACCGAGTGCGGCTCGCGCGTGAGGAGTTCCGCTTCGGCACCGATCGTCCACAGGCGCTCGTCGAACAGCCCGCCGCCCCAGGACTCGTCGGCCGTCTCCTTCAGGAACGAGAGCTTGTACGAGAGCCCCGGCTTCAGGCGCCAGCGCGACGTCGGATCGGCCCATACCGCGCGGAACGCGACTTTGTGATCCATACGCGCCTGGACCGGCGTCGCGGTCCCCAGCACGTCGGTCACCCGCCGCGTGCCCTCGTACGTCGAGCGGATGGACGGCAGCAGGGACCACGTCTCGTTCAAGCGGAGCGCCGGAGCGAACACCGCGTCGGCGTTGCCGGACAAGCTGCTCCGCTCGCCCTTGAAGAAATGCGCGCCGCCGAGCGCCTGGATGCCGGCGATCGGCGTAACTTCGACCGCGTCCGCCGTAGCGGCCGTGATCAAAACAACGGCTAAGATCAAAAACCTCAAGGCACCTGCCTCGTCACGGCCGCCGCCTGGGACGGCAGGACGACGCGGATCTCGGCGCCGCCGAAGGAGATGCGCTCCTCGGTGTTCCGGTCCGGCGAGCCGAACGACGCGCGCGGCGAGACGCCGCCGCCGAACTCGAGCGCGAGTTCCTCGCGCAGGATGAAGGTCCCATCGCCGTACGACTCGAACGTCGTCTTGCGCGCGGACGCCGCGTCGGGAAACGTCGTATTGATCACGACGATCGGGAGTGCTGCGCCCAGCGCCGCCCCGGTCAGCGGGTCGTTGGTCGTGCTCGCCGCCGCGTCGGCGTACGTCTGCAGCGCGGCGCCGGTGAAGCCGCGCTTGAGAACGCCGTCCGCGTACACGCCGTAGCGGTCGAACAGGCTCTTGAACGCGACGACGCTGCCGGCCACGTCGTCGAGAGGATCGGCGTTGCCGTTGACGTCCACCTGATGGCCGCCGGAGCCGCGCTCGACGAGCGAGTTCGGCCCGTTCGACCAGGTCGCCGTGAAATCCGTCGCGGTCCAGGCCGTCGGGGCGCCCGCCGTTCCCGCCAAGCCCGCGAAGACGGCCTCGAGGCTCCGCGGCAGGGCTCGGTCGAAGGTCCCGGCCCACGCGTAATACGAGAGGCCGCCCTCGCGGCCGTTCATCACGACAAGAGACAGGCGGTCGGCCGCGGGGCGCACGACGTATTCCTCGACGCGGATGCGGCGCCCGCCGGCGTCGGTCAGTACGCGGCCGAGTTCGTGCTCCTCGCGCCGCGACTCGCGCGCGGCGGCCTCGAAGTCGGCGTCGCGGCCGAGCTCGAAGCCGAGCTCGCGGCGCATCAACTCCGTGAAGTCCGTCCGGCGCGCCTGCGCCGGCGTCGGCGCGGCCGTCGGCTCGTGCAGGCCCGCGACGTCCGTCTCGACGCGCTGCCCCGCTTTGAGCATGATCGAAGCGCCGCGATTGTCCTCGACG
>JBBQVX010000212.1:0-2742 GCA_038211115.1 Elusimicrobiota bacterium | reverse complement strand
GGCGTCGGCGCCGCTCTCCTCAACGCGGCGCCGAAGACGCTTTATCTGGAGACGTTCGAGAACAAGAACGTCGCGTGGTACGGGGCGCGAGGTTTCCGCGAGATCTCCGAGGTCCGTTCGCCCGCGCGTCCGCCGTTCTGGACGATGCGCAGGGGCTAGACGTTCGAGATGAAGACGTTCTTGACCTCGGAGTAGAGGTCGAGCGCCTTGAGACCGAGCTCGCGCCCGAGGCCGGAGCCCTTGTAGCCGCCGAACGGCGCCTCGAGGTGTACGCTCGAGCTCGTGTTCACCGAGATCACGCCGCTCTGCACGGCGCGCGTCACGCGCAGGACTCGCCCGACGTCTCGCGTCCACACGCTCGCGGACAATCCGTACGCCGAATCGTTGGCGAGGCGAATCGCCTCGTCCTCGTCCTTGAATGGGATCACCGCGACGACCGGCCCGAAAATTTCCTCGCGGACGATGGTCATGTTGTCGTCGGCGCCGGCGAACACGGCCGGCGTCAGGTAGAGCCCTTTCGGCGGAACGCCCTTGGGCCGGACGCCGCCGCACAACAGCTTCGCGCCCTCGGCCTTGCCGGAAGCGATGTACGCCGCGATCTTGTCGTGCTGGCGGGCCGAGATGATCGGTCCGATCTGCGTCCCCTTCTTCTCGGGATGGCCGACGACGAACTTCTTCGTCCGCTTCACGAGCGCGTCGACGAACTTGTCGTGGAGCTTGCGCTGAACGAGGATGCGTGAGCGGGCGCAGCAGTCCTGGCCGGCGTTGTAGAACACCGACCAGACGGATTTCTCGATGCAAAGATCCAGATCGGCGTCCTCGAACACGATATTCGGAGATTTTCCGCCCAGCTCGAGCGAGATCCGCTTGATGCCGTCGGCCGCCGCCTTCATGATCCCGGTGCCCGTCGCCGTCGAGCCCGTGAACGAGATCTTGCGCACGAGCGGATGCGCCGCGAGAGCGGAGCCGCAGCCGGGGCCCGGGCCCGGGACCACGTTGAGCACGCCCGCAGGAAGGCCCGCCTCGGCGGCGAGCTCCGCGAGCGCGAGGGCGGTGAGCGGGGTCTCCGGCGAGGGCTTGAGCACGACGGTGTTGCCGCAGGCGAGGGCGGGCCCGAGCTTCCACGCCGCGATGACGAGCGGAAAGTTCCACGGCACGATGAGGCCGCACACGCCAACCGGCTCGCGAAGGGTGTAGTCGAGGCCGGCTCCCGCGACGGGGATCGTCTCTCCGAAATGCTTGTTCGCGGCGCCGCCGTAGTACTCGAACGTGTCGGCGGCGAGTCCCATCTCGTCCTTCGCGTCGCCGAGCGGCTTGCCGGCCGTCCGGCACTCGAGCAGCGCCAGGGAATTGATGTTCTCACGGATCAGCGCCGCGATCTTAAGGAGAATCGTCCCGCGCTGGCGTGCAGTGAATTTCGACCAGGATCCGCTCGCGGCCTTCACCGCCGCATCGACGGCGTCGTTGATATCTTCGGCCGCGCCTTCCGACACGCTGACCAACAACCGTCCGTCGGCCGGATTGCGAACCTCGAAGGTCTTGCCGGAGCGGGCCGGAACGGGCTTCCCGCCGATCCACAGCTTGGTCAGCATTCTAGAAGTAGTTCGACGTAATGCCGCCGTCGACGACCATCGCCGCGCCGTTGGTCCAGCGCGATTCGTCGCTCGCGAGGTACAAGGCCATGTTCACGATGTCCTCTGACTTCCCGAAACGGCCCATGGGGATGCGATTGAGGCGCTTCGCCTTCTCGGCGGGCTCCTTGAGCAGCCACGCCGTCAACAGCGGCGTCTCGATGGGGCCGGGGCAGATCGCGTTGGTGCGGACGCCCTTGGGCCCGAACTGGACCGCGAGGGACTTCGACAGCGCCAGGACCGCGCCTTTCGAAGCGGTGTACGCGTCCTGCGGCACCGAGCAGCCGACGAGCGCCACGAACGAGGCCACGTTGATGACCGAACCGCCGCCGGCGGCCAGCAACTCGGGGATGCCGTGCTTGCAGACGAGGTACACGCCCTTGACGTTGACGGCGAGCACCGTATCCCAGACCTTCTCTTCCGTGTCGGTGACCGAATGATCGTCGTTGGGGAAGATGCCCGCGTTGTTGTACAGCACGTCGAGCTTGCCGAACGCCTTGATCGCCGCGGCGATCCCGGCTTTCACCTCGGCTTCTTTCGCCACGTTCATCGCGACGGCGATCGCTTTACCGCCGGCGGCCTCGGCCGTCTGGACGGAGCGTTGGGCGGCCTCGAGGTTCATGTCGCAAGCGACGACCTTGGCGCCTTCGCGCGCGAAACGGACCGTCGCCTCGGCGCCCATGCCCGAACCGGCGCCGGTGATCAGGACGACCTTGCCGGCGAGACGCCCGGCGCTCATGAGATGACGAGGAAGCCGGCCTTCTTCACGGCTTCGCGCAGGCGCGTCTTCCCGAGATCGGTGTCGAGACCGCGGTCGGTCGTCACGGTCAGGTTGCGGACGACGCGGCCCCGGCCACGCAGCTTGCCGACGAGCGACTGGATGTCCTTCGCCGCCGTGCGGACGTTCGTGACCCCGTCCTTCGCGAACCAGCGGATCGCGACGGTCGCGCTCTTGCGGCTCGGCATCAGTTTGAGCGTCAGCGCGGTCTCGGTGACGAAAAGGTCCCCGACTTCTTCCTGCGAATTCTTATCGATCATGTAAGTCTCCTGCTCGGCGAGGGGGTCACTCTAGCGCAACGGCGGCGGGCCTGTCAACGACAGGAGACCCGCC
>JBBQVX010000211.1:0-2750 GCA_038211115.1 Elusimicrobiota bacterium | reverse complement strand
GCGCCATGCAGCGTGAACTTGGCGAAGTTCTTCATCGTGGAGGACACCATCTGCTCCTCGGAGGACTTCGTCATGTCGCCCGCGGTGATCGAGGCCATGTAGTCCTTCGTGAGCGTCGTCACGTAGGAGTTCATGATCTTCGCGAGCTCCGCGCGGCCGCGGTCGTCGGCGGAGGCGACGGACAGCGCGCGGTTGCGCACGCCCTGCGTGATGCCCACGCCGTAGAACACCTGCTTGCCTTCCTTGTCCTTGAGGGCGCCCGAGCCCTTATTGACCCACTCGGGGGCATTGTTGGCGATCGGCGAGACATGCTTGCCCGCGCAGGCGCCGGCCGTGAGGGCCGCGGCGATAAGCAGGGCGATGCGGCTGAAGCGATTGGTCATGAGTCCTCCGGCCGGGCCTCTGGCCCGGCATCTCCGAAGTCTAACAGTCGCAAAGAGACCTGTCAAGAAAGGCCAATGTGACCGGGGTCACCGCCGATTGTGGTATTATCCGGCATGGCGTCGCCCGACGAAAAGAACCTGGTTTGGCTCGACCTCGAGATGACGGGCCTCGAGCCCGAGACGGACTTCATCCTCGAGATCGCGACCGTCGTGACCGACGGCGACCTCAACGTACTCGCCGAAGGCCCCTGCCTCGCGATCCACCAGTCAGATGATATCCTGCACGGCATGGACCCCTGGTGCGTGGACCAGCACGGCAGGTCGGGCCTGACGCAGCGCTGCCGCGACTCCGCGATCACGGTCATCGACGCTCAGATCCAAACGCTGGCCTTCCTATCGCCCTGGTGCGCCCCGGGCAAGTCGCCGCTGTGCGGCAACACGATCGGCCAGGACCGGCGCTTCCTGGTCAAGTTCATGCCGCGCCTGCACGATTACTTCCACTACCGCTCGATCGACGTGTCCTCGATCAAGGAGCTCGTCGCGCGCTGGTATCCCGAGCAGAAGTACGTCTACTCGAAGAGCAAGCAGCACCTTTCCCTGGCGGACGTGCACGAATCCATCACCGAGCTCCGGCACTACCGCAAGAACGTTTTTAAGTAGTTCTTCGCGGCCCCGAAACAAGTACGGCCCCCGGCGTTTTCTCCGCCGGGGGCCGCTTTGCTTCCTGACGCTATTTTAGCGCGCGGAGGCTGTTCGAAGCGATGACGGTTTTGTACCGGTTTAGTTGCCTTCGGATCGGCGGCCCGGATGGCCGTTGATGTGCTCGCAGCCGCATTCGTCGGGATGCGGCTCGCCTTCCTTCCAGCCGTCCTTCTCGAGCTGCGACTTGACCCAGCACGGGTAGCAGAGCATCAGGCGGTTGATCGGCTTGTTCTCGCCGCAGCGCATGCACATGCCCTTCGAAGGCGGGGCGCGCTTGGGGATCTTCGCGAGGTCGATCTCCTCCTTCGGGAGATCCTTCGGAGCCGGCGTCGCCGGCTGGATTCCTTCGATTACGAGCTCTTCTGTCAATGTCTTCGTCAATGGGGTGATCATGCGCTGACTCCTCGATTGCATTTTTTGCACCAGCCGCCGACCTTGCCCGAGACGGACTTGCGGGTCAAGGTCACGGACTCCTTGCAGCCCGGGCACGCGGCGGTCAGGCCGCCCGTGTCGATCGACGGAAAATCCTTGTCGAAAGCCTCTTTGGAGCCATGGCGCGGCTGCAGCCACTGCCCGGGCCGGCTCACGATTTCTTCTCCTTGATCATCTTGACGAGCTCGGAGGGAAGGCCGAAGTGCTCGTTCTCCTCGACCGTCTCGACTTCCTCGATCACGGATACGCCGTAGCGGTCCTTGCAGAGCGTCACGACCTCTTGGAACAGGATCTCGGGCGCGGAGGCGCCGCTCGTGAGGCCGAGCGTCTTGACGCCCTCGAGCCACTCATCCTTAATATCGGCAGCGCGCTCTATGAGCCGCGATTTCACGCCCTTAGCCAGCGCGACCTCGACTAAGCGGTTGCTGTTGGAGCTGTTCGGCGCGCCCAGCACGAGCAGCAGGTCGACCGACGGGACCATCGCCTTGACCGCGTTCTGGCGGTTCTGCGTCGCGTAGCAGATATCGTCCTTCTTGGGCGCCCCGAGCTTCGGGAAGCGCCGCTTGAGGACGGCGACGATCTCTCGCGTGTCGTCGAGCGAGAGCGTCGTCTGCGTGAGGTAAGCGATCTTGTCGGGGTTCGGGACCTGGATCGTCTCCGCCTCGGCGACGGTGCCGACGACGATCATGTGCTCCGGAGCCTCGCCCAGCGTGCCGATGGTCTCCACGTGGTCGCGGTGGCCGATCAGCGCGATCGTGTAGTCCTGCTTCGCGAGCGCGATGGCCTCGAGGTGCACCTTCGTGACGAGCGGGCACGTCGCGTCGATGATCTTGAGCTGACGCGCGCGGGCCTCCGCGAAGACGTCGGGGCCGACGCCGTGCGCCGAGAAGATGAGCCACGAGCCGTTGGGGACCTCGGTGAGCTCCTCGACGAAGACCGCGCCCTTCTGGCGCAGCTCCTCGACGACGTACTTGTTATGGATGATCTCGTGGCGCACGTAGACCTTGCCGCCGCAGAGCTCGAGCGCGCGCTCGACGACTTCGATCGCGCGCACGACGCCCGCGCAGAAGCCGCGGATCTTCGCGATCACGAGCTTCTCGATGCGGATTTTGGAGGGGGTGGAAGTGGTCATAGGAATCTCCTTAGCTCTGCGCCGCGGCGCGGGACTTTTGCGGCAGCCACGCGGCCACGCGCTCCGCGATCTTGGGCGCGGACAGCCCGATCGAATCGTAG
>JBBQVX010000210.1:0-2778 GCA_038211115.1 Elusimicrobiota bacterium | reverse complement strand
GGCGGCTCCGGCGTCGGCGGCGCCGCGCGCGGCGCGCGCGGCCAGCCCCGAGATCGCGCCGAGCAAGGCCGCTCCTTTCGCGCCGGAGCTCTTGAGGTCCCGCGCCACCTCGTCGGCGACGAGCAGAGCGGCCGCCTCGGTTTCGCCGCCGGGCCTTTCCAGCGCCTTCATCTCACTCCGGAAATTGGAGGTGCGAGCAGGATTTGAACCTGCGAATAACGGTTTTGCAGACCGTCCCCTTGGCCGCTTGGGTATCGCACCATATTTACTCGACCGTCACGCTCTTCGCTAGATTTCGAGGCTGGTCGACGTCGCAGCCTCTCAGCACGGCGACGTGATAAGACAAAAGCTGCAGCGGAACGATGTTCAGGATCGGAGAGAGCGGCTCGATCACGGCCGGAAGCTCGAGGACGTGCTCGGCCTTGCCGTGGAGGCGCCGTTCGCCTTCCGTGACCAGCGCGATCAGCCGCGCTCCGCGAGCCTGCGCCTCCTCGATGTTCGACAAGGTCTTCTCGAACATGTCCGAGCGCGTGGCGATCGCCAGGAGCGGCGTCAGCGAGTCCACCAATGCGAGCGGTCCGTGCTTCATCTCACCCGCCGGGAAGCCCTCGGCGTGGATATAGGAGATTTCCTTGAGCTTCAGAGCGCCTTCGAGCGCGGTCGGATAGTTGACGCCGCGGCCGATATAGAGGAAGTGGCCGGCGCCGCTGAAGGTGCGCGCGACTTCCTGCACCTGATCGTCCAGCAGCAAGGCCTGGTTCAGCAGCTCGGGCAGCCGCGCGAGCTCCTCCGTCCACTCGCGCGCGTCGCGCTCGGACATGAACCCGCGCGCCGTTCCGGCGTGGAGGGCCAGCAGGCTCAAGGCGGTGAGCTGGCCGGAGAAGGCCTTCGTCGACGCGACGCCGCACTCCGGGCCGCAGAACGTGTGGAGGTTGAAGTCCGCGAGGCGCGGGATCGCCGCGCCGACCGTGTTGCTGATGGACAGGACCTTGAGGCCCGCGTCTCGCGCCATGCGCGCGGCCGCGAGGGTGTCGGCGGTCTCGCCCGACTGGCTGATGGCGATCACCAACGTGTTCGGCGCCAGCACCGGATGGCGGTAGCGGAACTCGGAGGCCGTCTCTATTTGAGTCGAGATTCCCGCATAACGCTCGAGCAGGTACTTGCCGACGATGCCGGCGTGCCAGGAGGTGCCGCACGCGAGGATATGGATCCTCTCCGTCGAGCGCAGGATCTCCGGCGTCAGCCCCGTGTCCTTCGAAAGATCGGTCGCCTGAAGCGCGGACACGCGCCCGCGCAGGACGCTGGCGACGGCTTTCGGCTGCTCGTGGATCTCCTTCAGCATGAAGTGGGGGAAGCCGGCTTTCTCCGCGGCGCTGCTGTCCCATTCGATGACGGTGTGCGGCTTCTGGATGTCGCGTCCCTGCGCGTCGAAGAACAGGCAACGGTCTCCGCGCAAGACGGCGGACTCGCCGTCCTCGAGATACACGACTTTGCGGGTGTGCTTAAGGAGCGCGGGCACGTCGGACGCGATGAAATTCTCGAGATCGCCGAGGCCGATGACGAGCGGCGAGTCCTTCTTCGCCGCGACGATGACGCCGGGAGCCTCCGACCAGATGGCGGCGAGCGCGTAAGCGCCGCGCACCTTCTTCAGAACCTCGCGCACGGCGCCCGCGAGGGCGGCTTCGGCCCGGGCGGGCGCGTCGGGAGCGGAGGCGTCGAAGCCCTTGAGCGCTTCTTCTATAAGGTGCGGAAGCACCTCGGTGTCGGTCGCGGACGTGAAGGCATGACTGCCGGCGGATAAGGAGTCCTTGAGCGCCATATAGTTCTCGATGATCCCGTTGTGGATCACCGCGATCTTCCGCGAACAGTCCGTGTGCGGGTGCGCGTTGGCCTCGGAAGGTCCGCCGTGGGTCGCCCACCGCGTGTGACCGAGGCCGATCATGCCGTCCACCGGGAGGCGCCCCATCAGGGCGTTGAGGTTCGAGAGCTTCCCGACGCTCCGGGAAATGGAGAGCTCGCCCGCGGAGACGACGGCCACACCGGCCGAGTCATATCCCCGGTACTCGAGGCGCTTCAGCCCATCCAAGAGGATCGGCACGGCTTGTCTAGGTCCGGCGTAGCCGACGATTCCGCACATGGATGGAGTATAAGTTCCGCGTGACGCATAAGCCATTGTGGGAGCGTAACCTCTCTGAACCGCGAACGTGACGTAGCGTCTACGCAAAACCGTTGCGCGGGCGTCCAGGAAGGTATATGCGGGGATGATACGATCCCTACAAGCCGTCGACATGGGAGATCAATCACATGGCTAGAAAACTTTCGACCGAGATGCCGGGCGCCTTGCTGGAGAAGATGGGGGAGGCCGGCACCGGCAGCGATGTCTTCGAAGCGCTGCTGCAGAAGATCATGACTCGAGAGGCGCGCATCGCCGTCATGGGATTGGGCTACGTGGGCCTGCCGCTGATCCGCCTGTTCGCGTCCAAGGGCTTCCGCGTAATCGGCTGCGACATCGACCGCTCGAAGATCGAGCAGCTCAGCCGCGGCCGTTCCTATATAAAGTCGGTGCCTTCAGCGGACATCGCGAAGTACGTCTGCGAGAAGCGGTTTCTCGCGACGGTCGACTTCAAGCACTTGGCCTCGGCCGACGCGATCTTCGTTTGCGTTCCGACCCCGCTGACCGCGGACGGAAAGCCCGACGTGTCCTCAATCCGCCAGACCGCGAAGGCGATCGCCGCGACCCTGCGCCCGGGGCAGCTGGTCGTCCTGGAAAGCACGACC
>JBBQVX010000209.1:0-2806 GCA_038211115.1 Elusimicrobiota bacterium | reverse complement strand
GCTGAGGAATCATCACGCCCTGGTTAGCGAAGGTCTTCAGCGCGTTGACGAGCTCGGCGGCGGGAAGCATTTTAGACAGATAACCGTTGGCTCCCGCTTGAATCGCTTCCATCACGTGCGCCTCGTCCTCATAAGAGGAGAGAATCAGCACGTTCGTGGTGGGGCAGTCCTTGTGGATCTGGCGCGTGGCCTCGATGCCGTCCATGTGAGGAAGCTTGATGTCGAGCAGGATCACGTTCGGGCGGAGCTTCTTGACGAGGCGGAGCGCCTCGCGCCCATCCGCGGCCTCGCCGACGACCGTGATATTTTTCTCGTTCTCGAGAAGATCCTTGATGCCCTCGCGAAACAGGGTCTGGTCGTCCGCGATGACGACGGTGATCTTTTTCTGAGGGGTGGTCTTCTTGGCCATGGGCTCAATACTACACAATTTGACGGCAAGGTGTCAGGCCTCCCGTTGTTGCAGTATTTACAAAGAATCTCCGCATCAAATACTGCAACAACGGGAGGCCTGACACCGCCCTATACAAATTCTCCGATAGTTGTGATACAATGTCGACCTTCCGGCGCCGTAGCTCAGTGGTAGAGCGGGCGTTTCATAAGCGCCATGTCGGAAGTTCGATCCTTCCCGGCGCCAAGATTTGGAATACGCGGTCGCGGCCCGGATGTTGATTTAGGTCAATGTCCGGGCATGTCATTTCTGTTTAAATTCGTTGTCTTTCCGATGTCAACAGGAGAAACTGCCATGGCCGAAGCCCTCGTTGTTGCCAGCAAGGTGAAGAAGCTCGTCAAGGAAGCCGGACTCCGCACCGGCGGCGATTATATCGACGCCCTGTCCGCCAAGATCGAAGCGGCCGTGAAGTCCTCGATCCAGAAGGTCCAGGCCGAAGGAAAGAAGAAGACGCTCGGCGTCGAAGACCTCGCCTAATCAAGGCCATGCGCTCGTTCAGGGACTTCATGGAGTCCGCGCTCTACGACCCTGAACGGGGGTATTACTCCGTCCGCGAGAAGGCCGCGGACTTCTACACCGCCCCCGAGTTGCACGCCGCCTTCGGGGCCGTGCTGGCCGACAGGCTGGCGCAGCTCCTCGAGCGGGTCGCGGACACCAAACCGGGCCGTCTCCTTCATGTAGTCGAAGCCGGCTGCGGAGACGGAACCTTGGCCTGCCAGGTCGCGCGCCGCCTGCGCGAAAACCACCCGGGCCTCGCGGCCCGGGTTTCTTTCATCCTCGTCGAACGCGGACGGAAGGACCTGACGACCGCCGTTCGCCGCCTCAACGCCTTCGGAGTCAACGTGACCGCTTACACCGAGATCGCGAAGGTTCCTCCGTTCGCCGGCGTCCTCTACTCCAACGAGTTGCTCGATGCGCTTCCGGTGCATCTGCTCGAAAGCCGGGGGGGGAAAGTCCACGAGGTCTTCATCGACGACGCGGGACGCGAGCTCTGCGGGCCCCTCTCCACGCCCGCGCTCGAGGCGCCCGCCGCCGCGATGGCCGGAACCCTCCAGGAAGGCGAGCGCCACGCCGTCGGCCTCGAGGCCAAGACCTGGCTCGCCGCCGCGGCCGGGCTCGTCGAAGAAGGCTTCATCGTCTCCATCGACTACGGCAAGCGCTTCGCTCCCGGGACCGCCAATCCGCCGCGCGCGTTCCACCGCCACGCCGTCGAGACGGAGCTCACGCGCGAGCCCGGCGCCCAGGATCTCACCGCCTCCGTCGATTTCGAGGCGCTGATCGGCGCGGGCTACAGCGCGAAGCTCGGGCTCGAGTCCTTCGAAACACTGTCCAAGTTCCTGATCGAGGGCGGACTGCTCGCCTGGATCGAGGCCGCCGCCGGCGACGATTCTGCCGCGTACCGCGAGCGCGCCAAGCTCAAGACCCTCATCCATCCCGAAGGGATGGGAGAGGTCTTCAAAGTTCTTATACAGAGGAAAGCGAAATGATGAGCGCCTACGCCGTCGTCTACGCCTTCGTCGTCGTCGCCGTCGGCTTCGCCGCGGTGACCCTCGGCGCGGCCAAGGTCCTGCGCGCGAGCGTCCCGTACGCCCGCAAGGAAAGCACCTACGAGTGCGGCATCCCCGCGGTCGGCTCGACCGAGGTCAAGCTCAATATCCGTTTCCACGTCTTCGCGCTGCTGTTCGTGCTGTTCGACGTCGAAGTCCTTTACGTTTACCCCTGGGCGGTGACCGCGCGCGAGCTCGGCCGCACGGCTCTTGTCGAAATGGGAATTTTCGTCGCGATTCTGCTCTTGGGCCTCGCGTACGCCTGGCGCAAGGGCGCGCTGGAGTGGGAGTAAGACCATGGCGATGATCCTCGAGAAACTGCCGGGACTGACCAAAGGCCTGCCGGGAGGGGAGCTCCTCCTGACGACCTCGGACTATTTCATCGACCTCGGCCGCCGGCAGTCGATGTGGCCGATGACGTTCGGCCTCGCCTGCTGCGCGATCGAGATGATGGCTTCCTACGCCTCGCGCCTCGACTTCGACCGCATGGGCGTCATCCCGCGCGCGAGCCCGCGCCAGGCCGACGTCATGATCGTCGCCGGCACCGTCTGCAAAAAGATGGCCGAGCCGATCCTCGAGATCTATCACCAGATGCCGGAGCCCCGCTTCGTGATCTCGATGGGCTCGTGCGCCAACTGCGGCGGCCCGTACTACGACTCCTACTCCGTCCTGAAGGGCGTCGACCGCATCGTGCCCGTCGACATCTACATCGCCGGCTGCCCGCCGCGCCCCGAGGCGCTGCAGTATGCGGTCGTCAAACTCCAGGAAAAGATCGCGAAAATGTCGCTCAAGAAGGGGCTTGCGACTTCCC
>JBBQVX010000208.1:0-2882 GCA_038211115.1 Elusimicrobiota bacterium | reverse complement strand
CGGTGAGCACGACGGACATTTTCGGCGTCGGGCGGCAGTCGGATAGACCCCGTTCTCCCCCCTGCCAAGTCGCAAGATCGAGCGGGTAGCCGAGCGCGGACAACTGCGCCAGCAGCTTGGACAAGTCTCCGATCCCGTTCTTTTTACCGTTGGACGCATCCAGAGCGAGGGCATTCGCATCCTTCGAGATCTGTCCGACCAAACCGGTCAAACGGTTGCCGGCGCCGCATTCCACGAAAGTCGTGATGCCGTCGCGGCGCATGGCCTCGATCAACTTCACGAATTCGACGGGTTTCGCAAGCTGGCCCCCCAACGCCTCCCGCGCCTTCGGCGCGGAGTCGGGGTACGGTTCACCGGTCGAGTTGGAATAGACGGCCAAGGCGGGTTTACCGAAGGGAACCTTTTCCAGCGCGGCGCCGAACGGCTTGAGCGCGGGAGCGACGAGCTCGCTGTGAAACGCCGCGGCCACGGGCAGACGGACGACCTTGTAGCCGCGGGCGGCCAGCGTTTTTTCCGCCTTCTCGATCTCCGAGGTCGCGCCGGACAAGACGTTCTGCGTCGGGGCGTTGCGGTTCGCGATCACGAGGTCGAGCTTCTCTTCCTTGATCGCCTTCGCGACGTCGTCGAACGACGCGATCACCGCGAGCATCGAGCCTTTGTCGGAGCCGTCGCCTTTCATCAGCTTGCCGCGCAGCGCGGACAGCTCGTGGAGCGTCGCCGCGTCGTAGCGGCCGGCCAGATGCAGGGCGACCAATTCGCCGTAGCTGTGTCCCGCGAGCGCATCCGCCTTCACACCGAAGCGCGCCAGAACATTCCAAGCCGACAGCGCCGCGGCGCCGAGAGCGGGCTGGGCGACCGAGGTGTCCCGGAGGTTTTTTTCCTGCGCGTCCTTCTGCTCCGCCTTCCAGGCAGGCTGCGGGAACATCAGATTCGAGAGCTTGCCGTCGAACGCGTCATTCGCCTCGGAGAGCGCCTCAAACGCCTCGGGGAACGAGCAGACGAGGTCGCGGGACATGCCCACGTATTGTGCGCCCTGGCCCGGGAACAGCACGGCCAGCTTACCCGGCTTGCCGGTTCCGTAGAAGATCCCCTCCGCGGGCGAGGACTTCAGCGTCGCGGCTTTCGCGGCGATCGTCTTAAAATCCGCGCCGCGTTCGAGGGCGATCACCAGGCGGGAGCCGGACGACGCGTCGAACGATTTTCGGGAAGAATGGCACAGCGCGCGAACTTCATCCCAGTTCTTGGCGGCGCCGAGCATGGACAAATTATTTTGAACGTCACCGGAAACGGCGAAGATCTCATGCTCGGCGTCCCAATCCGTTTCGGTCTTCGCGGAGCTCCCCTCTTCCAGGATCGCATGGAAGTTCGTGCCGCCGAAGCCGAGTGCTGAGCACGCGGCGCGGCGCGGATGATCTTTCGAGGCCATCCACGGGCGCTTCTCGAGGCTCAGATAGAACGGAGTCTCGCCGGAGGCGAGAATCGGCAGCGGCTCGGTGACCTTGAGAGTCGGAGGCAGAACCTTGTGGCGCAGGGCCATCGCGGCCTTGATGAACGCGGCGGCGCCGGCGGCGGCCTTCGTGTGGCCGACCATGGATTTCACCGAACCCAAACCGGCCCACGCGCCCTTGCGGCCCGTCTTCTTATAGACGCTCGAGATCGCCTCGACCTCGATGCCGTCGCCGACCGCCGTGCCGGTGCCGTGCGCCTCGACGAGTTCGACGGTGTCGGGAGACAAACCCGAGAGGCGATACGCCTCCTCGATCGCGCGCGTCTGGCCGCCGGCCGAGGGCGCGTAGATCGACTTGCCGCGGCCGTCCGAGGACGTGCCGAGGCCGCGCAGGATCGCGTGGATGGTGTCGCCGTCCTTCTTCGCGTCGTCGAGGCGCTTGAGGACGATCATGCCGATGCCCTCGCCGAGCGTCGTACCGTCGGCCTGGGAATCGAACGGCTTCGCGTGCCCGGACTTCGAGAGCGCCGGGGTCTTCGTGAAGCACGTGTACATGAAGATGTCGTTGAACGTGTCGACGCCGCCGGTCACGACCATCTTCGCGCGGCCCGCCTGCAGCTCGAGCGCGGCCATGTGCATCGCGGAAAGCGAAGAGCCGCACGCCGCGTCGACGACGCAGTTCGTGCCGCCGAGGTTGAAGCGGTTGGCGACGCGGCCCGCGATCACGTTGCCGAGAAGGCCGGGGAACGAGGCCTCCTGCCAGGGCACGAACTCATCGGACATGCGCGCGAGAGCGTCCTCGGCGCGTGAAGGCTCGACTCCGGCGGCGAGCAGGGACTTGCGCCAGGCGGGCAGGCTCAGGCGGGCGCCGAGCGGGATCACGATCTCGAGCGCGCCGGTGACGCCGAGGATGCAGGAGACGCGCGTGCGGTCCCACGTGTCTTTATCAACGGAATACCCGGCATCGGCAAGCGCCATTTTGGCCGCAACGAGCGCGAACAGCTGCGCGGGGTCGGTCGCCTCGAGGGTGTTCGGGGAAAGCCCGAACTCGGACGGGTCGAAGTCGTACGCGTCGAGGAAGCCGCCTTTGTAGGAGTAAACCTTGTCCTGCTTCTTCTGGTCCGCGTCGAAGTAGTCGTCCTTGCTCCAATGCGACGCGGGGACGTCCTGGATCGCGTCGACCTTGTTCTTGATGTTCGCCCAGTACTGCCGGAGCGTCTTCGCCTTCGGAAAGACGCCGCCCAGGCCGACGACGGCGAGCGGGATGAACTCGGGAGCGGACTCGTTCTTCTTGGTCATGGTCTCTCTATTAGTCCAGCAGACGCTCAAGCTCGGCGGCGGTCAGCGGCTCGATGCGGGTCGTTTCGGGGTCCAAGGCGACGCCCTGGCAGCGGAGAAAGTGCGCGCGGGTGAGCACGGCCGCGCCGTACAGGAT
>JBBQVX010000207.1:0-2937 GCA_038211115.1 Elusimicrobiota bacterium | reverse complement strand
GTCCGTGCCGTTGTCGCCGCTGAAGCGCAGGCCGCTGCCCGGCTGGTCGATCTTGGCGAGCGCGGCGTCGATCTGAGCCTGGGTCGGCGGATTGGCGGTCGTTTGATTGTCCCGGAGGGTTTGAAGATCCTTCGCGCCCTCGAGCACCTGCCCCGTCAGCCCCGCGTGCGCGCCGAACGGGATCTGCACGCCGTACGCGTTCACGTTCGTCCGTCCGAGCGCCGCCGGATTCCAATAAGCGGCGAGCGGGCCCTGCGCCGTAGCGACGCCCGCGCCGCCCATGCCGAGGGCCCGTGCGCCGCGCGCGTGCCACTCGAGCGCTCCGGCGGGAGAGGCGGCGAGAACGAGGGCAATGAGGGCGCGTGTCGGTTTCATGCAGGCAGTATGACACATCTTAGCGTCTCCCGAAAAAGGGACCGCCGGCGGCCCCGAAGGGCCGCCGGCGGTCGGTTCTCCTGGTGAGGAGAGCTTGGGGCTTAGTAGCCCAAATTTCCATCCTTGAGGGTCTTCGTGATGTTCTCGATCGCGCGGACATTGCCGGTCATCGCGAGCTCGTACGTCGCGCCGTTGCCGCCGCCGCTGACCCGGCGGATCGTGTAGGTCACGCCGAAGTGGTCGAGGTAGCCGCGGATGTAGCTCAGCGCGTCGGCGCGCACGAGGCGGCCGGCCGTGAACGTCACGACGCCCTGCGCGGCCGTCGCCTCTTCCCGGTGCTCGGGAAGGATCGCGTCGGCCGACTCGGGCAGGAGGCCCATGTTCGAGCCCGGCAGGCTCTCGATCGACGACGACTTGACCGAGACCTTAAGCCACGAAGCGGGAGACGACGTCGGAGCGGCCGCCTGAGGCAGCTTGACTCCGTGAGCCTGGGCGGCCGCGCGGATCTCCGCCTCGTGCAGGATCGTGCCGTCCTTCTTCGTCGCGTTGACGAGGACCTGCGCCATCGCATTCGGGATGGTGGTCGCCTTCGCGAACATCGTCGGCATGACGAGGGACTCGGCCATCGCCGCGCCTTCCACGTCGCCGAGCGCGGCCATCAGCGCCTTGCGGAGCTTCCACGCGAAGCCGCCCCAAGCCTGGCCCTGGTCATGGACCTCGTCGTACTCGTTGTACTGGTACTTGTTCTCGCCGTGGCGGATGTAGTCCACGCCGCCGCGGGCGACCTTCAGGAAGTGCTCGCCGATGATGGGGTTGTTGAGGTCGAACATCGAGAGGATGTCGCCCCAGCCCTCGGACAAGCCGCCGTTGACGATGCCGCCCGTGAAGTCGTCCCAGAAGTGGCCCGTCTCGTGCTGCGAGACGCTGTCGTATGCGGAGTTCACGCAGTTCTTGCTCGAGCGGAAGAAGTTCTCGCTCGGGCGGCCCGGCGTATAGTACGCGTTGCACTCGTCGTCGATATTCGAGCGGACCGGCAGCTGGACCGCGTCCATCTTCGCGTTGGTCAGCTTGCGCTCGCGCAGGAAGTTCAGCGCGCGGTTGACGGTCTTGAACGCGTTGACCTGCGCGATGGTGTTCTCATCGGCCACGCCGGAGGCGGGGTTGAAGACGATCTGGTTGTCGCCGGGCTTGATCGTCACCTTGATCGTGAGCGTCTTGCCGCTCGCGTCCTCGACGCGGACGTACGGGCCGGCGAGCGTCGCGTCGAGGGTGAGCCCCTCAGGGCCGGCCTCGATCTTGGCTTCGGAGGAGAACTTGCCGTCTTTGTCGGTCACGTAGCTCTTGCCGGCGATCTTGACCTCGAGGAACGCGAGGGGGATCTCGGTGAGCACCGAGCCGGGCAGGATCGGGCCTTTGTCGACGGTCTTCCCGTGAACCGTGCCGGAGACGGCGGCGGCGCCGCCGTTCGGCGCGACGGGCGCCTGGAAGCTCTCGAGGCCCGTGCGGTTGTCCCACGCGAACACGAGGCCCGTGACGACGTCGACCGCGACCATGAACGGCAGGCCGTCGGCGACGTACAGCTTCACATTGCGCCACGCGCCGCGGGAGTAGATCAGCTTCTGCTCGAAGAACTCGAAGGCGGTGGAGACGTCGGAGGCGGGCATGCCCGTGCGCTCGGCGATCTTGCCCATGATCTGATCGTCGGTGAGCACGGTCTCCGTGTTCGCCTCGATCTGCGGGAAGATCTGGCCCGTCTGCGCGACGATCGTCGGGCGGCCGTCGAGCATCTTGATCGTGAAGGAGAGCGCCGAGCCGTTGACGACGAGGCCGGCCTTCGTCTGTCGGAAGTACACGAAGAGCGTGTCGGCCTGCTCGCCCTTGCCCTCGAAGCGCTGCGCGTGGATCAGGCGCAGATCTGAAGACGGTACGCCGTAGCGTGCCGTGTCGGCGTCGATCATCGCCCTGACCGCTTCGACGACGGCGGTCGTGTTGGCGGGATCGGCGGAAAGGACCTTGCGGCTCGTCTCGAAGATGCCGCCTACGTCGCGGGCGCCCGGGAGGCCGTACGCCTCGACGCGCGTGGTCGGCTCGCGGTCGGGGGAGGGGATCGTGGGCTGCTCGTCGGCGAGCGTGCCGTTGGGCAGGGTCAGCGGCTTCTGCTCGATGAGGCTCATCGCGCCGAAGATGGGCGCGGACTTCTCGCGCGCGCCGTCGAAGGAGATGGACGCGGCGGGGCGGCGCAGCAGGGTGTCGAGGACGCGGCCCGCGAGGCTCTTGGCGGGAGCGGCTTCGATCTTCGCGGCCTTGGCCGTGGGCGTCATCGCGGAGGGGAGCTCCGCGTAGGCGGCGGCCTCGTCGGCGATGTGCGTCGCGGCGGCGCCGGGCGTGCGCACGATGATCGCGGCCTCGGCGGTCGCGGGCGCGCGCTGCGTCACGACGGTCAGGGCCTGGGGCGCGGAGAGCGCGGCGCTCGGAACGACGGACACGAGCGGCGTCGGCGCGAAGCTGGGCGCGGCGAGCGAGCCGGCGAGGCCCATCGGCGTCAGCGTGGTCGACAGGGTG
>JBBQVX010000206.1:0-2952 GCA_038211115.1 Elusimicrobiota bacterium | reverse complement strand
CGTCGAGATCTTCGACCGCGACGGGAACTTCGTCTACTCGTTCGGCGAGAAGGGCTCGGAGCCGGGCAAGCTTAAGAATCCCGAATCGGTCGCCGTGGGCTCGGACGGCCGGATCTTCGTCTCGGACACCGGCAACAACCGCATCCAGGTCTTCACGAACGAAGGCATCCTTTTGTTCCTCTTCGGCCGCTACGGCAAGGAGCCGGGCCTCCTCAATAATCCGACGCGCATCGCCGTGGACCCTTCCGATAACGTCTACATCCTCGACCGCAACAACGAGCGCATGCAAAAATTCGACGCCTCGGCGAAGCCGGTCAAAGAGTACTCGCTGCTCGGCAACGACTTCACCGTGGACCAATACGGCTTCCTGTACGTCGTAGACGGCAAGAACGGCAAGGTTGTCGAGCAATCAGGCGACGGCTTCATCATGGGCCGCTTCGGCTCGCTCGGGTCCGGCATCGGACAAATGAAGCGTGCCGAGGGCATCGCGATCACGCCGGACGGCATCCTGATCGTCCTCGACACGGGAAACAACCGGATCCATCGCGTCGAGCTCGTGAACAAGCTCAAGGTCAAGGCGCTGCCGGCGAATCTCCAAACCAAGATGTCGGTGTCGGGTCCGTCACGCGCGTGGCCGTACTCGGCCTCGATTTTGGCGCCCTATGGCGACGACCTGTATGCGTGGCTGCCGAAGGAGTCGCAGTTCGTGCTCCTCGACTCCCAGGGCAAGGAGAAGCAGCGCTTCGGCACCTCGAAGGGCAAGGGCGGCGACGTGACGCGCGGCGTCGGCGGCATGGCGGGCGTGAAGTCCCCCAAGGTCGAGGGCTTGTACGTGACGGACACCCCGAACCATCGCCTGCAGTTATTCGGTCTCGACGGAAAATGGAAGTCGAACGTGGGCGAGGCTCAAGGCTACTTCGACAGCAAGCGCCGCGAAGGACGCATGAAGAATCCGAACGGCGTCGCGATCAACGGCGAGGGCGTCGTGTACGTCGCGGACACGGGCAACCAGCGCATCGACGCGTTCAGCCCCGAGGGCGCTTTCTTATTCGGCTTCGGGCCCAAGGTGGGCTCCTTCATGCTGCTCGAGCCTGTGGCGGTCGCGTGGGACAAGGCCGGCTTCATCTATTTCGTAGACAAAGGGCTCAAGCGCGTGTTCAAGTGCGAGCCTTCGGGCGCGTTCATCGCCTCCTGGGGTGAGGACGGAGACGGGCCCGGCCAGTTCAAGTCGCCGGTCTCGATCGCCTTTGACGGCCAGAACTACCTTTACACGCTCGACTCGCAGCTGCGGCGCGTCAGCGTCCACACGAAGGACGGCAAATGGCTTGCGGACTTCTTCGCGGGCGGCAAGCAGGAGCGCGAGCTCCTCGCGCCCGTCGCCGTCTCCGTGCAGGGCGACAAGCTCGTGATCGCGGACCAGGGAAAGAACCGGCTCGTGAGCTACGACCTCCATCCGATGCTGGCGGCGCCGGCGAAGATCTCGACGTCGACCAAGGACGGCGCGGTCTCGATCGCGTGGGAGGCGGTCGCGGATCCGTGGACGGGAGGCTACCTCGTCCAGCGCTCGACGAACGCGGCCGGGCCGTGGGCGACCGCGGGCGAGGCCAAGACTGAGTCCTATCAGGATTCGGACGTCACACCTTACGAAAAGTATTGGTATCGCGTCGCGACGAAGTCCAAGACGTCCGACGTCGGGCCCGCGAGCAAGCCGATCGACGTCTACGTGACGGGCGCCTTCAATCGCTCGCCTGTGGAGATCTCGACGGTCACGTTGGGCGTTGTCTTCGCCGCGAACTCCGAGTGGTAGTTGCGCAATCCGATGGGCTCGGCCGTGCTCACGAACAACGTCAACGTGCCTTTTCAGAACGTGAAGCTGACCTTCAAGCTCAAGGATTACATGGATTTCGGCTTCGATACCGAGATCAAGCGCCTCGAGCCCAAGCAAACGGTCGAGGTTCCGCTGATCGCGACCTTGAACAATAAGGTGCTCGAGATTTCCGAGGACACGCCCATCCAAGCCGAGTTCACGATGACGTACTTCGAGAGCGGCAAGCAGCAGACCGTGTCGATCACGAAGCCGCTGCGCCTGTTCTCGCGCAACGCGATCACGTGGCAGGACCCGCAGCGCATCGCGAACTTCGTGACGCGCAAGGACCCGCCGGTAAAGGACTTCTCGAAGGCCGTTTCTTCGCTCGATTTCAAGAATCGCAAGGCCGCGGCGCTCAATGAGAGCGTCGTCAAGGCGATGCGGATCTGGAACGCGCTGTCGGAGTACGGGATTAAGTTCGTGGCGAACCCCGCGAACCCGTTCGAGACCGCGCACGACGACCCCAACTTCCCGGTCGACTACACGCAGTTCCCGCGCGAGACGCTGCGCACGAAGAGCGGTCAATGCTCGGACCTGACGTCCTTGTACGCGGCGATGCTCGAGGACAGCGACGTCCGCGTCGCGATCCTGGATTACCCGGGCCACATGACGATGATGTTCGACACCGAGGCCGAGGACGCCGTCGAGGCGGGCATGCCCCCGGACCTGCTCGTCGAGCATGAAGGCACGATGTGGGTCCCCGTCGAGGTCACCTATATCGGCAAGCCTTTCATCGACGCCGTCTCGAAGGCCGCGTACGCGTACAAGGCGGAGGCGGAAAAGGGCCGCGTGAAGGTCTACGGGCTCCACAAGGCGTGGGGCACCTATGAACCCGTCACGATGCCGCCGACCGATTTCAGCCCGAAGTTCCCCGAGGCGGCGGCGCTGGAGCGGCGTTACGATGATCAGGTCAACGTCCTGGCCAAGGATCGCTACGGCTTCCTGAGGAAGCAGCACGAAGGCTCCATCCTCAAGAACGGCAAGGACGTGGAGGCCCAGCTCCAGCTCGGCATCATCGAGTACCAGTTCGGCAACCGCGAGGCGGCCGTGACGGAGTTCAACAAGGTCCTGTCGCTCGATCCGTC
>JBBQVX010000205.1:0-2968 GCA_038211115.1 Elusimicrobiota bacterium | reverse complement strand
CGCAGAGCTCCGGCCTCGAAGCTGAAACACCCATCTGAGAGAGCCGCGTGGACATGCACATGAAGGTTCACGCTTGAGCCGAAGCGTTGAATCGCATGGAACTGCGCCGGGGCCGAGCCCTTTGGCGCCCCCGATCTTCTTCGGTTCCGGTGCCCATCGCGACGCCGACGTCAGCCTGTGCCAGAGCCGGCGCGTCGTTGACGCCGTCGCCGGCCATGGCGACGACGCGACCCTCGCCCTGGAGCTTCTCGATAGCTTCCTTCTTGTGTTCCGGAAGAACCTCGGAGATCACCTCGGTGATGCCGAGCTGTCGGGCGACGGCCTCCGCCGTGGTGCGGTTGTCGCCGGTGAGCATGACGAGCCGAAGCCCGTCCGCGCGTAGATCGGCGAGCGTCTTGGCCGCGTCCGCTCGGATCGGATCGCCGACGGCAATGAGGCCTGCGGCCTTGTCGTCGACCGCGAGAAACATAGCGGTTCGCCCTTCGGCGCGCTGAGCCTCCGCCGCCGCCGCCAAGCGGCCGACATCGACGCCCTTCTCTTTCATGAGTGTTGCATTTCCAAAGGCGACCGTCCGGCCCTCGACTCGACCAACCACGCCCTTGCCGGTGAGCGACTCGAATTGCGAAGTGTCCGCAACGCGCAGCTTGCGCTGGGAGGCCGCCGCCACGATGGCCGCAGCCAGCGGGTGCTCGCTGCCGCGCTCGACGGCGGCCGCGAAAGCGAGGACCTCGTCCTCGCTGAAGCCGGGCTCGGCGGCGATCGAGGAGAGCTCGGGGCGACCCATCGTGAGCGTGCCGGTCTTGTCGAGGACGAGCGTATCGACCTTCTCGAGTCGCTCAAGCGCCTCGGCGTCGCGAAAGAGGACGCCGGCCTGGGCCCCGCGTCCCATGCCGACCATGATCGACATCGGCGTGGCTAGGCCGAGCGCGCACGGGCACGCGATGATGAGGACGGCGACCGCGTTGACGAGCGCATGCGCAAGGCGCGGCTCCGGGCCGAGCCAGGTCCACGCGCCGAAGGTCAAGAGCGAGACGAGAAGCACCGCGGGGACGAACCAGCCCGCGACGGCGTCGGCCAAGCGCTGGATCGGGGCGCGGCTGCGCTGGGCGGAGGCGACCATCGCCACGATGCGCGCGAGCAAGGTGGCCGCGCCGACCCTCTCGGCGCGCATGATGAAGGTGCCGGTCCCGTTGATCGTGCCCCCGACGACTTTTGCCCCGGCCTCCTTGGCTACGGGGATGGGCTCGCCGGAGATCATCGATTCGTCGACCGAGCTCCGGCCTTCGAGGACCTCGCCGTCGAGCGGGACGTTCTCCCCCGGCCGGACGCGGAGCCGGTCTCCGACATGGACGGACTCGAGAGGCACATCCTTCTCCTCGCCTCCTTCGGCGAGCCGGCGTGCCGTCTTCGGCGCGAGATTGAGGAGCGACCGTATGGCTTCGCCCGTCCGTCGCCGCGCCCGCAATTCGAGCACCTGTCCGAGGAGGACAAGAACAGTGATGACCGATGCCGCCTCAAAGTAGAGCGGCAGGCCACCGTGCGGGTCGCGGAAGGAAGCCGGGAACATGCCCGGGGCCGCGGTCGCGGCCAGGCTGTACAGGTACGCGGCGCCGGTCCCAAGCGCGATCAACGTGAACATGTTGAGGCTGCGCCTTGTAATCGAAGCCCAGCCGCGCTCGAAGAACGGCAGGCCGCCCCAAAGCACGACGGGCGTCGCGAGCACCAGCTGCGCCCAGGCCATCGCGCGCGGCGCGAGCCACGGACGCATTCCCCCCATGCCCGCCATTTCCACCGCGAACAGCGGCAGCGTGAGCGCCAGGCTCACGCCGAAACGGCGCTTCATGTCCGCGAGCTCGCCGTCGTCGTGAAGCTCCGCCGACGGCACCGCGGGCTCAAGGGTCATGCCGCAGATAGGGCAGGTCCCGGGGCCGCCCTGGATGATCTCGGGATGCATCGGGCAGGTGTACTTCACTCCGGCAGGGGTCGCGGGAGTATCGTCTTTCTTCCCGTCGAGGTAACGCTCTGGATCGGTCTTGAACTTGTCGCGGCAGTGCGGGCCGCAAAAGAGATGCTCGTGGCCATTGTGCGCATGTCGCAGGTCCGTACCAGCGTCGACTTCCATCCCGCAGACAGGATCAATCTGGATGTCGGGCAATATTTTCACGCTAAACCACGGACCTAAAGACCTTCTGTTTTGAGGCGATGCCTCCAGTGTTTGACCCACTGGATCTCCAGGACGACGAGTAAAGACAGCGCCGCGATGACGAGCAGAACGACGGTGGCACTGACCGCCATTTTGACGGGCATCATGGCCATTTCTTTTTTCATCATCATCTCGCACATGCCGGCCGCGCGGGTGACGGCATCGGACATGTTCTTCATGTCCTGGCCTTGGGGCATGGAACCCCGCTGCGGCTGCTGCGCGAATGCCACGGCACTCAGTGATAGACCGGCACCCAGGACTGCAGCTGTGATCGATCTTTTCTTGAAAATCACCTTGAGACCACCGCATGTTCCCCTGAACCGCTCTCAACCATCAGCCAACAGGCTGGATAGGCTGTTAAGAGTCCGATCATCATGCCTAACTGCATCATGAACCAGTAGACCGCCGTTGTCGGCTCCGGCAGCGGCTTGAATATAACCAAGCTTAATAATGCCATCCAACCGAACATGCCCACCTCAAAGGCCGTCAGCACGAAAGTGCCGTTCTTAATGGCCTTCTTCACTGTCTCAAAGGAGGTAAGGTTTTGAATCGGTTTGATCGTGAAATATAAAATGGCAGTTCCGATCACGAGGGCTAGCGCAAAATCTACGACATAGGCCGTAAGAAGCATCGAGCCCCAGAAGGTCAAGCCAAGCAAGAAAACGCCCCACTCTCCGATGATGTCACCTAATACGCAGCCTGCCCCGCAATGAATGTTGGAGATGAATAGGCGCTCCCACCGAGATCGTTTTGATTTCACGTCGC
>JBBQVX010000204.1:0-2985 GCA_038211115.1 Elusimicrobiota bacterium | reverse complement strand
CGTTACCGAAGCGCACGGCCACGAAGCGGGTCCTCGAGCGGCGGCCGAAGTCGGTGACGACCATCTCGGCCGCGCGCTTCGTCGCTCCCATGACGCACGAGGGGCGCACGGCCTTGTCGGTCGAGATCAGGAGGAACACCTCGACGCCGTGCTTGTCGGCCGCGGCGGCGAGGTTGTAGGTGCCGATCACGTTGTTGTTGACGCCTTCCTGGATGTTCGATTCGAGCTGGAAGACGTGCTTGTGGGCGGCGGCGTGGAAGACCACCTGCGGCCGGTAGGTCTTGAAGACGCGGTCGAGGAGGCTCTGGTCGCGGACGTCGCCCAAGACGCCGATGACCGTGACGCCCGGCATCTTTTCCCGCACTTCCGATTCCCGGTAGAACAGGGCGGTCGCGTGGTTCTCGATGAGGATGATCGCCTTGGGGCGGTAGCCGACCGCCTGACGGCACAGCTCGCCGCCGATCGTCCCGCCCGCGCCGGTCACGAGCACCGTCTTGCCCTCGATGGAGCGGGCGATGCGGGCCGAGTCGAGACGGACTTCCTTTCGGTTAAGGAGGTCGGCCGGCTGCACCTTGCGCGGGTTGGCGCCGGCGGAGGGAGAGCGGAGCATCTCATCGAGACTGGGCGCGAACTTGATCACCGGACGGATCGCGAGCTCGCGCATGGCCTCGGCCACGCTCGAGACGGCCTGGCCGCGGGCGGTCGACACGGCTACGACGACCTCATCCACCGGCCGGCGGCCGAGATAATCGCCGAGCTTGGACACGTCGCCGACGACCGGCACGCCGTGCAGGCGCATGCCCCACTTCTCCGGATTGCTGTCGAAGAAAGCCACGATACGGTAGTTGACCTCGTCCTCGGTGCGCATCTGGCGGTACACGAGCTCGCCGAGATCGCCGGCGCCGATGATCACGACCCTGCGCACCGGCATCTCGGAGTTGCCGCGCATCTGCAGGAAGTCCTTCGCATAGCGGACGCACGCGTGCACGCAGACCACGCCGCCGAGCGTCAGCATCGGGGTCATCAGGAGGATCGAGCGCGGGAAGACGCCCTGGGTGTAGAACAGGATGAAGGTCGACTGCATGAGCGCGGCGACGCCCGTGGCCTTCGCGACGTTGACCATGTCGCCGAAGCTCGCGTAGTGGCGCAGGCCCCGGTTGAGGCCGAAATAATAGGAGGACACCAGATAGCTGATCAGCACGGCGGGAGCCGTCTTAAGGAACACCGCCGAAAAATAGCCGTCCCAAGTGAAATCGAAACGGAGGAGGTACGCCGCGACGTAGGCGCACAGGACCACGAGGAGGTCGCCGGCCAGCACGATCAGACGGCGACGGGATACGTCGCTCGACTCGGTCATCTCAGGGGCATAGCGCTTCGCGATCGATTGATGGGTCATGCGCATAGGATAGGCTCCGGACCGCCCGCGCCAAAGGGCCCCTCGGGGCGGGCCGCGGGGCCAAAGGACCTATTCATATCTGGGCCCCCTCCTGGCCGCAGTAATGGCGGATGACCTCCGCGTCGACGGAAGCCTCGAACTTGCGGGCGAAGTAGCGCCCGGAGGCATCGAGCACCGGGACGTCGGCCATGGTCAGGATCACCGGATGGCTGCGGTCGAGATAGGTCGGACCGAAGCGCAGATAGGTGAGATTCGCCCCCGTCGTCTTGGCCGCGTAGGGCGAGTTCATGATCAAAGTATGAAAAAAAATCATGTCCGACACGAAGGAGTCCTCGAACGCAGCCGAGTAGGCTGGATTTTTGTCCAGATAGTCGAGCATCCAGCGGAAGGCGTCGCCGGGCACCGCGAACCACTGCGAACCGCGGTGCAGAAGCCAGCCCTCGGGCAGCGGACGTCGGCACGGCAGGATGTTCACGCCGAGGGTATACAGGCCGATGAGCACGACGCGCGCCGCCCGCCAGGGGTGCAGCGGGAAGTCGTAGAGATTGCGCGTCGCCTTCGGCCAGCGGATCTTCTGGAACGCGTTGCGGGAGTCGCCGGGCTCAAATCGCTCGGCGTCCATGAAGACCTTTCCCCCGTTCGCCTCCAGATAAGCGGCCACGCCCGGGCGGATGAGCAGGTCCTGCCCGCTGCTGAGGCAGACATGGCCGTAGTCCTTCCCCGATGCGCGCGCCGCGCGCATCAGCAGCAAGGTTGCTTCAACGATCGAGTGGTCGCCCCAGGTCACGCTCACCCGGTCCGTCAATATGATTGCGTGCCCGCCGGCGGCAATCGCGCGGTACGCGGCCTCGGGACACTTCGCGTCAACGTGGATGTAGACATCGGCGCGGCCGCCGTCGCTGAGCTGGCGCGCGTAGGCGATGACCTGCTCGGGACTCTTGTGGGCCAGGACGAGGTGCGCGATCCTCACGCGGCTCTTCCCGGCGCGAAGAGGCCGCTCTCGCAAGCCCACTCGTCCTTCTCGGCGCGGACCGAGCGACGCGAACCGCCGAGCACGGCGCTCCTGAGGTCCTCCAGCACTGGCATGAGCGGATTGTAGCTCACTTGACACCCTCCCGTCCGACCGCTATCCTCCACGCACGATGTCGACGACCTCCACGCACGTCAAGGACGCCGCCGCGGCCGAGCTCGCGAACCTCGGCGAGGAGGAGCTGGCTCTGTGGCAGCGCCGCTGTGGGGCCGAGGTTTCGGAGAAGGGCGGACGCTGGTGGTCCGAGGTGGCCCGCGGCTTTTACCAGCCCGTCAGCCCGCTCTCTCGCTTCACCTACGAGGACGCGACGCCGCCCGCCGGTCTGCGCTGGGGCTCGCGCGCGGTGCTGCGCGACGAGGACGCGAGCCGCGCCACCGGCACTTTTCCGATCCACCTGATGACCACCCAGCTCGCGGACTTCGACCTGGAGACGCTCGGCTCCAAGCGCCGCTCCGACGTGCGCAAGTGCCGCAAGCTCGTCCAGCTCGTCGAGCTGACCGCCCCGGACCTCCTGCTCGAGCAGGGCCACGCGGTGACCATGTCCTCGATCGCCCGCACC
>JBBQVX010000203.1:0-2995 GCA_038211115.1 Elusimicrobiota bacterium | reverse complement strand
CGGCCGCGGAGGCGGGGCGGGCGGCGGCGAGCAGGACGAAGGCGAGGAAGAGGGGTTTTGGCACGCGCACGGGATTACGGGATCAATCCGGACTGGATGAAGATCTTAGGCTCCACGACCAGGTCGATCTTGCGCCCGTTGAACTCGGAGGCGGTCACGATGGTCTGGAAGTTCCAGCCGAGCAAGGTCTGCTTGAACGACTGCCCCGAGAAGCCCGTCGCGGCGAAGTCGCGGGTGCTCGCGATCTTGCCGGCGTCGTTGATGACGTAGCTGTCGTACTTCTCCCAGATGTCTCCGGCGCCGTTGGCCGCGTAGACGACGTCGTGGAAGATACCCTCCCCGATCTCGTTGTAGGTGCAGTCGGGAGGCGCGCAAGCGGGTGAGGACTGGACGTTGGTTACGTTCGTGAAGGCCGGCGCGAGGGCGTCGGTCTTGACCATGTTCTGAATGTTGACGCCGGCCCAACTCTGGTGGCTCACGCCGTTGAAGGTGATGTTGTAGTTGTCGTATAGAGTCTGGAAAAAGGGCGTGCCGGGGGCCAGGGAGACGAAGCTCGCGGTGGCCGGATCATATGCCGCGGTGACGTCGTCTTGAGCGCTGCCTCCCGCGGCGGTGATCACGTTGTTGTTGACATCGACCTGGTGGCCGCCGCTCGCGGTCTCGAGCATGGCGTCGATCGTATTCGAGCGCCCGGTCCGGTAGGCGGTCATGAAGTAGGAGCAGGCGGTGCCGATGCAGCCTGAGATCTGGCGCAGCGCCTCGGACATGTCCGTCGGCAGCGCCTGGTTGAACGTCCCGTGATAGAAGAAGTAGTCGAAGCGGTCCTGGCGCTCGTTGAGCACCACGAGCTTGAACTGGTCGGCCGCGGGGCGCACGATGTACTCCTCGATGCGCACGCGGTTGCCGTTGACGTCGATGAGCGCCTTGCCCTCCTGGTACTCCGAGAGCTTGGCCTCCTCGGCCGCCGCGGCCTGGACCTCCTCCTTGCTCATGCGCAGGTCCACCTCGCGCTTGGCCGTCTGGCGGGCGTCGGCGGCGCGCTCCTCGCGCGGCGCGGCGTCGGTGACGCGCCCGAGGCCGTCGCGCGTGACGTCGATGCTCTGCGTGTCCTTGACGAGCACTTCGTTGCCGGATTTATCGGCGACGGCAAGCAGCCCGCCGAACATCTGCACGTGCGTGTCGCCGGTGCCGTCGACGTTCACGCCGAATTCCGTGCCGCGGACGGAGCAGACCGCGGTCGGCGTGCGCACCTGGAAGCGCCGGTTGAAGTTCTTGGAGATCCAGGCCTTCAGCGACCCGAGCTTGAGCTCCATGCCGCTCGCCTCGGGCGTCGCTTCCCTGAGCGTGAAGGAGGTGCCCGGGTTCAATTCCACGCGGGACGCGTCGTCGAACGTCACGGTCGCGCGCGCGCCGGTGACCGTCTTGAGCTGGTCTCCGGGCGCGAGCGTCTGGCCGACGGAGACCTGGGCCCAGGTGTAGGAGCCCGATTTGAGGAAGAGGATCTTGCCCTCGGCGGCGGTGATCGAGACGGCCCGGGCGTAAACGGCGCAAAAAGACACGGCCAGGAATACGGCGAAGGCCGCCGTTCGTCTCCGGGTCCGCGAATTCCTCGGCTCGGTCCGTCGGAATTCAGCGCTCATGCGAGATGGCTCAGTATAGCGGACGCCCCTAGGGCTGTCAACGCAATTTCAGTCACAAAACCTCAATGGGGGCCGCCCTCGCGCCCCGAGCGAACATGCTAGAATCGCCCCATGGGACAGATCATCGTTCGGCTGTTCGTGGAGCCGTTTTTGGGCGCCTATGACCGCTTCGCCGGGGCCGTTCCCACCCTCGCGGCGGCGCTCCTCCTCCTGCTGATCGGCATGTTCCTCGCCCGGGCCGTCCGGACCTTGATCGAGCTCGCCTTCGGCAAGCTGCGGCTCGACGACCATACCAGCCGCATCGGCATCAACGAGGTGCTCTCCCGCCTCGGCATGGGCAAGTCCCCGACGTTCGCGCTCGCCTGGGTCGCGCACTGGTTCATCCTCTTCCTCTTTATCGTGTCCGCGGCCAATGCCGTGAACATGACCGTCGTCTCCGAGATGCTCGAGCGCTTCGTGGGCGTGCTCCCGTCCTTGATCGCGGCCGTGCTGATCCTGTTCGGGGGCCTGCTGTTCGGCCGGCTGCTCGCGCACATCCTGCGCAACGCCGCCGCCGCCAACTCCATCCGCGGCGGCAACATCGTCGCAACCGCCGCCCAGGCCGTCGCGATCGGAGCCGCGGGCATCATCGCGCTCGAGCAGATCGGCGTCCGCCCCCAGATACTGATCCCGACGGTGCAGATCTTCGTCGGCTCGATCGGCCTGGCCGTCGCGATCGCGATCGGCCTCGGCGCGAAGGACCTCGCGTCCGAATACCTGCGCGACCTGCTCAAGCCCCAGAGATAATGGCGCGTCTGCTGATCGTCGACGACGAGCCCACTCTCGTCCTGCTCATGCGCACGGTCCTGGAGAAGTCCGGGCACGCCATCACGGAGGCGGGCAACGGCCAGGAGGCCCTTCTCAAGTTGGGCGTCGCGCCGGAGGACGCGTCCGTAGAGCTCCCGGACCTCGTGCTGCTCGACGTGATGATGCCGATCATGGACGGCGTCGCCACGGCGGCCGCGATGCGCGAGCACCCGCGCGCGGCGAAGATCCCGATCCTCATCGTGACGGCCAAGGGCGATCTGCGCCCGCTCTTCGAGACCATGCCGCAGGTCGCGGGCTTCTTTCAGAAGCCCTTCACGCCCGCCGGGCTGCGCGAGGCCGTCGCGCGCGCCATCGCGCCGAAGCCGGGCGCGTAGCCCCGCTCAGCGGGGCGGAGGAACGACGGCGGCCTTGGACTTGTGCGGCTGCACGCGGGAAAGCTTGATCGCCGGGACGCCGGTCACGGCCTGCTCGGTGCGGTGCGTCTCGAGCTCCACGGGCGGACCCGGTCGCCCGGGGTTCAGCGCGATCGGCTGAATCCCCGTCGGCTC
>JBBQVX010000202.1:0-3041 GCA_038211115.1 Elusimicrobiota bacterium | reverse complement strand
GCCGAGCTCGCCCAAGGCGGCGCCCTCGAGAATCCCCGCGTTCATTACGGCATCCGCAGCGGCGGGGGCCAAACAGGTTTCGAGTTTTCGGCGATGATGAACTTCATGGACCTGGCGGTGCTGCCCCTGCGCCGCGGGCTCGCTTCGGGCCGCTATGAGCAGGCGCGCCTGCGGATCAGCCACGAGGTTTTGACGCTCGCCGCCGAGGTCAAAGCCGCTTTCTTTGCCGCCCAAGCGGCGCAGCTGACGGCCGCGCTGCGCAAAACGGCTTACGAGAGCTTCGAGGCGGCGTCCGAGCTGCTCGACCTCCAGCGCAAGGCGGGGAACATCAACGCGCTCGAGCATGCGCGCGAGAAGGCCGCCGGGGAGCAAGCCGGCGTCGAGCTCACGCGGGCGGAAGCGGAGGCCGAGCAGGCGCGCGAACGCCTCGCGGCGCTCATGGGCGTGCAGGATATGGCGGCTTGGACCTTGGATGAAACCGCACCGGTGCTTCCGGCGGGCGAGGCTCCGCTCGCCAAGCTCGAGGAGGCAGCACTCCGGCAGCGCTGGGATCTCGACGCGGCTCGCCGCGACCCCGGTATCCTCAAGCAGGCTCTCAGCATCAACCGGCTCGGGCTTTTCGGCGCCGTGTCGGTGGGCGTCGACGCCGAAAAGGGGATCGGCGAGACGCGCGGCGTCGGCCCGGCTGTCGAGTTCAGCGTACCGCTGTTCGATCAGCAGCGGAATACCTCGGCGCGCCTTAAGGCCGAGATGCGCCGCAGCGTGTTCACCGTCGCGGCGCTCGAGAACCAGGTGCGGCTCGAGGTGCGCCTTGCGCGCAGCTCGCTCGTCGCCGCGCGCAAGAGCGAGGAGCGCTATAGAACCGCCCTGATTCCGCTGAGCCGGCGCGTCGCCGCCGAGACGCTCAAGCAATACAACTTCATGCTGATGGGCGTCTACGACGTCCTGCGCACCCGACGTGATGAATTCGACGCTCGGCGAGAGTATATCGACTCGGTGCGCGACTATTGGACGGCTTGGTCGGAGCTCGAGCGCGCGCTCGGCGGCACGATACCGGCTGAACTCGCGGCGCCGCCCGCGGCGCCCAGCATTAAGGAGAAATGAATGATCCTTCGAAGAACCGTGCTTGCCGGTATCGCGTTGGCGGCTGCGCTCGCGCCTGCCGCCATGGCCGCCGATTACACGCCCGTCTTCACACCCAATGGCTCCACGCTTCCTTGGAAGCTGGAAAGCGGCGTCAAGGTCTTCCGCCTGACGGTCGATCAATGCAAGCACGAGGTCGCGCCTGGAATGACGATCGACGCCTGGTGCTATAACGGACAGACGCCCGGCCCGACCATCGAAGCCGTCGAGGGCGACCGCGTGAGAATCCTCGTCACCAACAAGCTGCCCGAGAACACGGCCGTTCATTGGCACGGATTTATTCTGCCGAGCGGCATGGACGGCGTGTCCGGCTTGAGCCAACGCGGCATCGAGCCGGGGGAGACCTTCGCTTACGAATTCACGCTTCGCCAGCACGGCACGCAGATGTACCACTCGCATGGCGACGAGATGGTGCAGATGGGCCTAGGGACGATGGGAATGTTCGTGATCCATCCACGCAAGCCGGACCACAAGATCGACCGGGACTACGCGATCTTCCTGAACGAGTGGTTCGTGACGCCGGGAAGCTCCAAGCCGAACCCGAACGTCATGACCGACTTCAATCTGTTCACCTTCAACAGCCGCGCCTTTCCGGGGACGGCCCCGCTGGTGGCGCGCCCCGGAGAACGGGTGCGCATCCGCATCGGGAACGTGGCTCAGGACTGCCATCCGATCCATATCCACGGGCACTCCTTCAAGGTGGTCGCGACCGACGGCGGCGACATCCCGCCCTCGGCGCAGTTTCCAGAGACGACCGTCGTCGTCTGTCCCGGCCAGACTCGCGACTTCGAGTTCACCGCCGCCGCGGGCGACTGGGCGCTGCACTGCCATAAGCGGCACCACCCGATGAACCCGATGGGACATGAAATCCCGAACATGCTGGGCGTCAGCCAGAAAGGCGTCGAGAAGAAGATTCGCAAGATCGAGCCCGGCTATATGGCCATGGGCGAGACCGGCATGGACGACATGATGGAGATGGGGATGCCCGGCCCCGAGAACACGCTTCCGATGATGGGAGGAGACGGTCCGTTCGGAATGCTCGGCATGGGCGGCATGTTCACGACCGTGAAGGTCCACGACGATATGCCTCGATTTAGCAGCCAGGAAGAATATGCCAAACACATCCGCCTGCCTGGTGACGGTGGCTGGTACCGCAATCCGGCGGGCACCGTCGCGGAGTCGGTGACGGGCAAGCGCCCGGCGAAGAGCGGCATGTCCGGCCACGGTCACGGGGGCATGAAAATGGACGGAGACGATGGCGGGATGGAAGGGATGGATCACTCCAAGATGAACATGGGCGAAGGCGACAGGCCGCAGGCCGAACAGGAGGCGCCCGCGACCAAGGCGCTTTATCGCTGCCCGATGGGCCACGTCAAGCATCAAGAGAAGCCGGGCGAGTGCCCGGTCTGCGGCATGAAGCTCAAACCGGAAACGCCCGAGGAAAGAAAATGAAAATGAAAATGGCCGGACTATTATGCGCGGCGACGCTCGTGTCCGTTTTCGTCGCGTCAGCAGCGTCGCCGGACGAAGGGGCCGTTCGCAAGGTCCTCTCGGATTACCAGGCCGCCATGGAGGCGCGAAGCGTATTGAAGCTCGCCGCCGTGGTCACAGACGACCTCTTAATCCTCGAGGGTACGCACAAGAACGACGGCTGGGCCGATTACCGGGACAAGCACATCGGTCCTGAGATGGCGGAATGGAAGGAATTCAAGGCCGCCGGTTCAATGATCTCGCGCCTCGAGGTCGGCGGAACGTTGGCGTATGCCGTTCAGGAGGCGACCTACACCATCGTCGCCGCGGACGGACCGGTCGTCATGCTTGGCGCCGAGACCTTCGTCTTGGGCAAGACCGACAAGGGCTGGAAGATCAAGCATGTCCACATGTCGGCCAAACGCGTC
>JBBQVX010000201.1:0-3057 GCA_038211115.1 Elusimicrobiota bacterium | reverse complement strand
GGTTCGTGCGCGCGCTGCCTTCCGAGGCGCGTTGGATCGCCTGCGCGAGCTTGGGAACCGCGACGCTCGCGAGGATCGTGATGATGGCGGTGACGACGATCATTTCCAGCAAAGTGAAGCCAGCGGACTTCGCCCTTCGATTTCGTTTGGTCATGACTGAAGGATAAGCGCCCGCCCGCCCGCGCGCCTGGGCTTTAGGGCTCAGCCGCCGGAGTTAATGGGCCTACGGCGCGGTAGGACTATCGTTTGCGGCGAAACAGCGGCAGCGGGCCGGTCTTCGGCGAGAAATCGCGGAACAGCGGGTCCGGATTGTTCTGCCACATCAGCCGCGGAGCCGGGACGGGAACCGGCTCGTAGGCCCCGCCCAATGCCAACGCGGCCACCTCGATCGACGCCTGCGGATCGAGGCGCAGCCACGGCGACGGCAGGAGCCAGTCCGGCTTCAAGGCCGAGAGCTCGCTGCGATAGACGGGCTTCACGCCCGCGGCGAACATCAGCGACAAGGAGTCCTCATCGGAGAACGCGGTCTCCCCGCCCTCCGCCTTGATGACGCGGGCCGCGCGCTCGATATAGCCTTCCGGGCCGCGCGCGAGTTCCCCCGCGAAGCGCGCGAGGTCGGAGCGGGGCCGCACGTCGCGCAGGCGCTGGCGCATCATGCCGGACACCGAGGCGACCGGCTCCGCCGGAGCGCCGACGAACGCGGCGGCCCGCAGCGGCAGCCAGCCGGCCCAGTTCACGGCCGCGAGGAAGCCCGCCAGCGCCAGCGCGGACGCCGGACGCCCCCCCGCCAGCTCCGAGATCCAGCGGCCCGCGAGATAAGCCAGCGCCGGAAACGCGCCCATCAGATACCGGCCGTACGGCTCCGCCGCGGACACGGACAGCAGGCCCAAGGTCGCCGCGAGCCACAGCCAGGCGAGGCGCTCCGTGCCCGACGAGCGGACGGCGAGCGCCGCGATCCAGAACAGCGCGGCCGCGGCGGCGAACCGCGAGAGCTCCCCCTCCGAGACGAGCGCGCACAGAAGGACGAAGCCCGCGGCCGCGAGCAGCGGCTTGCGGCGCTTGAGCGCGACCGCCGCGGGCAGCAGCGCCGGGACCGCGAACAGCGACGTCCAGAGCAGGAACGTCTTGAGGAATTCGAGCGCCTCGGGCGGGGCGTACGCGTGATTGCCCGGCCGGACCCAGACGCGGAAATACCAGAACGCGGGCAGCGCCAGCGCGGCCGTAGCACCCGCCGCGGCGAAAAAGCGCCGCTCGAGGCACTCCCGGCCGCGCAGGGCCGCGTCGAAAGCGAGGGCCAGCGCCGCGATCGCGAAGAACGCGAAAGACGAGTGCAGAAGGAAGAGCAGCGCCGCGGTCAGGGCCAGGGCCGCGCCCTTCCGGCCGGCGAGCAAACGCCGCCACGCGAGCATGGTCAGGACCGTGCCGAGCGCGGTCAGCGCGTAGTAGCGCGACTGGCGGGCGAACAACAGGAACGCCGGCGAGAGGACGAGCGTCGCGAGACCGGCCTCGGCCGCCCATGCGTGCTCGACGGAACCGTCTTCGTCGAAGAGCCGGAGAAAAAGCCATAAAGCCGCGAAGGCGCCGAGAACGAACGGGAGGCGGGCGGCGAACGGCGTCCGGCCGAAAATCGATAACGAGGCGGCCGTCAGGTACGCGGGCAGCCAGGTGTTCCAGATCCAGATGCCGCGCGCGTTCCCCTCGTACGACGCGAGCGACGGCTGAGCCGTCGCGAGCGCGCCCTCGACGCTCATACGCGGCACGCCGCTCTCCAGGATCGAGACGGCTCGCAGCGCCGTCTCGGCTTCGTCCTGCCATAGGGCGGGACGCCCCAGGCGGTAGAGAAGGAGAACGGCGCCGAGCGCGAGCAGCCAGGCCCGGAGCTTGCGGCGCTCCGCGCTGACGTTAATGATGCGGGCCGAAGGCCTTGCGCGGCCAGCGCGCGATGATCGTGGACTGCATCCCGCCGCGAGGCGTGAACTTGCCCGTCACCTCGAGCCAGACCGGCTTGCACGCTTTCGCGATGTCGTCGGTGATCCGGTTCACGGCGTTCTCGTAGAAGATCCCCATGTTGCGGTAGCCGAGCATGTAGTACTTGAAGCTCTTGAGCTCGAGGCATTCCTTGTTCGGCAGGTAGCGCACCGTGATCGTCCCGAAGTCCGGGAGCTTCGTCTTCGGGCACACCGACGTGAACTCGGGCACGTCGATCTTGATCTCGTAGCCTTTATACTGGTTCGGCCACGTCTCGATCGGCGGCAGGGGCGCGTCGGCGCCGGAAAGGGACAAATCCGGGTTGTAGCCGTAAATCAGCGGTTTCTTATTGGACATCCTTTCTCCTCAGTCTTAGCGAATTCAAGGCGACGGAAATCGAGCTCAACGCCATCGCTCCGCCCGCGTACTCCGGGCGAAGCAGAATCCCCCACCGCGGATACAGCGCGCCCGCGGCGACGGGAATCAGGAGGAGATTGTAGATGAAAGCCCAGGCGAGATTCTCGCGGATCACCGCGCGGATGCGGCGGCTCAGCGTGATCGCGCGCGCGAGCGTCATGAGGTCCGGATTCAGCAAGGTCATGTCCGCCGACTCGATCGCGACGTCGGTGCCCGTCGCGAGCGCTACGCCCACGTCGGCGTGGGAGAGCGCGGGCGCGTCGTTGAAGCCCTCGCCGACCATCGCGACCTTCTTGCCCTCGGACTGGAAGCGCCGGACGATGCCGGCCTTCTCCTCGGGGCGGATCTCGGCGAACACCGTGCCGATGCCGCACAGCTCGGCGGCGCGGTAGGCCGCGGCGTTGCGGTCGCCGGAGACGAGGTAGACCTCGAGGCCCATGTCCTTGAGCGCGGCGACGGCGGCCGGCGCGGACGGACGCAGCGCGTCCTCCATCTGGAAGGCGCCGAGCAGCTCGGCGCCGACGGCGACGCCAAGCAAGGACCCGAACTCGGAAAACTTCATCGCGCGGTCGGCGGGGATCGAGACCCCTTCCTCCTTTAGCCACGGCAGGCTGCCCGCGCGCACCAGCACCTCGCCGGAGCGCACGAGAACGCCGCGGCCCGGCAAGGCCT
>JBBQVX010000200.1:0-3120 GCA_038211115.1 Elusimicrobiota bacterium | reverse complement strand
GCGAGGTGCTCTTCCATCTCGGCGAGGGGCGGGAGCGGCTGCTCCTCGTCCTCGTCCGGCTCGGATGCGGCCGATGCCTTGGCCGCGGACTTCGCGGCCGGCGTCTTTCCGGAGAGAGCGCTGGCGATGGCGATGCCCATCCGCTCTTCGGGCGTCGGTGCGCCGAGTGCCCCCGGCTGCTCGCTCGGCAGAGTATCCTTCTGCCGCTTGGGCGCGTCAGGAATGGCGACGCCCTCCGAGTCGACAGCCACGTCGCCGACGTAAGCGACGAGCGCCTTCCCGTTGACCATCTGTGCTGTAGCCATGGATCAGGTCTCCGGTAGGGTTTAGAGCGTGAGGGTCGGTGCGGTGTACGTCGCGTTGTTGAACTGGAGCACCGCGCCGTTCAGGCGGTTCCACACGCCAAGCCCGAACATGTTCTCGTAGTACTCGGCGCGGAGCGGGAACGTCTCGATCGTCGCCTCGAGGTGGAGGCCGACGCTGTCGGAATCGCGCCGCATAACGAGCGGCTTGCGCCCGTTCTCGGTGTCGGTCACGAAGGCGTAGTTCGCGATCGTCCACGGCTTCACCCAGACCTCGGCCGCGCCGAAGATCCCGATCGCGCGGTTGTCGAGCCGGGTGATGTCGAGCCGCTGGCCGTTTGCCTGGTTCGCGTTCGCGTTGATCGACACGCGGGGGTCGAGGTAGGCCGTGAAGCCGGTCAGTGCGCGCACCGCCGCCTCATCGGCCGCATTGATGAAGACCTTCACGCCACCGCCGAAGCCGTGCTCGACGACGTCGTTGATCTCTGCCTGGAGCGCGGCGGCGGTCAGCGTCGCCGACCCGTCGTAGTGCGTGTGCGTGGCGCCGTTGAACACCTCGCTATTCGGCCCGTTCTGGATCGCCGTCGCGTCGGCGTTGATGAACGCCTTTACCGCGAGCGTGGCCTTGTCCACGTTCAGGTCGACGAAGGAGTAGTTCGTCGGCGTGTAGATCACCTTTTTGAGCTCGTACAGGAGCCGGCGGAAGTCCGCGCCCTGCTTCGCCTGCTGCTGGATGGCGTAGTCGGCCGGCGTCGCCTTCTTCTCGAACTGCCGCGTAAAGCCGACGGCGTAGTGGAACTTCCTGAGCGGGAAGCCGATGAAGTAGCCGGGCAGGTCCTTCTGGGTCGGGACGCGGGAGTACTCATCGACTTCCTGCGAGTCGCCGCCGACGGACGAGCCCTGGATCCGCTGTCGGTCAGTGGTCACGGCGGCGAGATCGCTCATCATCCCGTCGACGATGACGTTGTAGTTGGCGTTGTCGGCGGCGAGCACTTCCGCGATCGTATCCAGTCCGTAGACGACGGCCGTGAGGTTGGTCGCGGCGAGCAGCGAACTGATGTCGTGGGTCCCTGTTTTCTGGGTCATGGGTCAGGTCCCCGCGGAGATAATGGTGATGTCGGTCGCGGTGACGGCGCGAGCGATGGCGACGAGCCCGCCGATGGTGGCCGCGGTGTCGAGGGCGCCGGGCGTAGCGGCGACGAAGAGCTTCTGGCCGGGCGTCATACCAGAGCCGTAGCGGAACCGGGCGCCGACGCCGAACAGGGTGACGGGCTCGCCGATCGCGCAGGCGCGGGCGACGAAGCCAAAGAACGTCGCGGCCTCGTTGGCGGCGGTACCGTTCGACATGTAGACCTTGCCGTCCGACGCCTTGATGTAGCAGGGAGCCGCAACCGCGAGGGCCTCGCCGGCGTATAGGTTGCCCGTGATCTGCGGGGCAAACATGCCGGTCGACGTGTCCATGCTGGCCGCGGCATCCTTCGTCTGAAGTGCCATGGGGCGAAATCCTCAGTTGTGCAGCAGTATTCGCCGCTGCGTCGTGTCAGATCACGCCCGGCCGGTTCCTCAGAGCGCGCCCGGCATCGCCGCGCGCTTCCGCTCCAGAGCCTGCGCCTGCGTGGTGATGTTCTGCGATCCGCCCCCGCTCCCACTGGAGCCCGTCGCGCCCGATCCGCTCGCGCCGGTCCCGGTGTACAGCCAGGGCTTTTCCGTCTTGAACGTTTTCTCGAGGAACGCGTCGATCGTTTCTGTCGTCGGGTTCCCCGCCTTGTCCTTCACCACGATCCCGTCCGCGTCACCGAGGTCCGTCCGGCGCTCCAGGGCAAGCATCGCGTCCTCGATCCGGTCCGGCATCACGCCATGATTCAGGGCCAGCAACTGCACGCGATCGGTCAGCTTGAGCTTTCGGTTCTCCGCGCGGAGCGAATCGCGCTCGTCCTCGATCGGCTTCCGGGCCGCCTGCTCCGCGTCGGCAATCTTCTTCAGCTCGTCCTCGCTGATGCCCCGCGCCCGCGCTTCGGCGGTCCGCTCGGCCTCGGCGAGCTTGGCCTCGGCCGCATCACGCAGCCGCTTCTCCTCCTTCTTCTCGTTCAGCAGCTCGGCGCGCTTCCGCTTCTCGGCGGCCAAGTCGAGCTCCAACTTCGGACGCCATTTGCCATCCTGCTCGGCGTAATCCTCGCGCTGATCCTGCGGCACGGCGTCGAGCGTCTCGTAGACTGGCAGCGGCATCGTCATCTCCCGCGCGTCACGCGCAGCTTCCGGTGTAGGGGTGCCAGCGTCGCGCCGGCCAAACGAATCAGGGGAGGACGCGCGCGCACGCGAGGGGCCTCTCTTGGACGGTACGCGCAATGGGAGGCGCGTTCTACGCGCTGCGCGTGCAGGGCTGCGAAAACGGGCGGGTTTTGCGTGCGTGCGAGCGAAAACCCGCCGCGACAGTTACGCAGCGCGCTCGGAACGGGCCATGAGGCGGAACGTGCGGAC
Source organism: Elusimicrobiota bacterium (assembly GCA_038211115.1). Lineage (GTDB taxonomy): Bacteria > Elusimicrobiota > Elusimicrobia > UBA1565 > UBA9628 > GWA2-66-18. Next base: position 340 of record JBBQVX010000200.1, on the reverse strand, counting down.
CAATCCCGCCCGCGGTCCCTGCTGAACGAAGCCCGCCGTCACGAGCGCCTCGATTGCGCGGTAGACGAGGCTGGGGTCCAAGTGGAGCGCGAGGGCGACGCTCAGGCACTTCACCGGCCGGAACTCTGCGTCGTCCAGCAGCTCGTGCAGCTCCACGAACACGGCGAGGTGATTCCCCCGGATCGCGCCGGACCGGGCGGCCGAGACGAGCGAGGCGGGGAGCGGGCTCACCGGAGCGTGGCGCCGATGCCGAGCGCGTCAGCCATGATGGCGAGCGCGTGAAGAAACTCTACATGCTCGCGACGGAGAAACAGATAAAAGTCGTCGCCCATTCTGCCGC
>JBBQVX010000199.1:0-3155 GCA_038211115.1 Elusimicrobiota bacterium | reverse complement strand
GATATGACGATCAAGGACTACGCGAAGGCGCCCGAGATCCAGCTCGAGGCGTCGCTCGACCGTTTCGACCTCGCGAAGTACCAGTCGGCCCGGGGGAAGCTCGAGGCCGACTCGAAGACGGCTCAGGCCGCCAAGGCGGCGAAGACCGGCAAGCCCCTCGAGGAGAAGCCCGCGACGCCGCTGCGCACGCGCGGCAAGCTCGAGATCGGCGAGGTCGTCCACACGAACGCGCGCGCCGAGAAGGTCGTCGCGGCCTGGGATCTGTACGGCGTCACGCCCGACATGAAACGCTTGAGCGGCGACGCGAAGCTCGTCATCGGCGGGGGGAAGCTGCGCGATATCGCGAAGATGACCTTGCCCCCGGTCGTGAAAGTTCTGCTCTATCCGGTCCTGATCTTCCAGAAGATCGGCCTGGGCGTGAATCTCAACGACCTGACGATCGCGAAGTTCGCCGGAGACTACGTGTTCAAAGACGGCCTGATGACCTTACGCCAGTCCGAGCTCGACGCCGACAAGGTGGTCGTCGCGGCGACGGGGACCATCGACTTGCCCTCGGAAGCGCTGAACATGACGACGACCGCTAATATCGGGAACCTTCCCCAGGCCGAGATCGCGGTCACCGGAACGATGTCGAACCCCAAGACCAAGTTCAAGGTCGGCAAGCTCCTCGAGAGCGCCGGCCAGAATATCCTCAACCTTCTCCGCCCGCGCTAGCGGATCCGGGCCCTGCCGATACCGGTTCGGGCTACTGGTTCTGGAAGAAGTCGGTGATCGCTTCCGAGACCTTTTCGGCGGCTTTCTTCGCCAGGCCGGACGCGGCGCGGCGGCGGGCCTCGCCGGCGTCGGCGCTGGCCTGGCGGTCGGTGACGTCGAAGCGGGAGAAGGTCTTGTCGTCCCGCCCGTCCTTGAGCGTCACCGTCGCGGTTGCGCGGGACCACTTCCAGCGCGCGTCGCCGCCCTCGACGGTCTGGGCGCCGGAGACGGATTCGACGACCATATCGCCCTTATCGCCGGGGTTGCCGCGCTTGGCCATGAGGCCCGACGCGACGAGGCCGGTCACGATGCCGGTCTCGAGCTCGGCCGAGTGGTCTCCGGTCGCGATGACGACGACGTCGAGCTCGGCCAAAGCCTTCGCCGCGGCGGCCTTGGCGGCCGAGACGTCGACGGTCGAGGGGAACGTGCCGCCGCCGAGGACGCGGCGGTCGTTCTCGAGGTCGAGGCGGCCCTTGAGCAGGGCGCCGAGCTTCGCGGCGGCCTTCGCGCGCTCGAACTTGTCGCCCGCGGCGTCCATCTTCGTCTTCCACTGCTGGGCGTCGGCGTCGAGCGCCTGGGTCTTCTCGGCGACGGCGGCCATGGCCTTGCCCTTGTTGAGGACGGCCAGCGCGTAAAAGCGCGAGGCGGCCTTGTCCTTCCAGCGCTCGACGATCTCGACGCCCTCGAGTATCTTCTTCGAGGCCGTGCGGATGTTCTGCGCGACCTGCTGCGAGAACGAGGAGGTCGTCTTGCCGCCCTGCGTGAGGTTCGCCTCGCTCTCCTCGAGCGTGGTGTCCACGCTGACGGCGCTCGAGAACACGCGCGAGATCTCGCCGCGCGCCCGGTCGGCGGCGCCTTCCTCGTCGTCCGCGCTGCCGACGCCGAGGACGTTCTGGGCGCGCGGCCATCGGGGGCTCTCGCCCTCGACCCACGCGGGCCTGGGTCCGCCGACGGACGAGCCGGCGGAGCTGCCGCCGGTCGCGCAGCCGGAGAAGATCGATGCGGCGAGGACGACGAGAAGAGGCGTGTTTTTCATAGGGCGGTCCTGTCGTGGAGATACGTGCGGCGGCCTTTCAGGATCACGACGTCCTTGAAGGTCTGAGTCGAGAGGGTCGAGCCGGTCGGCCCGAGGTAGCTGACGAGCACGTCGTGCTTGCCGGGCGGCAGGCGCAGCCGGGCCACGCGAAACTGCGCGGGCAGCGTCGCCCACGCGCGCGTGTCCGCGAACTCGGTCGCGGCGGACGTCGCGGCGCCGCCCGCCTGAGCGAGCAGGTGCTGCCAGGAGTTCTTGCCGTACTTCTTGGCGACCTCGTCTGAAACGGCCTTCGCGGCGATGTACTTGATCGCGGCTCGCGCGATCGCGCGGGTATGGATGACCGCGGAGGCCTCGTCGAGGTCCTTGCGCGCGATCGCGGAGACGTCCTCGGCGAGCTCGGTCTGCGCGCGCACGCCGGCCGACTCGACGGCGGAGCCCGCGATCTGGAACGGGTCCTGCTCGTAGTCGGGGAACGCGACCGAGATCGCCTTGCCGAGGATGCCCGCGTTGATCGCGCTGACCGCTTGGCCGGACTCCTTCTCGTCGTTCTTCGTCGCGTTCACGGCGATCGCGGCGTCGTTCCAGGCGATCGAGAAGGACTTGCTGATCTTGCGCGGCGCGACTCCGTTGTAGTGCAGGAACACGAGCTCGCCGGAGCCGCTCCTCTCTCCGGCGGGTTCGAGCGCCGGCTTCGGGGTTCCGTAGGCCGACGCGTACTGGTCATAGGCCTTGCGCGACTTCTCGCGCGCGATGCGCGCGTCGTCGGGGCGCCCGTCGTCCTCGTACAGCAGGCTCGATAGGAACTGCGCGAACGCGTCGTCCTTGTAGACGGTCTTCTTCGCGCCGTAGACGTCGGCGTACTCCTGCAGGAGGCGGGAGAGCTTGCGGATCTCGACGAGGGCGTTCTCGCGGTCGGCCAGGTAGACGTAGTTGAGCGCGCGGTACGCGTTGACCATCGCCCGCTCGAAGCGCGCGCCGCGGTATTCGGTGGTGGTGTCATTGAGAATGAGCGTGCCGGCGGCACGCGTGACGCTCTTCGTGTACAGCTCGTCCATGCGCCGCTCGGCCTTGTCGAGGCTCTGGTCGCTGTCCTTGAACTTGCCGGCGTCGTGCTGGACGGCGCCGAGGTCGAGGTAATAGAGGACCTGGTTCTTCTTGCCGTACGCGCCTTCCTTCTCCTTCTCGATGCGCGCCTGGGCGGCGTCGTAGGAGCGGGCCGCGATCAGCCCATTGACCTCCCGGCGCATCGAGCCCGACGGGCCGCCGCACGCGGCGAGGAGGGGGAGCAGGAAAAGATATGACGGAAAAAGAACGGGGCGGCCTTTCCCGTGGGAAAGGCCGCCCCGTAGCGCGCCCAACTTAGCCT
>JBBQVX010000198.1:0-3196 GCA_038211115.1 Elusimicrobiota bacterium | reverse complement strand
CCCCTTTTTTTTTTTTTCCTTCCTCTACACACACACCCTTTCGGGGGCGCGGTTTGGCGCCCCGCCCCCCCGACGCCGCGCCCCTGCGTCGCCGGATGCACCGCGAGGATCTTCAGATAGTCGAGCGTCTTGGGGTGCACGCTCTCGACCGCGTCGCCCATGGCGAGCGCGCGCAGCAGAGCCGCGGGCTCGAGCAGGAGCCATCCGAGGAGGGGGAGTTGCCTCGTCCAGTCGGCGAGATCGGGGGAGCCTGCGCTCGCGGGCAGGACGAGGGACACGCCGACGAGGGCGCCGTCGTCGAAAGCCCCCGACACGACTCCGCCGCGCGAGGCTTCGGCGCGCAGCAGCGCCTCGAGAAGATGAGGGAGGCGCCAGCGCCGCAGCGCGTCGTCCGGCAGTATGTGAGCGAAGCCTGAATCCTCGCGGAAGGCGGCGGCGGCCAGCGCGGCCGCTTCGGGGAACTCGTCTTCGGCGAGCGCGCGGATCACGGCCAGCGGTAAAGCGCCGCGGCGTTGGCGCTCGTGCGGCGCGCCACTTCGTCGAGGGGCACGCCCCAGACTTCAGCCAGTTTCGCCGCGATCTCGAGAATAGCGACGGGCTCGTTGCGCTTGCCGCGCGAGCTCAGCGGAGGAAGGTAAGGGGAGTCGGTCTCGAGCACGGCCGCGTCGAGGCCGGCGCGCCGGAACCCCTCGCGCAGGGCGTCGTTCTTCTTGTACGTGACGGGTCCGTCGGCGCCGAGCGCGAAGCCGAGAGCCGAGCAGGCCTCGGCGTCCTCGGGCGAGCCCGTGAAACAGTGGATGACGCCCCAGAAGCCCTTCCCGGGCTTTTCCGGAAAGAGTTCCTTGAGCATCGGGACGAGGTCGGCGTACGCGTCGCGGCAATGAATGACGAGGGGCACGCCCCAGTCGCGTCCGGCGGCGGCGACCGCCGTGAACGCGCGGCGCTGGACGTCGTGCGGCACCGTCGCCTTCGCGTAGTCGAGGCCGATCTCCCCGATGCCCACGGCCTCGGGCGCCTCGTCCAGCGCCCGGCGCAGCTTCGGGAGGAAAGCCTCGTCGTACAAGTCCGCGTAGTAAGGGTGCAGGCCCAAGGTGCAGCGCGCGACGTCGGGACGCGCGCGCGCGATGGCGACGGCGCGCGACCATTCGTCGGGATGGTCGGCGATCTCGACGATGCGGGAGACGCCGGCGGCGGCCGCGCGCGCGAAAACGGAGTCCCGGTCGGCGTCGAACTGGGGGTCGCCCAGGTGGGCGTGCGTGTCGACGAACGTCATTTCGCCGGGAAGCGCGCCAGCAGCGACAGGGCCTCGGGGTCCCGCTCCTCGGCGAGGTAGCGCGCGCGGAGCTTGGTGCCTTCCGGCAGCTTGTCGAAGTAGTGATCGAGGACCATCACCTTCGCGAAAGCGCGTACGGCGGGGTGCGGGTCGCGCAGCGAGGTTGCGAGCGCGGGCAGCGCGTTCTTGCCCTCGAGGTCGGCGAACAGGTTCAGCGCGCGGATGCGCACGAGCGGCTTGTCGCTGCCGAGCCAGGCGTCGCGCCGCGCGCGAACGGCATCGAGCTCCTTCTTGCCGATCTCGTACAGCGCGTAGTCGGCGTTGCGGCGCACGATCTCGACGTCGTCGTCGAGCAGTTCGCCCAGCCGGTCGATCCAGCGCGGGTCCTTGAACGAGGCCGCGCGCAGGCAGGCCTCGGCGCGCAGGGACGCATCGTCGAGATTGAAGCGGGCGCCGAGGCCCTCGACCGGCGCGTGCTCGAGTAGGGACTCCCGGCGCGCGTCGAGAGTTTCGCGGATGCGGCGCTCGATGGGGTCGCCGCCGTCGGCGAAATCGGGGTTCTGCCGGTAGAGGGCGAGGTAGAAGGGAAGCGCGCTCTCCGGGTCGGCGCGGCGCTTGTCGTAGATCTGGGCCAGCTTCGAGGCGCTGTACAGGTCGTCGGGATTGCGGTCCCACGACGCGGAGAGCCAGCGCATCGCGCCGTCGATGTCCTTCTGCTGGAGCGCGAGCGCGCCCATGATCTGCGCCGCGCCCGCCTGATTCGGGTTCTTGGCGAGGGCCTCGGTGGCGACGGCGCTCGCGAGCGCGTAGTCGCCGCGCGCGAAGAACGCCATGCCGAGTGCTGCGAGCTTGCCCGGGTGCTTCGGCTCGTCCTGATGGAGTTCCTCGAGGGCGGTGCGGGCGAGATGCGCGGACTCTCCGCCCTGGGCGTTCTCGTCGCCCGCGGCCATGCGGGAGAGGGCGTCGAGCGACTCGCGGCCTTCGGGCGTGTCGGGATGCGCGCGCGCGATCTCCGCGTGGATCGGAACGGTCAGCGCCGCGTCGCGCAGCCCCTGGAGGCGCCCGCGCATTTCGGCGGCCGGCCCGCCCGCGCCGAGCACGACCTCGGCCTGAGCGCGGCGGAAGGCGTCCTCGCTGAACAGTTGGCGCGCGGCGTACATCACGTAGAAGGCGTCGACCGGCCGGCCCGCCTTCCAGAGGGCGTCGGACAGGCGGAGATGCGAGCGCACGTCGAGCAGATGGGTCCGGAACTCCTTGCGGGCGACGTCGAGTCGGTCGGCGGCCTCGGCGTGGGACGCGGCGCTCGGGCTCGAGGAGGCCTCGGGCCGCGCGGTCGACTTGAACCAGCTCATCATGATGAGGGAGTAGGCGGCGAACGCGACCGCGATCATCAGCAGCGCGATCACGATGAGCATGTTCGCCCGGCGCGAGGACTCTTTCATCGGTTTTATTATAGGAAAAAGAGCCCGCCCCCCGGCCGATTCGCCATTGAGCGAATCGAACCGGGGGGCGGGGTCCGCGGCCCTACGAAAGGCCTATTTCGCGAAGAATTTCCAGCGTCTGTCCGAGTCGCCGTCGCGGCGCTCGAGCATATGCTCCTCGACCTGCGTCCAAGGGTCGGTCTCGTCGATCGGAGCCGTCATGCGCTGCCAGGCCTTCTCGCTGTCTTCGAAGCGCTTGACCAAAGTTTCGAGATGGGAGACCTCATCGGCGCTCATCGCTTCGGCGGGCGCGGCCTTGAGAACGAGGCGGCGCACGGGGGCCTTCTTGAGCTTCTGGGGGGCCGCCTTTTTGGCGGCGGCACGCTGGACCTTCTTTTTCATGCGGGAGTCCTCCGGCCGAGCCGATGATGTAGGCTCGGGATAGGAGTGTAACGGGACTTTCGGGATTTCGCAAGGGGTGGGGGGCGAAAAAATAGCACAT
>JBBQVX010000197.1:0-3267 GCA_038211115.1 Elusimicrobiota bacterium | reverse complement strand
GCCGTCGGTGAGCACGACGCCGACGGCGCCGGAGCCGCCGGTGAGCGTCGCGACCGACAGCTTGAAGTGCTCCATCGTCGGGTTCTTGAGCATCGAGGCGATCATCGACTCGTTGATCTCGCGCGCGGATTCGCAGGAGACGACGAGGCCGGCCTTGATCTGGCCGAGCTCGATGCGGTTGGCGACGTCGATCATGCCGGACATGACGCCGAGGCACGCGTTGGAGATGTCGAAGACGGCGCAGTCCTTGGTCACGCCTATCTTCGAGGCGACGGCGCAGGCGGTCGCGGGCTTGCTCGACTCCTTGCAGACGCCCGCGTAGATCACGACGCCGAGGTCCTGAGGCTTCACGCCGGCCTTCGCGAGCGCCTTGCGGCCCGCGGCGGCGGCGCCGTCGGAGAGCTTGAAGCCCTCGTTCCACCAGCGGCGCTCTTTAATACCCGTCAGGGCCTCGATCTGGCCGACCTGGAAGCGGAGCGCGTCGTAGACGGGCTGGATGCGCATTTCGAGGGCTTCCGAGGTGATCACATTAGGTGCCAGCTCGTAGGCGAGGCCGTCGAGGGTGACTTTGGTGTATTTCATGAGTTGATCTTGAGCGTGAAATCGCGCATTTCGTAAACCGTGAGCCCGTCGCGCAGCAGGTAGCCGTCGGCGGTCAAGGTCTTGGTCGCCTCGTCCACGCCGGTGATCCAGCACTGGACCTCGACGTTCTTGTTGACCGGCGTGTACTGGCCGCGGTACAGCCACTTGTGGGTGCGGCCCAGGACCATGCTCTCGAAGCGTCCGGCGCCGGGCCAGCGGTCGCGCGCGTGGCACTTCATGAGCTCGATGAAAGACTCGAGGCCGAGCGAGCCGGGGCAGACAGGATCTTGGTAGAAGTGCGCGTCGAAGAACCATTCTTTCGGGTTCACCGCCCGGCGGCCGATGAGAGCGCCGAGATTCCGGGGGCCGGCGCCGTCGTACTGCTCGACGGAATCGAGCAGCAGGAGCTTGGGGCCGGGTAGCGCGGGCAGGCCGCCCGTGAGCGGCAGCGCGCGCGGAGCGGTCGACGGCACGAACAGCTTGGCGCCGCGCAGGCCGACCTGCTGGGACAAGGACTCCTTGGTGAAGAAGCCGAACTCGGTCTTGCCTTTATAAACGAGACGTCCGGCGGCGTCCATCATGGTCATGTCGTAATTCTGGATGATCATGCCGCCCGACTGCGAGACCTTGGTCATCACGACGCTCGTGACGAGCGTGCCGGTCTCGGGGGTGATGTCGACGTACTGCACCGCGTCGCCGCCGAGGTTGCGGAAGGACAGGTCGATCGGGCTCGTCAGCGCGGAGCCGCAGTAGGCGGCCAGCCAGCCGCAGGGCTGGAGAGCGACCTCGAGCAGGACGCCGAACGGCATCGTCGGCTGGCCGTTCTCTTTGAAGTACCAGGCGTCTTTGGGAATGTCGTACTCCGCCGTGGCGGCGGCGCCGGCTTTTAGGACGAACGGAGCGCCCTTCGTCTCGACGATACGGTCGAGGAACTGGTACGGCGGGCCGGGAAGCCGGGCGAGGATCCGATCATGGTCGAAGACCTTATAGGGCGAGCCGAAGGCCTCGGACGGATTACCATTCGAATAGGCCATGATCTTGTCTGGACCGTACAAGACCGTCTTTTCTTTCTTCACCCACAAGGACTCGATGGACGCACGATTCGTTCCGGACAAACGAACCGACATATCCGTGATCTGGACGATGTTCTTGTCGTCCGAATACATGAACGCGTCCGCGACGCAGAACGGCGTCCCGTCCGGCTCATAGCCTAATTGTTTTATGTGCAGCTCGTACCGCGCCTTCTTCGTCGAGGCCAGCACCTGGCCGCGGCACTTGAGCTGCGAGGCCACGCCGGGGACGGGCTCGTGCCAAACCTTGCCTTTCTCCCCCACCCAGCCCATTCTTAAGAGGCATACCCGAAGGGTATGCAGGCAGCACTCGTACATCAAAGTGCCGGGCATGACGTTGTCGCCCTTGAAGTGGCAAACCAAGTGCCAATCATCCGGATGAATGTCCATCTCGCCGATCGCGCGGCCCAGGCCGTAGCGGCCGCCGTTCGGATCGAGCTCGAGGATGCGGTCGACGAGCTTCATCTTGCCGGGCGGCAACGTCTCGGGCGTGAACGGCAGCGAGGCAAAGGACGCGCCGAAGGCGGCCCCCAGGTCGCCCGCGCGCAGGGCCTTGAACTGCGTCTCGGTGAGAGCGATCTTCTCGGTGAACGGAGCCAGCGGCTTCCAGTCCGCGGGAACCTTGCCGGCGACCGGCGCCTTCTCGGCCTCGGTCAGGACGATGCCCTTGCCCTTCGCGAGCTCGGCGTTCGTGAAGAAGCCGGCGCAGCCCTTGCGCATGGTCAGCAGCGGCCGGCCGTTGACGGTCGCGTCGTAGCGGAAGAAGAACAGCCAGATGTCGTCGTGCTGGCCGAAGCCGTCGATGGCGATATCGTACTTGATCACGTCGCCGGGCTTGGGCAGATGGTCGTGGAAGGTGACGATCGCGTCGAGAAGACGATAGACGGCTTTGCCCTTGGTCTGGGTGTCGATGCCGAGATAGCCCGAGAGGAAGAGGTCGGCCTGGCCCGCCTCGACGGCGATGCAGGTCGGAATGCGCCCCGAGTCGAGATACCAGCCGTCGTGAAGGACGTCGTGCTCGGTGACGCAGGAGCCGGCCTTCATCGAATTCGGGACGCCGGTCACGGACGTGATCCGGTCGCAGAGCATCAGCGGCTCCTCGGGCAGGCGCACGCGCGTGGGATAGGCGTCGATGGCGGCGAAATCGGGGCCAAGAACGCGGCCGATCGACCCGACGGCGAACTCCATGCACTGGTCGCGGTCCAGGGAGCGGGGGGGAACCACCGGCGCTTCCACCAACGAGCCGCGACCATAAGGGAGCGTTTGTTCCACGACGGCGCCGCTGAGCAGTGTTTCCAGAAGACTCGTCTGAAAGGCCAGGCTATCGACGACGGTCTGACGCACCGAGTCGGTGTAGCGCAGGAACGCAGCATGCGCTTCGCCGCGGGCTTGCTCCGTCGCCACGGTTGCGCTGAGAAGCGGCGTGAGCGCGGCGGGCGACGCTGGAATCGGGCGAGTTGGCCTACTGAGAGTCTGGCAGGGAAGGGGGTCAAACACGGCTGACACAGCCGTGGCACACAGGGAACCTAGTTGTGCCACGGCTGTGTCAGCCGTGATTCGAGGACTTATGGGATAGCCACTGACTGGAATAGAGCGGTGTTCGTCAATCGGAGGG
>JBBQVX010000196.1:0-3307 GCA_038211115.1 Elusimicrobiota bacterium | reverse complement strand
CGCGGTCTACGACACGATGCAGTTCATCAAGTCGCCGATCACGACGATCTGCATGGGTATGGCGATGAGCTTCGGCGCGGTCATCCTCGCGGCCGGCTCGAAGGGCAAGCGATATGCTCTTCCCAACTCGCGCATCATGATCCACCAGCCGCTCGTCGGCGGCATCTCCGGGCAGGCGACCGACATCATCGTCGAGGCCAAAGAGATGGCCCACACGCGCAAGATCCTCGAGGAGATCATGGCCAAGCACACGGGCCAGACCTTCGCGAAGGTCTCCGCGGACATGGAGCGCAACTATTACATGTCGGCGCATGAGGCCCAGAAGTACGGCATCATCGACGAGGTCATCATGGGCGCGAAGGCGGTCGCGCTCAACGGCATCCCCAACAAGTAAGACCTTCCTCAATAAGCGAAGGGCCCGGCTCGACTTATCGAGCCGGGCCTTCTCTTTTCTAAATGAGCAGTCGAAGGGGGGGATTGACAACTTTGATTCCATGCGCTAAAATATTAGTAGCAGTCAGGACGGTTGACTGCCAATATACATGAGACAGCTGAAGCCCGAGGTCGTCCAGGAACGCAAACGCCACCTGCTGCAGTGGATCGTGCACTATTTCATCAAAACCTCGAAGCCCGTCTCGTCGCAGCTCATCGCCGAGGAGGCGGGCCTCGACCTCTCGAGCGCGAGCATCCGCAGCATCCTGCAGGAGCTCGAGAACGACGGCTTCTTAAATCAGGCGCACACGTCCGCGGGCCGCGAGCCCACCGATAAGGGCTACCGCTTTTTTGTCGACTACCTGTCCGGCGTCCAGCGCCTCGCCGCCTCTGAGAAGGAGAGCATCGAGGAGCAGTATAAGAGCCGCATCGAGGAGCTCGACACGCTGCTGTCCGAGACCTCGCGCCTGCTGTCGCGCGTCTCGCACGGCGCGGGCATCGTGCTCTCGCCGCAGATGGGGCGGCAGTCGATCAAGCGCTTGGAGCTGCTGCCGCTTGGCGGCCGCAACGTGCTGGGCGTGCTGATCACGGACTCGGGCCTGGTCCGGCATTGGCCGATCCAGCTCGGCTTCGCGCCCAGCGCGCGCCAGGTCAACCTGCTCAACCGCTTCTTGAACGAGAACATCCGCGGGGTGAGCGTGGACAAGGCCGAGAACTTGGTCATGGCCAAGCTCTCTCAGATGGAGCGCGAGTTCTCGGAGCTCGCGAGCCTCGCGGGCGAGCTCTTGATCGAGGTGGGCCGCGTCGCATCGCCCGAGTCGATCTACGTCGAGGGCGCCGACAACATCCTGAGCCAGGCCGACCAGTTCGGGGACCTCAAGACGGTGCAGTCGCTTATGCGCGTGATCGGAGAGAAGGACCGCCTCGCCGTCATGCTCGAGAAGGAGCTCAAGGACGACGCGCCCACGTCCGCGCGCGTGCGCGTGCGCATCGGCGCCGAGAGCGGCCTGCCCGAGCTCAAGAACGCGAGCGTGATCACGCACGTCTATCGCCACGGCGACCGCGTGCTCGGCGTCCTGGGCGTCATCGGCTCGAAGCGCATGGAGTACTCGCGCATGATCGGGCTCGTCGATTTCGTCGGACGCCTCGTCGAGGCTCGTCTCAATGAATGGGACACCGTAACCGGTCTGGAGGGCGGCAAATGAGCGAGGACATGGACCAGCAGCAAGTCCCCGCCGAGGAGCCCATGCCCGACGTGGAGCCGGTTCTCGAGAAGCCCGCGGAACCCGACTACTACAACCAGCTCCTGCGATTGAAGGCGGAATTCGAAAATTACCGCAAGCGCGTCGATCGCGAGAAGCCCGACTGGTACAAGCTCGGGGCGGCCGGGGTGCTGTCGAAACTTTTGCCGCTATACGACCTTTTGGGCCACGCGCATCAGGACGTCAAGGCCGGGCACAAGGACACACCCTTGGCCAAGGGCATGGAAGCGATCTTCAAGGAATACGAGAAGCTTTTCAAGGAAGAGGGCGTGACGCAGATGGACCCGCTGGGCAAGCCGTTCGATCCGCACTATCACGAGGCCTTCGGCTTCGTGGATAAGCCCGGCGTGGAGGAAGGAGCGGTGGCCGACGTGCTGCAGTCCGGCTTCCTGCTCGGCGACAAAGTGCTGCGCACCGCGAAGGTGCGTCTGCAAAAGACGGAAGCTAAATCTACGGAGGCGTAATCATATGAGCAAGATCATCGGAATCGACCTGGGCACCTCGAACACGGCGGCGTCGGCCATGGAAGGCGGCAAGGCCACCATCATCCCGTCGGCCGAAGGCACGAGCCTCGGCGGCAAGGCTTTCCCGTCGTACGTCGCGTTCGCCAAGGACGGGCAGCTGCTCGTCGGCGAGCCCGCGCGCCGCCAGGCCGTCGCGAACCCCGAAGGCACGTTCATGGCGTTCAAGCGCAAGATGGGCACCGATCACAAGTACAAGGCCCCCGACGGCAAGGAGTACACGCCGCAGCAGCTCTCCGCATTCCTGCTTCAGAAGGTGAAGCGCGACGCGGAGGCGTTCCTCGGCACGACCGTCGACAAGGCGGTCATCACGGTCCCCGCCTTCTTCAACGACAACCAGCGCCAGGCGACCAAGGACGCGGGCACCATCGCGGGCCTCGAGGTCGTGCGCATCGTCAACGAGCCCACGGCCGCCTGCCTCGCCTACGGCATCGACAAGAAGGGCAAGGACGAGAAGATCATGGTCTTCGACCTGGGCGGCGGCACGCTCGACGTCACGATCATGGATTTCGGCGGCGGCGTGTTCGAGGTGATCTCGACCTCCGGCGACACGCAGCTCGGCGGCACGGACATGGACAAGGCTCTGATCGACTACATCGTCGCCGAGTTCAAGAAGGAGACGGGTGCCGACGTGAGCAAGGACCCCATGGCCTACCAGCGCGTGCGCGAGGCGGCCGAGAAGGCGAAGATCGAGCTCTCGTCCACGTTCGAGACCGACATCAACCTTCCCTACCTGACCGCGATCGACAACGCGCCGAAGCACTTGGCGCTCAAGATCAGCCGCGCGAAGCTCGAGACGCTCGTCGAGTCGATCGTCGCGCGCTGCAAGACCAGCATGGAGCACGCGATCAACGATTCGAAGCTCAAGAGCTCCGACATCACGAAGGTCATTCTGGTCGGCGGACCGACGCGCATGCCGATCGTGCAGAAGTTCGTCGAAGACTACGTCGGCAAGAAGCTCGAGCGCGGCATCGACCCGATGGAATGCGTGGCGGCGGGCGCGGCCGTGCAGGGCGCGGTGCTCACGGGCGAAGTGAAGGACGTTCTGCTTCTCGACGTGACTCCTCTGACGCTGGGCATCGAGACCCTGGG
>JBBQVX010000195.1:0-3373 GCA_038211115.1 Elusimicrobiota bacterium | reverse complement strand
GGACAGCTGACCGAGGCCGTGCGCCGCAACCCGTACACGGTCATCCTGTTCGACGAGATCGAGAAGGCCCACCCGGACGTGCTCGACATCCTGCTGCAGGTCATCGAGGACGGGCGCCTGACCGACGGCCAGGGCCGCACGATCGACTTCTCCAACACGATCATCATGATGACGTCAAATATCGGCGGCTCGGTGGCGGGCGAGGTCGAAGGCGTGAACCGCCCCGACCGCCCCCGCGTCGGCTTCAACCAGGGCAACCCGGAGCCCGCGAAGCCCGAGGCCGTCCGCCCGGACGCCCGGCGCGCGAAGTACCTCGCGGCGCTGAAGGCCAAGCTGCGCCCCGAGTTCATCAACCGCGTCGGCGAGGACGGCATCGTCGTCTTCAACGAGCTCGGCAAGCCCGAGATGGAAAGCATCCTGGAGCTGCGGCTCAAGGATCTCGAGAAGCAGCTCGCGGAGCGCAACGTGACCGTGACGCTGACGGCCGCGGCGCGCGCCGAGATCCTGAAGCGCGGCGACGAGCAGAAGGCGTACGGTGCCCGCCCGCTCAAGCAGATCGTCGAGCGCCAGGTGTCCGACGCGATCGTCGAGGCCGAGCTCGAGGGCCGCATCGCCGAGGGCGACGCGATCGTCGTCGATTGGGACGCGTCGAAGAGCGCGTTCACCGCCGACAAGAAGAAGTAAAATCCCGGGCGTGACCAGCCAAAAAGCCGGCGCCGTCCACTTGCGCGACTGGGGCGGCTCCGGCGTCCCGATCCTCCTCACGCACGGCATGGCCGCGCACACGCACTGGTGGGATTCGGTCGCCCCTCTCTGGAAAGGCGCCTTCCACGCCGCCGCGCTCGATTTCCGCGGCCACGGCGAGAGCGATTGGATCGAGAACGCGCCGTACCTCTCGGAGAGCTGGGTCGAGGACATCGAGACGGCCCGCAAAGCCCTCGGCTGGGAGCGCTTCATCCTCGTCGGCCACTCGATGGGCGCCCGGATCGCCCTCGATTACGCCGAGCGCCGAGGCGAGCGCCTGCGCGGCGTGTGCGCGATCGACTTCCTCCCCGACGTTCACGTCTCGCGCGCGAAAGAGCGCAGGCGCGAGAAAATCGGCTCGTTCGCGCAGCCCGTGTACGAGAACGAAGAGCTCATGCTCGCGAAGTTCCGACTCCAACCCGCAGGGACCTTGCTCGACGCGGCGGGCCTGCGCGAGCTGGCCCGCCACGGCATCCGCCGGACCCCGGCGGGCTGGGCTTGGAAGTTCGACTGGCGCTCGTTCGCCTTCCCGTACGGTCCGGTCTGGCCTCAGCTTCCGAAAATATCCGTCGATACGCTGATCGTGCGCGGCGAACTGAGCCCGCTCATGACGGATGAAACGATGGAAAAGATCGTCGCGGCGCTGCCGCGCGGTCGCGGCGTCGAGATCAAAGGCGCGCACCACCACATCCCGCTCGACAAGCCCGCCGAGCTCGCCGCCGCGATCTCCGCCTGGGCCGCGGAGCTGCCGGCGTGATGGAGATCGTCTCCGTCTGCGTCGGCGCGGCGGACGACCGTTCCTGGCGCGGCGAAACCGTGCGCACCGCGATCTGGAAGTCGCCGGTTGAGTCCGCAGCGATCGGACGGCTCGGCCTCGGGGGCGACCAGCAGGCCGACCTCGCGGTCCACGGCGGCCCGGACAAAGCCGTCTACGCCTACTCCGCCGACCACTACGCCTGGTGGCGGGGGCAGCTGCCCGGCCGGGAGCTTCCGCACGGCGTCTTCGGCGAGAACCTGACCGTCTCCGGCTGGGACGACGCCTCCGCGTGCCTCGGCGACGTCTACCGCGCCGGAGAGGCCGAGCTGCTCGCGATCCAGCCCCGGCTCCCCTGCTCGAAGCTGGGGCTGCGCTTCGACGACCCCGGAATGGTCAAGCGCTTCGCCCAAAGCCTCCGCCTCGGCGTCTATTTCCGCGTCGCGAAGCCCGGACTGGTCCGGCGCCTCGACCGCTTCGAGAAGATCTCCGAGCATCCTCTCCGCTTCCCGGTCTACGACTTCGCGCGCCTGGACTTCGATCCGGAATTGACGCCCTCGAAAGCGCGCCCCGCGCTCGAGCATCCCGCGATCAACGACAATTGGCGAGAGATGTTGTCCAAGCGCCTGCAAAAAGCGTAAAGTCGCATCATGAAAAAACTCGAGATCGGGCCGACCGAGCTGGGCCTGCTCGCCCATATGCTGCGCAAAGTCGAGTTCTTCACCCCGCTCACCGTCGGCCAGCTCGAGCGCGTCCTGCCCTCGGTCATGCTCTACTCGTACGCCAAAGGCGAGACCGTCTTCTCGCAGGGCCAGAAAGGCGACGCCTTCTACATCGTCTATCAGGGAAGCGTCGAGATCCGCCTGCGGCAATGGCTCGTGCTCTCGAAGAAGGTCGCGATCTTGAAGACGGGTGATTTTCTGGGCGAGATCTCGCTGATTTCCGACGAGCCACGGAACGCCACCGTCGTCTGCGCCGAGGCGACGATGCTGTTCGTCTTGATCGCCGACGACTTCAAGTTCGTCCTGCAGGAAAATCCGGCCGCCGCCGCGGAAATGGCGCGCATCGCCGCGCGGCGCAAGTTCGACTCCACCCACCAAGCCGGATCTTAATGCCTTCTCAGCGAAAATACTGTTTCGTCGCCACCGGCTATCTCGTCCGGGACGGCAGGACCTTGCTCCTCAAGCACAAGAAGCTCGGGATGTGGTTGCCTCCGGGCGGGCACATCGAGCCCGGCGAGACTCCGGACGAAGCCGTCCTGCGCGAGGTGCTCGAGGAGACCGGCCTCGAGGCGGAGTTTGTCGCGTCCCCTCGGTCGCCCGTCATGCGCGACGACCGCGTCGAGTCCCTGCACGAGCCGCAGCGCGTGCAGATCGAGGAGATCCCGGGCCACAACCATCACATCGACCTGATCTATTTCCTGCGCGCCAAGCCGGGCGCCCATGTCCATCGCCCGGATGAAAGCGACGACATCCGCTGGCACTCCTCCGACGAACTGGGCCTGCCGCACGTCCTTCCCGAGATCCGAGAATCGGGCCGCGACGCGATCCTCTTCGTCGATGCTCCGACGAGGATTCCTTGACCTACGACGGGAAATCATGTTGAATGAAGGTAATAACGCCGGGAAAGCCCTTCGAGGCGCCGGCTTCCAGGAGATATAACACCATGGCGAAGAAGGCGAACGCGGCGTTCATGAAGCCCCTCACCCCCAGCGACAAGCTGGCGGTCGTCGTCGGCAGCAAGCCCCTCCCCCGCACCGAGGTCGTCAAGAAGCTCTGGCAGTACATCAAGAAGCACGACCTCCAGGACAAGAAGAACCGCCGCAACATCAACGCCGACGCGGCGCTGAAGGCCGTGTTCGCCGGCAAGGCGACG
>JBBQVX010000194.1:0-3432 GCA_038211115.1 Elusimicrobiota bacterium | reverse complement strand
CTGAAGAGGCTCTACGCCGCCTTCGGCTGCCGGCTTATGGTTCTTCCGGCGGGAAAAAGGGACTGATTGCGTATCCGTGAATTTCACTGCCATTGTGGCGGCGAAATTCACGAAAACGCAATTTTAGAGTCTGATAGCAGCGATCCCCGAAAACTCCGTGAACATGGAGGCGACGTATCTTGACAGAATCTGTCTCTCGGGGCACACTGGAACGATGAGCATGTCCGAGCTCGAGCGCTACGCCGCCGATCTCAACGCCGACTGGTCGCTGCGCGCCGACGCCGAGAAGTACGAGGCGAGCGCGAACCAGGCCAAGACGCCGCTCGCCCGCGCCGTCGCCTTCGCTTCGACCAAGGGCTACGACTTCACGCTCGACGAGGCCAAGGCGTTCGCGAAAGCCAAGGGCACGGAGCTCGGGCTCTCGGTCACCGACGAGGATCTGGAGCGCGTCGACCGCTTCCCGCACGCGGGCGGCGTGCTGGGAATCCTCACGGGCGACTTCTAGGCCAGGACGCGCTTGCGCAGGCCGCCGAGCGCTTCCGTCTCGCCGAGGATCACGAGCCGGTCGCCGGCGCGCACGGGCCGCGCGACGGGCGGGTTGAGCTCGTAGAGGTCGGAGCCCTCCGCGACGACGGCCACGACGAGCGGCATGCCGCCCTCGCCGCCCTTGATCTCGCCGAAGGGGCGGCCGACCATGGCGGAGTTCGCGGGCACCGAGATCTCGTCGAAGCGAAAGTGCGCGTCCTTCACGCGCAGCATCGAATCGAGGAAGCCGACCGTGACGGGGCGGATCATCTCGGAGGCCAGGCGCAGCCCCCCGATGAACTCGGGATCGACGACGCCGTCGGCGCCGCTGCGCAGGAGCTTCTCGCGGACACCGAGGGACTTCTGGCAGGCGAGGACCTTGGCCTTCGGGTTCAGGCCCTTCGCAGACAGCACGACGAAGGCGTTGTCCTGGTCGGTCGCGAGCACCGCGAACACGCCGGCCGCTTTCTTGACGCCGGCGCGGACCAGGACGTCGTCGTCGGAGCCGTCCCCGACGACGTGGAGAAGCTCGAAGCCCAGGCGCTCCTCGAGCCGGGCGATCGCCGCGGCGTCGTTGTCGACGACGACGAAATCGCGGCCGGTCTTCTTCAGCTCGGCGCAGACGACGCCGCCCGTGTGGCCGGCGCCGCAGATCACGAAATGGCCCGACAGCTGCGCGATCTTCTTTTCCATCCACATTCTCCTGAACGCCTTGGCCAGCTCGCCCTCGACGACGATCGCCGTGATCGCCGTGAAGCCGTACGTGAACATGCCGATCCCGCCGAAAATCATGACCATCGTAAACACGCGGCCGGCCGGGCTCAGCGGATGAATTTCCCCGTAGCCGACGGTCCCGATCGTGATCACCGTCATATAAAGGGAGTCGAACAAGGACCAGCCCTCGATCAGGTGATAGCCGGCAGTGCCCGCGGCGAGGCAGCCCACGAGCAGCGCGAGGATAAAGAGCAGCCGGTCACGAACTCCCGCCAACTGGGTCATTTTTTTATTTTACCTCTTCTGACCCGCGACGCCGATGAGCTTCGCCACTTCATTGCGCAGTTCGCCGATGCCCGTGCCTTCCTGCGAGCTGACCCAGGCCATGGCCTCGGGCGTCATGCCGACGGCCTGGGCCACCTCGCGGCGGCGGACGAAGGAACGCGACGACTTGACCTGGTCGGTCTTCGTCGCGACGACGCGCCAGGGAAGGCTCTCGGCCTGGAGCCAGTGGAGCATCTCGAGATCGAGCTTCGTCGGACCCAGCTTGGCGTCGACGAGCACGAAGATCGCGGCCAGGGTCTTCGTCCCCATCAGATAGCCCTCGATCATCGCCCCCCAGCCTGCGCGGGAGGCCTCGGGGCCCGTGGCGAAGCCGTAGCCGGGCAGGTCGACGATGCGCCGCTGCGGCGCGGCCTCATACACGTTGATCGTGCGCGTGCGGCCGGGCGTGGACGACGTGCGCGCGAGGTCCTTGCGGCACAGCGCGTTGATCATCGTGCTCTTGCCCGAGTTCGAGCGGCCGACGAAGGCGACCTCGGCCAGGCTCGCACCCAGCTTGCCCGGATCGGTGTCGCTGAGCAGGAAACGGACGGAATCGAGCGCGTGGGCCATTTAATCGTCTCCTTTCCAGGACCCGCGGCCCTGCTTGACGCCCGAGCGGCGGCGCTTGGACTCGACGGTGATGGCCTTCGAGTTCCGGGAGCGTCCACGCTTGGTCCGGCGGGCCTTCTCAGCGTCATGTTTGAGCCGGGCGGCGCGCTCGTGCGCGAGGCGCTCCAGGCGGTCGGCGAGGCGGGCCCGCGCGATCAGGCGGTTCTGGCCCTGGGAGCGCTCCTCAGAGCATTTGATCGAGATGCCGGAGGAACGGTGGAAGAGCTGCACCGCGGTCTCGACCTTATTGACGTTCTGGCCGCCCGCGCCGCCGGAGCGGGTGAAGGTCTCCAGGAGGTCTTGGGGGCGCACGCCGAGCTTGGCGAGACGCGCTTCGACGTCGTTCCAGGAGGGCATGCCTGGATTCTAGCTTTCTCCCTGGTGTCAGGCCTAACTCTTTAACTCTTTGGAGAGAGTTAAAGAGTTAGGCCTGACACCTTATCGGATGCGTTCGAGCGCGGGATGCTTGCCGAGGGTCGTCGGCGCGTCGGTCAGCACGTTGGAGGAGCGCAGAAGGTTCTCCTCGACTTCGAGGTTGCGGCGCGCGAGGTTCTCGCGCACGGCCTTCTCCGCGCGCTGCGCGAGCAAGGAGCCCTCGCCGGTGCCGTCCTGCGCACGCATCGAGAAATACTCGTTGGCCGTGGTCCAGCTGATGACGCCGCCGTTCTTGCGGACATATTCCTGGAACGACGGGTCCTTGCGCATCTCCACGAAGAACGGATCGCTCTCGAACATGGTCTTGAACACCGACTCCAGGCCCGCGTTCTCGATATCCAGGAGCAACGAGAACTTGCGCGGGGCCCCGTTCAGCGTGCGGCCCGTGTCGATGCGGCCGAACACCTGGGTCGTCTGGACGCCGGAGTTCTCCTCCGGCCGGAGCACGAACATTTCGAAATTCGTGTAGCCGCGGAACGCGTCGGTGCGCGTTGAGTTGCGCTCGCCTTTGAAGTTCAAGTCCAGGCCGCGGCCGCCGACGCGCGCGTCGAGGATCAAGACCTTCACCTTGCCGGTGTTGAGGCCCTCGATGTTCATCTGGCTCAGGACGTCCGCCTCCGGCACGTTCAGCCGCAGGTACTCGGTGTCGGCGAACACCTTGGCGATCTCGTTCTGGGCGATGCCGGCCTTCTTCAGCGCGGTCTCGACGCTGCGCAGGACGCGGGTGTCCGGGACGCTGAGCACGATCAGGCCGGTGTTCTTCTGGCTGGAGCGGACGCCCTGCAGCCACGTCCGCGCGGCCTCGCCGTTGACCTCGCTGATCTT
>JBBQVX010000193.1:0-3433 GCA_038211115.1 Elusimicrobiota bacterium | reverse complement strand
TCCGGGGCTTTGCGGGGGGGCTTGGGGGTTCCCACCACCTCTCGCCGCCCCTGCAGGCCCTCGCGGGGGGCGCGCGCCCCCGCGCCGAGGTCGTTGACGAAATGAGCCGTCGGGGTGACTTCAGCGGCGTCCACGCCGAGCTGCTCGACGATGATCTGCTTCACGCGGTCCGCGATGTTGGCATCAGCCATGATGTCTATTTCTCCTTACGCCTATTTTACATGTACCCGCCACCGTTCACGTTGAGGCAGTGGCCGGTGATGTACGATGCTTCGTCCGACGACAAAAACAGGACCGCGCGAGCGACGTCCGCCGGCTCGCCCATCCGTCCGAGAAGGATCTTCTCGATGAGTTTGGCCTTCATCTCCTCGGGGATGGCGTCCGTCATCCGCGTCTTGATGAAGCCCGGTGCGACCGCATTCGCCGTGATGCTGCGGGAGGCGAACTCCCGTGCGACCGACTTCGTCAACGAAATCAGACCGCCCTTCGAGGCCGAGTAATTGGCCTGTCCGGCGTTGCCTTCCTGGCCGATCACGGACGCGATGTTGATGATGCGTCCGTAGTGGGCCTTCATCATCGGCCGGATGCTGGCCTTGATGAAGTTAAAGGCGCCCTTCAAATTCACGTTCAGCACGAGGTCCCAATCCGCCTCGGACATCCGCATCAGCAGGTTGTCCTTGGTGATCCCCGCGTTGTTCACCAATATATCAATTTTGCCGAACTTTTCCATCGCGGCCTTCACGACGGCCTCGCACTGGTCGAGCTTCGTCACGTCGCAGGACAGCCCGAGCGTCTTCCCCGCGTCGCCGCCGGCGAGCGTCGCGGCCGACTTGGCGGCCAGCTCGGCGTTGACGTCGACGATGACGACCTTGGCGCCCTCGGCGGCGAAGAGCTCGGCCGTGGTGAAGCCGATGCCCTGGGCGGAGCCTGTGATGATCGCGACCTTGTCCTTCAGGCGGATGCCCGTCGTCGGGACGGGCCGCGGCGCGGTTTCGGTGCTCATAGCTGAACTTTCTCCTCAGGCGCGGCCGTTCGGGCCACGACCTCCTTCAAAGCGTTAGGCAAACCGGCCTCGGCGGTCTTGGCCGCGACGCGGATCGCGTTGGCGATCGCGCGCGCATTGGACGAGCCGTGGCTGACGATGGCGACGCCGTTGACTCCGACCAAGGGCGCGCCGCCGTACTCATCGTAGCTCATTTTCCGCTTCAAACGCGAAAATGGCCCGCGCAGGAACAGCAACGGCAGACGGTAACGCCAAGAGGACATGAGGTCGGTCTTGAGCTGGGACATCATCGCCATCGCGGTGCCTTCCATCGTCTTGACGAGCACGTTGCCGACGAACCCGTCGCAGACGACGACGTCGGTCTTGCCGGCCGGCACGTCCCGGCCCTCGATGTTGCCGAAGAAATTAATCCCGGAGCTCTTGAGCAGCGGGTAGGCTTCCTTCGCGAGATCGTTGCCTTTCCCCTCTTCCTCGCCGATGGTCAGCAGCCCGACGGTCGGCTCGGCGATGCCGTAGACGTGGCGGGCGAGCAAGGTTCCCATCTGCGCGAACTGGACGAGGTGCCAGGGCTTGCAGTCCATGTTGGCGCCGGCGTCGAGCATGATCGTCACGCCCTTGGCCGTCGGGATCGGACAGGCGATCGCGGGCCGCAGGACGCCGGGCACGCGCTTGAAGGTGAACAGCGCCGCGCACATCGCGGCACCCGAGTTGCCCGCGGAGACGAAGCCGGCGGCCTTGCCGTCCGCGGCGGCGCGCGCCGCCACCATGATGGACGAGTCGGGCTTGGCCCGGCAGGCCTGCGCGGGCTCCTCGTCCATGCCGACCACCGACGGAGCGTCGGCGATTAAAAACCGGGGGTCGCCTTCGGCGATGCCGCGCGCGGAGAGCTCCGCGCGGATTTGGGACGCCGGCCCCGCGAGAAGCAACTCGACGCCGAAGGCGTTGGCGGCCTGGATCGCCCCCTCGATATTGGGGGTCAGTCCGAAGTCGCCGCCGACGGCGTCGAGTGCTATCCTCACGCGAGGCGAATCAAATCTACTTCCCTTCCTCGCCGCCTTCGGGCTGCGAGCCCTTCTTCTTCGTCTTCGGCGGGCGCACGAGCACGCCGTTGTAATAGCCGTCGGCGCTGATCGTGTGCGGGCGGTGCCAGCGGCCGTCCTTGTCCTTGCTCAGAGGCACGGCCTCGAGCTTCCAGTTGGCGGAGCGGCGGCTGTCGCGGCGTGAACGCGTGTGCTTACGTTTCGGATTGGGCATTGTATTCCTCTATTTGTGGAGAAGCCGCATTTTAGCCTTTCTGAGGGCGGGGGGTCAATCGGGGCTTGCGGGTGTTGGCGAAATTCCCGCCCGGGACGCCGTCGCCGTCGCCGCCCTCGGGATGCCCGCAGTCGACGTCGTTGCGGTTCTTCTTGCAGACGCCGCACAGGCCTTTGCAGTCCGGTTTGCAGAGAATTTTCATGGGCTGGATGAGGGCGATGGACTGCCTCACCTCATCGGTGAGGTCCATGGGCCCGCCGTCGATGGGCACCATCACCTCGATCGGCGTGCTCCAGGACTGCTCGATCGGCTTGAGGCACCGCGTACACTCGAACTTCCAGTTCCCCTTCGCGGTGCCGGTGAACGCGGCCTCGTCGTCGACGGCGAGGATCATGCCCTCCAAGGAAACGGCCCCGAGGAGGCTGCCCTCGCTGAGCGCGTCCGGAAAGTTCTCGGAGCCGGTCTTGGCGTTCACGGCCAACTGGCCGTTTTCCTTCACGTCCGTCAGCGGAAAGCGGAAATCCGAACTCATTTCGCTATCTTACTACATTCCCCCCCGGACTCCGCGCACGTCGGAAGAACGGCGAGCGCGGTCCACAGCGTGATGAACAGCGCGATGAGCTCCCCGTAGAGGTCGGGCGTGCCCGGCTTGAGGAAGTAGATGTTGGCTCCGAGCGAGTAAGCCCGCCGGACATGGTCGGCTGTGTCGACGCTGCTCAGCATGAGGACCGGGATGACCTTCAGCACCGGATCGCTCTTGAGCTCCTCGAGGATACTCAGGCCGTCGCGTCCCGGAAGGTGATAGTCGAGCAGGATGAAGTCGGGCCGGCCGCCTTCGCGCAGGTGGGTCAGCGCCTCCTCACCCTTCGTCAGCGCGTGGAGGCGGAGCGGCCGGGATTCCCGCGCGGCGGCCAGGCGCAGGAGCTCGATGTGATCTTCATCGTCGTCGACGCAAAGGACGTTCAGGCCGCAATCTTTCATGCGGTGAGTCTATCAACCTACACATAACGGTCATGTGTCGGATTTGTAATTGTATGGCTACTCTTTCACGGACGGCGCCCGGCCGTCGAGAAGCTCGGCTTTCGCGATCAAGCGCACCATTTCCGAGCGGTATCCGTCCTCGTCGCGCCCGAGCCCTTCCTGCGCCATCGTCCGGACCTTGTCGTAGGTCAGGTC
>JBBQVX010000192.1:0-3439 GCA_038211115.1 Elusimicrobiota bacterium | reverse complement strand
TGGCTCGTCACGAACAGGAGATAGCGTCTGCGCTGGAGGAACTTCTTATCGAGCGCCTCGCACTTCTTCTCGATGACGAGGCGAGACAGCGCGTCCGCGCCTGGGTGAGCGTTGGCGTCTCGAAACGCGCGGATCGTGTCCGGGTCGCCGCGACGGACCTGGACGATGAATTGGAGCGTCACCTCCGCTGGAAGCGCGTTGAGGAACGCCCGTGCCTGCGTCTCGAAGAGGTCCGCGCGCGCCGGGTCGGCCAAGCGCAGGCTGTCGAGTTCGAGTTCATAGGCCGAGGACATGGACAGGTCCACGCCGACGAGCGTGCCGTCGCCCATGCTCCAGAGGTTGAGGAACTGAGCCAGCGGCGGAACCTTCGGCCCATGGATCGCCTGGCGAAGCGCCGTCAGACCCAACTCGATTCGGTTCAAGACTTCCCTCCTTTCATCTTCTCCGCCTCGTCGAAGGCGACGACCGCCTTGTACCGGCTTGCGAGGACGTAGCGCGTCAGGTCTAGCACGTAGCCTTCCGGCTTGTTGCGCTTGAGCGCGCGTAAGCCGAAGTACGACAGCAGCAAGACGACTCCGTTGCCGAGCAACCCTTCGCGGTTGAAGCTGAAGGCGAGGAAGAAGACGAGCAGCAGCACCACTCCGTCGGCCATCTCCAAGCCGAAGACGCGGTCGCCGCTGTTTACGCTGCGATAGACTTTGATGCTTTCCATGGTGGTTTGTGGTCCAGCCGGCCCGCGGCTTCTCTCGCCGCGAGCCGACCGGCCCCGTTTAAGCGGTCGCCGCCGCCTCCTTCTTGATCGCGCTGCGGCCCGCGTCCTTGACCGGCTCGCGCCGCTCCAGAACCTCGAACATCACGGCCTCCACCTCCCAGTGGAAGCGCTTGCCCTGCTTGTCCGCCCAGGTCTTCAGGCGGCCCTCGACGAGCACCGCGCTGTCCTTGCCGAGGGGTGCTGCCTGCTCGGCGATCGCGCGCCAGGCCGTGACCGGGACGTACGCATTCTCGGTCTTCTTCTGGTTTTCCCCGTTTCGGTAAGTCCGCGGCACGGCGAGCGTAAACAACGCCTTCTTGTGGCCGCCCGCCACCTCCGTCATGAACGGGCTCCGGGTGAGCCGACCCATTACGCGCACCGTGTTCTCCTCGGGGATCGGCGCGCCGCCGCCCTCCATCCCCGGCAAAGTCCCGCCGTCTTGTCCTTCATTTTCCATGCGTTGCCTCCGTTCGCTCAGCTTCTTCATCCAGGGCGACAAGATTTCTCCAGCGCTCCGGTACTCGTGCGGCATCAGAACCCTCCCGCCAAGCGCTTGAGCAGCGCCATGAGAGAGGGTGACAGGAAGATCAGCGCTCCCCCGCCCACGACACAGCCGCCCTTCCTCATCGCGTCCTGGTCGCCGGCGGCAAGGCTGATGCCGACCCAGATGAGGCCGAGCAGGAACACGCCCGGCCCCAGGATCGTGATCATCCAGTTGGCCGACCCGTTGAGGAAGTTGCCGAGCTGCCCCTCGTTGCCCCCATACTGAGCGAAGGCCTGCGTCGCCGTCATCATCATTCCCGCGGCCGCCAGGGCCGCGCCCGTCATCTTCTTGCTCACTGTCCACCTCCATTGTCATCGAACGTCTCGTAGACGGCTCCCGCGCGGACCATCGCGTCCATGAGGGCCGCGGCGTCCGCGTCCGTCGCGTCGCGCCGCCGCAGCTCGTCGAGAAGGTCGCGCGCCCGCTCCGCGTCCTTTTTCGTCCAGGCCACGGCCGCGAGGTAATAGAGCTTGCGGACGTAGATGCGGTCCTTGGCGCTCAGGCGCAGGGTGGCCGCGTAGTCGCGGCGCGCAGCATCAAGGATGCGGGCCGCCGCGGTGTCTTCCGGATAGGAACGCGACAGCGAGAAGGCCGCGAGTAGCGCGCGACCGTGCTGTCCGGACTTGCGTGCGCGGTTGACGGCCCCTTCAAGGCGCGCTCGGTGCTCCTTTGACAGGCGCTTCGTCTCGACGCTCAGCTCCCGCGCGGCGGTAGCCGCCTGGGTGCTCGCCGCCACGGACTCAAGCCACGCCGCGTCGGCCGCAGCCTGCGAGTCCAGGCCGCGAGTGAGAGCCGCGCGAACGTCTTCCGCTCCGGCGGAGACGATCTCAGACGAGACCGCATCACGGGAGGCGGCGAGGGTCTCGGCCATCTGCGACGCCAGGTGGAGCAGGTACTCGTGGTCGGCGGTCTTGTGGCGCAGGAGCTTGGCGAGCGTGCGGTAAGCGCCGGTCGCGTCTGCGGACGAGGCCTGCAAGTCGAGCTGCTCGCGCAGCCGGCGGATATCCTCGCGCTCGCGCACTTCGACCGAGCGGCGGTACAGCTCGCGCGCCTCGCGGTCCTCGGGCTTAAGGAGTGCCGCAACGGCCAGGCTCTCCGCGGCCTCCTCGTAGCGCTGGGCCTTGAACAACTCCTGACCCCGCGCAAAGGCCTCGCCGCCGAGCGCCTCGGAGCGGCCCTTGGCGCGGGCGTACTCCTCGTCCTGCATCTCGACCGCCGGAGCGGCGGGCGAGCCGGACTTTAGGAAGCGGTAGGTGAGCGTGAAGCGATGGTTCTTGGCGAGCGGCCGGTCCTCGAGAGCGTAGTCCACGCAAAAGCGGCCGTCGGCGGTCTTAAATCCCGCGCCCACGGCGAAGCCCTCGTCGAGGCCGAGACGCAAGGTCAGCACGTCCTGAAGCGTGTAGGAGGCCCCGAGGCCGAAGCGCAGCTCGGTTTCTCCCATCACCTTGCTCAGGCCCACGCCCAGCATCCCCCGATCCTTACGGATCGAGCCCGCGGCCAGCGACAGCCGCGAGAAGCCGTCGAAGGTAACGCTCAGCCCTCCGCGCAACTCGCGCGGCAGGACCTCGGGGTCTTGGTCGAGCTTGAGGCGAGGGGCCAGCAGGTTCTTGACGACCGCGCCCGCCGACCACAGCGGCCTGCCCAACAGCCACATGTCGTCGCTCGGCGATGAGAAACGCGCGCCCGCGTCCGCGCCGAAGCCGCGGTCTTTGTCCCCAGCGAGATTTGAGCTGAGCATGTTGAAGGCGCCGCCGGCGGACCAATGGTCGCCGAAGCCCTTGGCTAGGCCCGCCGTGTAAACGGCCTGTGAGGCCGTGACCTTGTAGCCGGGATCGTCGATTGCAGCGCGCGCCGTAATGTCGCCGCGGAATAGCTGAAGCGCGCCCATACCGAAGGTGCCCAAGCGAGAAGGCACGGTCAGGCCGATGAAGTCGTAGCGCGCCCCGTCATAAAGAAAAAGGTGCTCGCCGGTGACCGCCCCGCCCGCCCCGGCCAAGCCCGCCGGATTCCAGTGGAGCGCGGTCGGGTCCTGGACCACGGATACGGCGGCGCGCCCAAGGACGGCGCCCTGCGCGCCGGGGCTCTGGCTAAGCACCGTGGGCGCGGCGTAGAGCGGCAGCGCACCGAGGTATAGCGCGAGGAAC
>JBBQVX010000191.1:0-3463 GCA_038211115.1 Elusimicrobiota bacterium | reverse complement strand
GGCTCCGGAGGCCGGCTCGCCGAACGGCGGCTCCACAGCTCGCGGGCGATGAACGCCGCCAAGATCAGGGCCGCGGCGAAGACGGCGGTCTCGAGAACCGGATGGCGCTGGGAGCGTCGCCGCATGCTAATCGAGATAGTCCCGCAGGCCCTTGCTGCGCGAGGGGTGCCGGAGCTTACGGATGGCCTTCGCCTCGATCTGCCGGACGCGCTCGCGCGTGACGCGGAAGATGCGGCCGACTTCCTCGAGCGTCCGGGGATAGCCGGAGTCGATGCCGAAGCGGAGCTTGATGATCTTCGCCTCGCGGTCGGTCAAGGACGACAGCACCTTCTCGATCTCGGTCTTGCGCAGGAACGACGACGCGGTGTTGGACGGCGCCGCGGTCGTCTTGTCCTCGATGAAGTCCTCGAGGTAGGAGTCCTCGTCCTCGCCGATCGGCGTCGCGAGCGACACCGGCTCCTGCATGATCTTCAGGACGTTCTTCACCTTGTCCATCGAGATGTGCAGCGAGCGCGTGTACTCCTCGAGGCTGGGCTCGCGGCCGAACTCCTGGCGGTAGCGGCGCGTGACCTTCGTGAGCTTGCTGATCAGCTCCTTCATGTGGACGGGAATGCGGATCGTGCGCGCCTGGTCGGCGATCGCGCGGTTGATCGACTGGCGGATCCACCACGTCGCGTAGGTCGAGAACTTGAAGCCGCGCTTGTACTCGAACTTCTCGACGGCCTTCATGAGGCCGAGGCCGCCTTCCTGGATCAGGTCGGAGAGCTCGAGGTTGGAGTTGACGTGCTTCTTCGCGATCGAGACGACGAGGCGCAGGTTGGCCTTGATCAGCTTGAGCTTGTCCTCGAGGATGGTATCCTCGAGGCGGATGATCTTGTCGTTCAGTTCGAGGAAGCGGTCGATCGGGATCGGCAGCGTGTTCTGGATGCGGTCGAGGCGGTCGACGACCACCTCCATGTTCTCCATCGCCGCCTCGACGGCCGTCGGAGCGTAGCCGGTCTTCGCGCGGAACGCCTCGGGGCGCATCTTGCCTTTCTTGAGCGCCGCGAAGTAGGTTTTCAATTCGTCGTAGGAGCAGCCGTAGCGGCGCTGATAGCGCTCCATCTCGTCGCGGCACTCCTCGATCTTGCCCGCGAGGTTCTTGATCTTGTTCGTCAGGCGCTTGATCTTGTCCTGGTTGAGGTTCAGATTCAGGATGCGCGCGATCACGAGCTTGTTGATCTGCTCGATCTTCTTCTGCAGCTTGATGCGGCGCTGCGGCTTCAGGTTCTGCGGGAGGAGCTTCGTGCGCAGAGCGGCCATCTGCTTCTCGGCCTTCGTGATGAACTGCGCGACGGACTTCATCTTGCGGCGCATGCCGGACAGCTCGGCGTTGGTCTTGCGGCCGCGGGGCATGAGCTCCTTCGGCGTCATCTCCTGCGCCTCGATGAGCGTCTCCCACGAGCGGATCTCGCGCATCGTGACGGGCGACTCGAGGACGAGCATACGAAGCTCCTTCTCGCGCTCGCGGACGTTGCGGGCGAGCGTGACTTCTTCCTCGCGGTTGAGCAGGGGCACGCGGCCCATTTCCGACAGGTACATGCGGATGGAGTTGGAGATGTCGGAGCTTCCGCCCCAATCCTCGGAGAAGCGCTCCCGGCCGCGCTCGGGCGCGGCGGCGGCGGCGGGCTTCTTGCGGTCGACGACCTCGATGCCGAGGTCCTCGAGCGCGGTCATCAGCTCGTCCATTTCCTCGGACTTCATGTTCGCCGCCGAGACGGTGCGGCTGATCTCCTCCAGGGTCAGGTAGCCGTGCTCCTTCCCGAGGCCGATCAAGTTCTTCATCGCCTGACTCGTCTGAATCGCCATATCTCTCCTTACGTCAAAGCGTCTAGCGCTTGGTGCCCTTCAATTCCATGGCGAGGCGATGATATTCATCGCGCAGCCCCGGATCTACCGGCGTGTTTCCCGACAAAATGAGCGGCTCGAGCTCTTTCAAGCGGCGCTGCGAGCGGCGCTTGCCGATCAGCCCGCGCAAGGTCGCCGCCGGGTCCGCGTAGCCGAGCTCGTCGTTGACGAGGCGCGACGCCACCGCCCGCACGTCGGGCTGGAGCGCGTCGAGCAGCCGCGGCGCCCATTTCCCGTCGAGCGAGATCTCGCGGAGCGCGGCGACGATCTCGCGCGCGGCCGCGGACTCGAGGTCGTCGCGCACGAGCTCCGGCGCCGAGCCGGGCGTCTTCAGCAGCAGGCCCAGCAGCTGCAGGTCGCCGGCCGGAAGCTCGGCCGCTTTGACCGGCGCGGACGGCGCCGGCGAAGCGGCGGGCGCGCTCGCGGGGCGCCGGGCGCTCTGAGGCACGGCCTTGCCGCCGGAACGGCGCAGCGACTCCTCGTTGAGGCCGAGGCGCGACGCGAGGCGCCGGACCCACTCGTCCTTCAGGACCTCGTCCGGGCAGCGCACGATCGTCGACATCACGTCCTTCGCGATCTGGGACTTGGCCTCGGGCGTGAGCTCGCCGGCGCGCTTGATCAGCAGCTCGGTCTTGAATGAGACGAGGTCCACGGCGCCGTCTAACGCGGCTATGAAGGCCTCGAGGCCTTTCGCGTGCAGGAACTCGTCGGGGTCCTTGCCCTCGGGCACGGAGGCGACGCGGGTGCTAAGGCCCGACTCGAGCGCGGTCTCGGCGCCGCGCACCGCGGCGTTCTGGCCCGCGTTGTCGGCGTCGAAGACGATCGCGACGGCGTCGGCGTAGCGCTTGATTAAAAGCGCGTGCTCGGGCGTCAGCGCGGTGCCGAGCGGCGCGCAC
The DNA here is from genome assembly GCA_038211115.1 of Elusimicrobiota bacterium. GTDB lineage: Bacteria > Elusimicrobiota > Elusimicrobia > UBA1565 > UBA9628 > GWA2-66-18. The sequence goes on along the minus strand of JBBQVX010000191.1, from coordinate 680 downwards.
GCGGTCTTGAGGCCGTGCTGATGGGCGGCGATCACGTCCATATAGCCTTCCATCAGGTGCGCCTTGCGGGCCTTGCGCGTCTCGGCGAGGCCCTCGAACAGGCCGTAGAGCACCTTGCTCTTCGAGAAGACGGGCGTCTCCGCCGTGTTCAGGTACTTGGGCTCGCCGTCGCCGAGCGTGCGGCCGCCGAAGCCGACGAACGCGCCCTTCACGTCGCGGATCGGGAACATCAGCCTATCGAAGAAATAGTCGCGAAGCGTTCCGTCGGCGCGCTTGGCGGCGAGGCCCGCCTTCAGCAGGATCTCCTCGGAGAATCCTTTCTTCATCGCGGCGGGCACGAGGTTGCCGTTGCGCGGCGCGTAGCCGATCAGGAAGCCGTCGATGGACGACTTCGACAAGCGCCGTTTTGCCACATATTGCCGAGCAGGCTCGGCCGATGCGTCCTTTTTCAGCTGCTCCGCGTAATGGTGCGCCGCGAACTCGTTCGCTTCGCGGATCTTGATGCGCTCCTTATCGGCGGGGCCCATCTCGCGGTCGGCTTCGATCTTGACGCCCGCGCGCAGCGCGAGCTTCTCGGCGGCCTCCATGAACGAGAGGCTTTCGGACTTCATCACGAAGGAGAAGGCGTCGCCGCCTTCCCCGCAGCCGAAGCAGTGGAACGTTTGGCGCTCGGGGCTTAC
>JBBQVX010000190.1:0-3527 GCA_038211115.1 Elusimicrobiota bacterium | reverse complement strand
CGCCGTAGGCCTTAAATTGACGCTTCAGCCGGCCTGACGCGTTAGTCGGCCTTCCAGCCGACCGCCTGCCCCTTGTTCTGCTCGTCGAGCCAGACTTTCAAAGGCGCGAAGTACTCTATGATCGCCGTCGCGTCCATCTGGCGCTGGCCCGTCGCGGCCTCGAGCGCGTCCGGCCACGGGCGCGAGGAGCCCATCGCCATCATCTCGTTGAGCTTCGAGCCCACCGCCTTGTCGCCGTAGTACGAGCAGCGGTGCAGCGGCCCCGTGTGCCCGTGCAGCTTGCACAGGGCCCGGTAGAACTGGAACTGGTACACGTTCGCGAGGAAGTAGCGCGCGTACGGCGTGTTGCCCGGGATGTGGTACTTCGCGCCCGGGTCGAAGTCCTTCTCGGTGCGCTCGTTGCCCGGCTTGAGCCCCTGATATTTGCGGACCAGCGCCTACCACGCCTTGTTGTAGTCCTCGGGCTTGGTTTTACCGGTGAACACGTCCCAGCGCCACTTGTCGACGAGGAGCCCGAACGGCTGGAACGCCACCTTCTCGAGCGCCTTCTTGAGCAGAAGGTCGATGTCCCCCTCCGGCCCGGGGACCTTGTCGAGGAGGTTGACCTGCTTGAGGTACTCCGGCGTGACTGAGAGCGCGATCGTGTCGCCCAAGGCCTCGTGGAAGCCGTCGTTCGCCGAGCCGCGGAAGAAGAAGGACTGCTTTTCGTACGCGCGCTGATAGAAATTGTGGCCCAGCTCGTGGTGGATCGTGACGAAATCCTCGCCGATGATTTTGATGCACATCTTAATGCGGAGGTCCTGGGAGTTCTCGACGTCCCACGCCGACGCGTGGCACACGACCTCGCGATCGCGCGGCTTCGTGAACATCGACCGCTCCCAAAAAGTCGAAGGAAGCGGATCAAAGCCCAAGGACGTGAAGAAGCCCTCGCCGTACTTGACCATCTGCTTCTCGTCGAGCTTCTTGGCCTTTAAGCGCTCGGTCAGGTCGAAGGGCGGCTTGCCCGTCCGGGGTGCGACCACGTCGTAGATGTTGTCCCAGGTCTGGCCCCACATGTTGCCCAGGAGCTGCTCGGGGATCAGGCCGTCGTCACCGATGATGCTCTTGCCGTATTTTTCCTGGAGGCGGCGGCGCACGTACGCGTGAAGCGAGACGTAGAGCGGCTTGAGCTGCGCGTCGAGGCGGTCGAGCTCGGCGGAGAATTGCTCGGGCGTCATGTCGTAGCCGCTGCGCCAGAGATCCGCCGTGTTGGCAAAGCCCAAGTCGCGGGAGCCTTTATTCGAGAGCTCGACGAAGCGCTCGTAACGGGGCCGCATGACCGGCGAGATGGTGCGCCAGCCCTGCCAGGCGTCGAGGAGCTCCTTGGGGTCGCGGCTCACGCGCAGCACGTCTTCCAAGTCGTCGAGGGTCTTGCAGGTGTCGGGCGTCTTGCAGTACTTGCCCTTGCCGTAGGCAGAGTCGAGCCAGACCTTCGTGTCGGAGAGCTCTTTTTGCTCTTTAAGATCGGGCGGCGCCGGCGAGTCGACCGTCAGCTTGAGGAACAGGAACTTACGCGCCAGAGGCGCGGGCAGAGGCACGCCGTCGAAGCGGCGCGCCTCGTGGGCGAGCTCGGAGGCCTTCGCCGCGTACTCGCGGTCGGTGTCGGCCGCGAGCCACTCGGAGTCGTAGTTGATGTCGGTCTGCTGGAGCCAGGAGGCGTGGCGGGACTTCTTGCCGAGCGCGTCGAGGGAGGCTTCGGTCGTGTCCATGAAGGCCTGCGCGTCTTGGACGGTCGGGGCGGCGGCGTGCGACGGTACGGCGAGGAGGAGGGCCAGCAGGGGGGCGAGCATGGGGGAAGGATACCAATCCTAGGGCGCGCAATTGGCGGCTTTTAGGACGACGCCTTTTCTCCCGTCACCGCTCCGGCTCGGCCGGGCTCATTTCATCGACGAGATGCGCGTGGCCGTAGGCGTCGGCGGTCTTCTCGTCGGCGCGGGCGACCTTGCGCTCGACACCCTTCACCGTGCGCCCGTGGCGCCTCGTTTTTTTAGGCGCGCTATTTTTTTTGGTCTTCATCCGTGTCTCCCTTTTCCTGCTCGACTTCAACATCCGGGTCTTTCATTCCCTCGCCGTTCGCCCGCTCCAGCTCCGCTTCGTCGGGCATCGGCTGCTCGAGAGACTTTTTATCCGATTTTGGTTTCGACATAACGCCTCCTAGCGCCCTCTTCCCGACGACGACACCTTGCGGACGATCCGGCTTAGGCCCATGGCGCCGGCGCGCAGCGCCCGGTGAGCGCCTTGCTGGCCGCTGCGAAAGGGCAGGCCGCCCCGCTGGGGCGCTTTTCGGACTCCTTTGTTTTTCTTCATAAGGTCCTCCCTTAGGACGTCGGCTCCTCGCCCGGCTTGCGCGGATGGCCGTAGGTGCCGCCGTTGCCCTCGTCGACGTTGACGTGGTCTTCCTTGCGGCCGCCCTTGCGCCCGTGGCGCGCGGTGACCCTCTCGCCGCGCGTGAAGCGGCTCGCGGGCGATTCCTTCTTTTTGGTCTTCATATAAACCTCCCGTGCGGCGGAAGACCGGGGCTCCCGGGGGACACCGGGAGCCTCGGCTCCGGCTTGCACCTCCAAGTTAGGCCAGCTCGTCACGATCTTCTTCTTTCTCGCCGCCTATCTCCTCGCTGCCTTCGGTCTCGCCCTCTTCCTTCTTTTCAGGCTCGACCTGGCCGCCCTGTCCGCCTTGTCCTTTGCCGCCGCGCGGCTTGTCCTCGCCTCGCCCACCGCTTGGGTTCGCGTCATTTCTCTTGGTCGGTATCATAACGCCTCCTTGTTCACGTCATGTCCGGTCCGGCGAATCGGTGTCGGGGGCGTGAGCCCCCTCCTCGGTCCCGTCGTCGATCTGGCTCGTGGTCTCATCGTCGAGCGCGCCGCCGATCGCGGCGTCATCCGGATCCTCCTCGCCGAGATGCTCCGGCTTCGGGATGTGCGGGTCAGATGTCTTCCTCATCGCCTTGCTCCTTCGGACGCGTGACGTCCTCGTCCTCGACGTCGAAGTTCGTCTCAAGGCGCTGCGCCTCGGCGATCGCGTCGCCGTTGGTGCCGCCCACGCGGTCGTCGACATCGACGCCGTTCAGGAATGAATCGGTGCCGCCCGGTTCGGGCTGTTTCTTCCTAGGTTTCATGCCGTGTCTCCTTGGCGGGGGTCGTCTCACGGACGTGGCCGAGAACGCCGTCGTCGCTTTCGCCGGTGTCGTCCTCGGATTTTCGCGGCGCGTAGGTGCCCGCCTCATCCTCGGAGTCGGCGGGCGACACGCGCCTGCGGTCCAAGATGACGGGCGAAGGCGCCTTCTTGGCGCCCTTCTTGCGCGCGCTCGTCGAGCGTCTCATGAGATTTCCCTCCCGCGCATAGTTTGCGCGGTTGGCGGGAAAATCCCATGGACGGCCCGTTAAAATCTTGTAACGGAGCTCAGACCTCCGACAGCGGTCCCGCGACCTCGTCCTCGGCGGTCTCGGGGAAGCGGTCCGCGGGGCGGCGGCGCGGGGCCGCGCCCTGCC
>JBBQVX010000189.1:0-3617 GCA_038211115.1 Elusimicrobiota bacterium | reverse complement strand
CGGTCCCAACTACGCGTGGTACTGGCCGTGGGAGTCCTGGTACATGCTCAAGGCCGCCCCTCCGGCGACCTGGAGCCTGTTCGGGCCCTCGGGCGTCGGCTCGTACCCGATGCTGCTGGGAATCCCGGTGATTCTCGGCGGAATGGGCCTCTGGACCGTCGCTCCGAAGCTCATCCAGAAGGAGCTCGACGGCAAGAAGCTGATGGGCGGATTCCTCGCCGTCGTGGCCGCTCTCGGCCTCGTCGGCATGGGCCTGCACAAGATGGGCGCCACGGAAGTCGCGTTCCTGCTGTTCTTCCTGGGCTCGTCCTTCTACTTCGGCTTCGTTCTGCCGCAGCGTCATATCCGCACGCTCGACTGGCCGCGCTACCTCGTTACGATGGTGCTCGTGGTCTGCACGATGGGCATACTCCTTAAGATGTGCGCCCGTCTGACCTTCAACATCAAGTACCTGCTGACGATTCCCGCGATCAGCATGAACATCTGACATGAGCTACCGAAAAGCATTCATCGTCTCGAACGCCCTGATGCTGGGGGCCTTCATCTGGGCTTTCGTCAAGGACTTCAACGCCCCGTGGCGGCCCTATCAGGCGAAGTACTACCAGATGGCCGGCGACGCGCTCGACAAGCAGGCGGCGGCGGAGAAGGATCCGAAGAAGGCCTCCGACCTCAAGGCCGAGGCGAAGAAAATTCGCCATTCGCCGATGGAGATCAAGCAGATCATCGCCGGCGATCTCGGACGCTACGATCGTTGCGTGACTTGCCACGTCGGTATGGACGAGTACACGAACCCGACGCTGAAGAACGACTTCACGGAGAACCCGTACAAGTCGCATCCGAAGGTGGACGCGGCGCTGGTCAAGGCCCACCCGTTCACGAAGTTCGGCTGCACGTCCTGCCACTCCGGCCAGGGGCTGGCGACGACCGTCGAGGGCGCGCACGGCTGGATCAAGCACTGGGAAAAACCCATGCTCAAGGACGTCACGATCCAGGGCGCCTGCGTGAAGTGCCACGGCAACTTCGAGACCCTCAAGGGCGCGGAAGTCGCGGCCAAGGGCAAGAAGCTGTTCAACGAGCACGGCTGCCAGGGCTGCCACGCGATCAACGGCTGGGGCGGCGTGATCTCGGTGGACTTGGGCGACATCGCCGACAAGCCCTTCGAGCGCATCGCCGGCTACAACTTCAAGCGCGTGCGCATCGACGGCAAGGAGCTCAAGGACGAGCACCACGACAGCGAGTGGAACATCCAGAACTGGATCCGCGGCCATCTCGTCGATGACCCGGCGTACAACACGCCGAACGACCCGTTCGCGCACCTCAACAAGGAGCCGATCCCGCCGTCGGGCATGCCCGACTTCACGAAGGAGATCAGCCGCGCGGACGCGGACGCGATCGTCGCGTACTTGTCGGGCATGACGAAGGAAGAAGTCATCCCGTATCGCTACCACGTGCCCGCGCCGGCTCCGAAGGAGCCCGCGCTCACGGGTGCCGCGCACGGCCACTACGTATTCACGAAGTACGGCTGCCAGGGCTGCCACGGCCTGGAGGCCAAGCAGGGCCGAAGACGCTTCAACGCCTCGAGCAACGCCCAGAAGCCGTACGACGAGAAGATGCCCGAGGACGAGCAGTTCGCGCAGATGAACGCGGGCGCGGAGCCGACTCTGCCCGACCTGATGGGCACCTACAAGCACGACGAGCTCGTCGCGAAGATCATGCGCGGCGTGCCGGCGACGGAAGCCAAGAAGTGGAGCCCGAAGGGGCCGATGCCGATGGTGTACATGCCGTCGTGGAAGGACAAGATCTCGAAGCACGAGCTGGACGACCTCGCGACTTGGCTGCTCAGCATCGCGAAGAAGGACGACAGCGGGTTCTAACGGGGGAGGATTGATATGAACGGTAAACTGACGTTGTTCGTCGCTGCGGCGCTCCTGAGCGTCGCTTTCACGGCGCCCGTACGCGCGGCCGAGCTGACCGAGAAGGAGAAGGCCCTCGCGAACCCGTACCCGAACGATTTCGGGCCGGACACTCTCCCCGCGGACGTGCTCAAGGCCTACCCCGCGAACGTCCAGGCGGGCTACAAGAAGCTCATCAGCAACAAGGCCGGCTGCGCGCAGTGCCACTCCGCCGCTCGCCCGCTGAACAGCCGCTTCGTCGAGCCGGAAGGCGGCATGGACGCCGCGAAGGGCGACGCCGCCCTCGCCGTGCTGAAGAAAGAACAGCCCGCGCTGTTCGCCGACGGCTCCGCGTGGCAGGTCGAGACGCAGGTCTGGAGCCGCTACGTCAAGCGCATGATGAACAAGCCCGGCTGCAACCTGCAGAAGGCCGACGGCAAGGAAATCTACACCTTCCTGCAGTACGACTCGCTCAAGCGCAAGACCGGCGCGAACGCCGAGAAGTGGGGCGCGCACCGCAAGGCCCTCGTCGAGCAGCTGAAGGCGAAGAACCCGAAGCGCTACGAAGAGCTGAAGGAAGCGAAAGACCTTTAATCGATTGACCGAAGCCGCCCGCGTCCTGCTCGTCTACGGTTACGCTCCGAGCGGGCACTCAGCGGCGGCGTTCGCGATCGAGGAGGCCGGCCGAAAGGCCGGCCTCTCTTTTTCTACGGTGCAGATCGCGGCGGACCATCACCCGGCGGCCGGGCTGGGCGTCGCGCGGGCTTATCATGGCCTTCTGCGCGCGTCGCCGGGCCTCTATGGGGCGCTTTATCAGGGCGACTGGGCCCGCTCGGTCCTGCGGGCGGTGCGCGGCGCCTACCTGAGCCTCGGCGGCGCCGGCCGCCTGCGCGCGGGCGTGCGCCGCTCGGGCGCGCGCGTGGTCGTGTGTCCCCAGGCCGCCGTCGCGGCCGTGCTCTCCGAGGCGCGACGGCGCGGAGAGCTCGACGTTCCCGTGGTCTCCGTGCTCACCGACTACGGCGTGCATCCGTTCTGGGCCGATCCGCCGGCCGACCTCATCCTCGCGCCTGACGAGGCGGCCGTCGGCGCCCTGGCGGCGCTCGGCGTCCCGCGCGCGCGCCTGCGCGCGTCCGGAATCCCGGTGCATCCCGCGTTCGCCCGCGCGCCGTCCCGCGCGGAGGCTCGACGCGCCTTGGCGCTGCCGTCGGCCGCTCCGACCGCGCTGCTGACGGGCGGGGGGAAGGGCTTCGGCGGACTCGAGAGGGCGGCCGCGGCGCTGCTGGTCGAGAGCCCGCGCGCGCATCTCTTGGTCCTATGCGGCGCCAACGACCGCCTGCGCGCGGCGCTCTCCGCGCGCCGGGAGGCCGGAGGGCGGCTGCGGGTCTTCGGTCCCCAGCCCCCCGAGTTCGTCGCATCCTTGATGGCGGCGGCGGATCTCCATGTCGGCAAGCCCGGGGGCTTGAGCGCCGCCGAGAGCCTCGCCTCGGGCCTTCCGATGGTCCTGACCTCCCCGCTGCCGGGGCAGGAAGAGGCGAACGCGCGCCATCTCCTGGCCGCCGGCGCCGCGGTGGCCGGCGGCTCGCCCGAGCGCGCCTGGCGCGCCGCCGCCGCGCTGCTCGAAGACGCGGCGGCGCTGGCTCGTCTGCGGGCCGCCGCCGCCGCTGCGGGGCGCCCGGACGCGGCCGCGGCGGCCGCAGCCGCGATCTCAAGCTTCCTGGCAATCCC
>JBBQVX010000188.1:0-3623 GCA_038211115.1 Elusimicrobiota bacterium | reverse complement strand
TTCAATACCGCGGCATGCTCGAGAAATCCTGGGAATGACCGTGACGCTCGAGCGCACTTGCCTATGGTTGGCGACGGGCCTGGGGATAAGCTATATTGCCCCGACGGGACACGGCCGGAAGTGGACCGGCGCGGGGTTTCTCGGGACGGTCGAGGGGCTCCTGCTCTGGCCCTTGCTTCCCGCGGCTTCCGTGCCGTACGCGGTGATCGTCGCCGCCGCGATCGCGGCCTCGTGCTGGATCTGCGGAAGCGCCGAGAAGACGTTGAATTCGCACGACGATTCGCGCATCGTGCTCGACGAGATCGTGGGCTTCTGGGTCGCGGCCGCGTGGCTTCCCAGGACGTGGCGGGCGGCCCTCACGGCGTTCGTGCTGTTCCGTTTTTTCGACGCGGTGAAGCTGCCGCCTTATAAGTGGCTGGAACGCCTTCCGGGCGGTACGGGAGTCGTGATGGACGACGTCGGCGCCGGGATCGTCGCGAACGTGCTCGCTCGCTTTATTCTTGGGAGAATGACCTGAAAATCGCGTTGCTCGCAGTCCTTGCCGCCCTTCTCGGAACGGCCGTTCCCGTCGCCGCGCAGACGACGCCTTGGCAGGTCACGCCCGCGACCGCGCCCGTCGGGATTCCCGCGCCGCCGACGCTGGCGCTCGGCTCGCCTCTGTCCGTCTCCGGCGGCCCGTGGGTCCCGGCCGAGGTCCTGTTCTTCTCCGCCGGCCGCGTCGTCGCCGACTACGCGTGGCGCGACTCGGTCCGAGCGCGCCGCGGCCACCTGTACACGGCCGCGGACCTGCAGAGCGACGTTCAGGACCTGATGACGCTCGGGCGCTTCACCGCGCTGACGCCTTCGATCTACGCGATCCAGGGCACGCCCGTGCCGAGCGAGTTCACCTCGATCTCCGTCTCGACGAACCAGGTCCGCGTCGTCTTCGACGTGACCGAGAAGGTCATCGAGGCCCCCAAGGTCAAGATCGTCACGCCGCCCACGGCCGTCGGCGGCCTGCTTCTGACCCCGACGGCCTGGCGCGGCGCGGGCCGGTTCGAGAACCCGGGCTTGGCGCTCGACATCAACGCCGCCTATTTCATCGGCCGCTTGTACGGGAAAAACTCCTATCCCGACGCGCCGCGCAAGACCAACTACATCGACCGCATCGGCCTCTGGACCTTGACCGCCGACGGCAAGATGCAGATCCAATCCGAATCGAAGATCCGCCCCGCGATCGCGGTCGGCGGCCAGGCGATGCTCGTGTTCCGCGACTCGCCCCAGCCCAGCGTCACCACGCCCGGCGTCTCGGTCAAGATCGACGCGAAGCAGACGAAGATCCTCACCGACGGCTACTTCGTGGCCTCCAAGAAATTCGGCCCCGTCCGAACGAGCGCCGGCCTCATGCAGGGCACGATCGGCGACCTCGCGGCGAACATGTCCGAGTTCCTGACGCCCGAGGCCCTCAAGTTCTACCTGCGGGACAACTCCGGCACGCAGGTCATCTCGCGCACGGTGCCGTTCGCGAGCGCGTTCTACCTGATCAAGCCCGACTATCCGATCGGCGTCGAGATCATGAAGTTCAACGGCGCGGCGCGCAAGCCGATGCTCATCAACTTCAAGATCGGCCGCTTCCTGAAGCTGAACTTCGACCTGGCGCTCCTCAAGTATCAAGGCGGCTACGACCTCCTGGGTTTCTTCCAGTTCCGCTACAACCACTTTCCCAAGAAGTAGCCATGTCGTCTTTCGAGGCGCTGCGCGCCAAGCTCCCCGCCGCGAGGCCCTATCCGTCCGATCCGAAGGTCATGGAGACCTCGGTCGTCGTGATGCTCGCGCCGGGCCCCGAAGGCCTCGAGGTCCTCTTCATCCGCCGCGCCGTGCGCGCGGGCGACCCGTGGTCGGGGCATATCGGCTTGCCCGGCGGGCGCCGCGAGGCCGGCGACGCGGATCTGCTCGCGACGGCGATCCGCGAGACGCGTGAAGAGATCGGCGTCGAGCTGCCGACCGCGGCGCTCCTCGGCGCGCTCGACGACGTCCGTCCGTCGACGCCGTCCTTGCCGCCGCTGATGATCCGGCCGTTCATCTTCGCGCTCCAATCGCGCCCCGAGGCGGGCGTCAGCGACGAGGTCGCGGGCTCGTACTGGATTGCGCTCGACTCGCTCCACGCCGCGCGCGCGTCGACCAAAGTCTCGATCCGGGAGAAATCGATCGAGGTCCCGTGCTTCAAGATTCCGGAGCTGCCCGAGGGGCTCGTCGTGTGGGGCCTGACGTACCGCATCTTAAACGGCCTGCTTCCGCTGCTCTAGCGCGGTCGGGCGCGCAGCGCGGCCAGGAACTTGACCGCCGAGGCGTGTCCGGGATCGAGGCGCACCGCCTCGAGCAGATGCTCCTCGGCCGCCGCCCAATCCTTGTTCCAGGCGAGCGTCGCGAGGTCGAAATGCGTATCCGCGAGGGGGAACAGCGCCAGCGCGCGGCGGTACTGCGCCTCGGCCCCGGACTTATCGCCGAGCTTCTCGAGCGCGACGCCGCGGTGCGTGACCGCGTCGGCGGCCTGGCGGCGGATCGCGGAGACGATCTCCGGCAGCGCGCGGTAGCGCGCCGCGAGCGCCAGCTTCTCCGCGAACAGCGCGTCGGACAGCGCGTACGACGCCTCCGCCTCCGCCATGCGCCCTTCATTCGCCTGAACGTAGCCGAGAAACAAAGGAACCTCGGGGAAGGACCAACTGGCGGCCCACGCGCTCCGCAGCGCGCGTTCGGCGTCGCCTCTTCGCTTCTCCTTCTCGAAGGAGACCGCCTCGCGGTAGAACGCGGACGCGTAGCCCTCGACGAGGTCGCGCGTGAAGAAGTCCTCGGCGTCCTCCGTCCGCCGCGCGCCGCGCCGCGCGAGAAGTTCGTCCGGAGGGACGGGAGCGGAGCCCGCCACGAGGCGCAGAAGGCCGCGCGGGGCGGCCTCGCCGGGAGGCTCGGCGTCCTGGGTCGCCAGCACCGGCGCGCCGCCGGCGCCGAGCGCGGCCCAGCCGGCGGGGTCCGCCAGGCTCATGACCACGAACTCCCGGTCGCGGCGCCGCCAGTCCGCCTGGTACCACGACGCTCCCGCGAGTCCCTGCGCCACCACCCGCACGTCGGGGCGGCGGCCGGCCGCCTGGTAGTGCCACAGCGCGTAGAGCTGGATATCCTTCTTCGCGACGACGACGGCGCCCCAGGGCGCCGCGCGCAGGACGTTCGCCGCGAAGTCGAGCGAGTGGAAGTGCTCACGCCGGTCCAGGCGCGCGGGGACGCCGCGCGCGAGCGGCCACGCGACGATCGCCGCGCAGGCGAGCGCGCGTCGGGAGGCGCCGAGCGAAGCGACGCCCCGCGCGAGCCAGAACAGCAGAACCGCGTCGGAGAGCAGGTAATGCGGGTCGAGGATCGCGGCCGCGTGCGGGTTCGGCGGCATGTTCGCGAGGAACAGGAAGACGGGGCCGGCCCACCACCACGCGACGAAGCGGCCCTGGAAGCGGGCGCGGCTCTCCCTGAAATCGAAGGCGGCGCCGAGCCCCGCGAGCGCGAGCGCCGGGCCGAACGCGTCCCACAGATGCGCGCCCCACAGCCGCAGATTGTCGGCGAACAGCTCGCCCGCGGCGTAGTTGCGTGAGATCAGGTCG
>JBBQVX010000187.1:0-3629 GCA_038211115.1 Elusimicrobiota bacterium | reverse complement strand
GGCTTCGCCCCTTGACGCGTCAAGAGTGGGGTGACCGAGGGGACTTGAACCCCCGACCTCAGCGTTCACAGCGCTGCGCTCTAACCAGCTGAGCTACGGCCACCAGAAGCGCCATTATAGCACTTATCCCGCTTTTACGCGCCCGCGCCGATATAGGCCCTTAGGCCTAGACCGAGCAGGGCCCCACGCCCCATGTCGGACCTACCGGATAACGGCATACTTAAGTCATGAAGGAAAACATGATGAAGACGAGCAAGACCGTCCTCACCCTCGCGTTGGCCGCCCTTCTCTTCACCCCTCCGGCCCACGCCGCCAAGCACAAGAAATCCGCCAAATCCAAGGGCAATCCCGAGGCCACGCGCCTGATGTCGGCCGGCCTCGCGAACCTGCAGAACGGCGAGACCTCCGCGGCGATCTCGACCTTCAACAAGGCCGTGCGCAAGGAAGGCACGGTTTCGACCTACTTCCTGCTGGGCTGGGCGCACTACCAGCGCGGCTTCAAGCTCGGCTCCACCGAGGCCGCCGACCGCGACGACGCCCAGTCCGCGATCGACGCCTACGCGATGGCCCTGAGCCTCGACCCCTCGCTCAAGGAGCTGCCGGACGCCTCCCGCCTGTACTTCTCGATGGCGCTGTGCTACGAGGCCGTGCAGTCCTACGACAAGGCGCTCGACGCCTACAAGATGGCCTTCCGCGCCGCCCCGAACAAGGTCTTGATCCCCATGAACGCCGCCCGCCTGCGCCTGAAGATGGGCGACTCGGCCAAGGCGGTCTCGAACATCGAGCTCGCCATGCAGAAGGCCGGCAAGACCGGCCGCATGGTGGAGCTGCGCGACGCCGTGCGCCGCGACCCCGCTTTCGCCCCGCTGATCGCCAACGCGCCGTCCCGCAAGGCGCTCGGCATCGGAGCCGACACGGACGGCGAGCTGGTCGCCTCGATCGACGCCCGCGGCGAGGAGATGCGTGATTCCGTCCGCGACACCGCTCCGAAGCCCGTCGCCCCGGCCCAGGACGTGCAGGTGCTCGAGAAGATCGCCCAGGGCAACGTCGAGTTCAAGTTCCGCCGCTACCTGTCCGCCGTCGCGGACTACAACGAGGCCCTGGCGATCGACCAGGAGCGCATGACCCTCGGCGCGCCGCAGACCGCCCAGGTCTACGAGAAGATCGGGACCGCTTACAACAAGCTCGGCCAGTCCGAGGTCGCGATCCGCACCCTCCAGAAGTCCCTGCAGCAGAACCCGATGAACCCGTCGGCGCACTACCAGATCGCCTTGGCCTACGCGATGTCCGGCCGGACCGGCGTCGCGATGCACGCCCTGGACGAGTCGTTCAAGGCCTGCGCGAGCCCGAACGACATCCGCCGCTTCGTGATGCAGGCCAAGACCGACGTCGAGTTCGAGGCCGTGCGCGACCTGCCGGCCTTCCGCACCGTCGTCGCGCAGTACGCGGACCGCGTCGCCTTGCGCTAAGTCATAAATTGCTATTATGACTCGTGCCTTACTCGAAGCGCGACGCCCCTAACTGCGACTGGTGTCCGTATAAGAAGAACTGCTTCTACGACCTCCTCGGCACGAAGGAGTCGAAGAAAGCGTGGCGCGATATCCGTCTCGCGAACCCCTTCAAGCGCGGCGAGGTGATCTTCCACGAAGGCGCGATGCCCCAGGGCGTCTACGTCGTCTGCACCGGCAAGGTGAAGGTCTATAAGTCGAGCCGCACCGGCCAGCAGCTCACGACCCGCGTCGAGTCCCCGGGAGACCTGCTGGGCCACGTGACCTTGCTCGCCGACGACGGCGCCTACACCGGCACCGGCGAGTCCCTCGACCCGAGCATCGTGTCGATGATCGACAAGAACACGTTCAACAACTTCCTGACGAAATACCCGGCCGCCTCGCACGCGCTCCTGCAGGCCCTCGCGAAGGACGTGCGCCGCGGCGAGAACAAGGCGCGCGACATCGCCTTCAAGCCCGCGCGCGGCCGCCTCGCCGACACCTTGATCCGCATGATGGTCGTCAAGAAGCCGTACCCGATCGTCGCCGGCATCAAGCGCCGCGACCTCGCCGAGATGGCGGGCCTCACGATCGAGACCACGGTGCGCCTCCTCAAGGACTTCGAGGAACGCGACGTGCTGCGCAAGAAGGAAAAGGATCTCCTGATCCTCAGCGAGGAGCGCCTGCGCGCCCTTGCAGGGGCCGCGTCCTAGGCCTCTTCGTACGATTTGTCTAGGACTTGCGACTGGGTCGTCATAGGCCCTTTGACCTAGATCAATTGATGGGTATCAAGCCCCCGGGTTGTCCGGACTCATCGGAGATTTTTTTCATGAAGCGTATACTGTCTTCATGATCAACATCATCCTTCTCTCGCTCTCGCTCGTTCCCGCCGCCACGACCCAGACCGCCCAGTTCCGCCCGTGCGTCTGGCCCAACGTTTGCACGACCGTCGAGGCGCCCGTCGCCCAGTTCCGGCCCTGCGTGTGGCCGAACGTCTGCAAGAACGAAGCTCCCGCCGTGCCGGCGGAAACTTTTTCCGTCATCGAAGTCGCGCAGTTCACCACCTGCGTGTACCCGCGCAAGTGCGGCAAAGCCGCCTAAGACTTAAAGCCGACTCGAACCGGCGCCGTGAGAAGACCCCGACCCCTCGGGGTCTTCTTCTTTTTGGTAACCTGAAGCCGTGAGCCGCGAAAAACGGATTCGATACGTCCTTCTTTCCGTCGCGGGAGCCGGCCTCTTGTGGGGCTTCCTCATCGAGCCGTGCTTCTTCCTGGTCGAGACGCGCGCCGAGGTCCATCCGCGGGGCTGGCCCAAGGAGCTCGACGGCCTCAAGATCGCGCTCATCTCGGACATCCACGCCGGATCCCCGTACGTCGGGAAGACCCGCATACGGGACCTCGTCCTGCGCGTCAACGCCGCCGAGCCCGACGTGATCGTGCTTCTCGGCGACTACGTGATCCAGACCGTCGTCGGCGGGCGCTTCATGCCGCCCGAGACGCTCGCCGGGATTCTCAAGGACCTGAAGGCGCCCCTCGGCGTGTACGCGGTGCTCGGAAACCACGACTGGTGGCTCGACGGGCCGCGCGTGCGCGCCGCGCTGGCCGCCCAAGGCATCAAGGTCCTCGAGAACGAGAACGTGCGCGTCAAAACACGGGGGACGGCCTTTAGCCTGCTGGGGCTCGCCGACCACATCGAGCGCAGCCCGAACCCCGACGCGCCGCTCGCCGGCGTTCCCGCTCAGGAACCCGTCATCGCCCTCATCCACGAGCCGGACTACTTCCCGGAGATGCCCGAGCGGATCGCCCTGACCTTGGCCGGGCACACGCACGGCGGCCAGGTGCGCCTGCCGCTCCTCGGAGCCCCGGTCGTGCCGTCGCGCTTCGGCCAGCGCTACGCGCGCGGCCTGATTAAGGAAGGGGAAAAGCTGCTCTACGTGACGACGGGCGTCGGCACGAGCATCATGCCGGTGCGCTTCAATGTCCCGCCCGAATACGTCCTGTTGACTCTACGCGCGCCCGGCGCGACGCGTTGAAGCTCGCATGGGACGGGGCGGCCGGTCATGGGTCCGCGGGGACGGCGGGATTGACCCGCCTCTAACGGGGTCGCGCGACCGACGGACCAGCAGCGACCCCTCACGCCCCG
>JBBQVX010000186.1:0-3841 GCA_038211115.1 Elusimicrobiota bacterium | reverse complement strand
GGACAGCTGACCGAGGCCGTGCGCCGCAACCCGTACACGGTCATCCTGTTCGACGAGATCGAGAAGGCCCACCCGGACGTGCTCGACATCCTGCTGCAGGTCATCGAGGACGGGCGCCTGACCGACGGCCAGGGCCGCACGGTCGACTTCTCCAACACGATCATCATGATGACGTCAAATATCGGCGGCTCGCTCGCGGGCGCCGAGGCCGACGCGCCGCGCACCCCGATCGGCTTCACCACGAAGGACGAGCAGCCCTCCAAGCCGGCGGCCACGGATGTCGCCGGGCGCCGCGCCAAGTATCTCGCGGCGCTGAAGGCCAAGCTGCGCCCCGAGTTCCTCAACCGCGTCGGCGAGGACGGCATCGTCGTCTTCAACGAGCTCGGCAAGCCCGAGATGGAAAGCATCCTGGAGCTGCGGCTCAAGGATCTCGAGAAGCAGCTCGCGGAGCGCAACGTGACCGTGACGCTGACGGCCTCGGCGCGCGCCGAGATCCTGAAGCGCGGCGACGAGCAGAAGGCGTACGGCGCCCGCCCGCTCAAGCAGATCGTCGAGCGCCAGGTGTCCGACGCGATCGTCGAGGCCGAGCTCGAGGGCCGCATCGCCGAGGGCGACGCGATCGTCGTCGACTGGGACGCGTCGAAGGGCGCGTTCACCGCGGGCAAGAAGCTCTAAACGATCATGAGCGCTCTTTCGCGCCGGTTCCTGGCGTCCGCCATCGCTCTCGCGATGGCGGCGCCCGGCCCGGCGTTCGCGGCGGGCGTGACGCGCGTCGTCCTGCCGGGCGAAGCCGGGCTCGCTCCGGCGATCGCGATGCCTTCACTCGGAGCTCCGTCCGTTTCCGTTCCTTCTCTCGCCTCGCCGACCGCGTTGCTGACCCCGTCCTTGTTCCCCGCCCCGTCCGCGGTCCCGGTCCTGCCCGCGGCTCTCGTTCCCGCGGCCCTTCAAGCCGTCGTCCCCGCCGCGGCGAAAGCTCAAAAGCCCGATCCGCTCAGGGCGCTCGGCGGCGCGGCGAAGCAGGCCGCGCAGATCACTCCGAAATCGGGCGGCTCCGAATCCAAGGAGCGGTCCGGCCTCTCGTTCGAAGGCTCGCTCGATAAGCGCTCTGCGACTCACGAAGTCGCCGGCGCCGACGGCTCCGGCACGTCGGCTCTGACGCCTTTCGAGGCCGCCGTCCCGTCCGTCAAAACCATTCCGCCGCTTCCCGTCGTCCGCCCGACGCTCACGGCGCGCGCGCTGAAGCTCCTGCCCGGCGCGGTGAGCGTCGCCGTCGCCGCCGTCGCGGCGTTCATCCTTTATAAGTTCGGCCCGGCGTCCTCCGGCCTCCTGCCCTTCCTCGGCCTCGCCGGAACGCTCGGCTGGAACGCCTCGCCGGGCACCAAAGCCGCCTTCCTCGCCGGCATCCGCGACGCGTCCGCCCCGGGCACGATCGTGTCCTACACGACGGTCGCCCGGATCGGCGCCCGCCTCGGCCTCGACGCCGAGAAAGCCGGCGAGGTCTTCACCGAGCTTCTCCAAGACGGCCATCTCGCGATCCGCGAGAACCGCGACGCCGTGTATCACGGCTTCCGCGCCCGCGTCGACGGCGCGCACGCCCCCGGCGACGAGGCCGCGCTGAAGGCCGTGCTCCTCCTCAACAGCGGCTCCCCCGCCGATCACGCGCGCGCGGCGTTCTGGGCGGACAAGGCCGTGCTGATGCTCGAATCCGCCGGCGACGCGGCGTCGATCGCGGAAGCCAAGGCGCTGCGCGGGAACGCGGCGCTCGAGTTCGCGGAAAGCATGCTGAACGCGCACCGCAAGGACCTCGAGGGCCGAGAGGCGCTCACGCCCGCCCTCGCGGCGCGCCTCCATGACGTCCGAGAGGTTCTCGAGTGGCTCAAGACCGCGACTTATCAGTCCGGCCAAGTCCCGCCGATGCCCGAGCGCGTGCACCGCAAACTCGTCGCCGTGCTGGGCTCGCTGAACCCGTCCTCCGAGGACGGAAGCGCCTCCTCGGACGAGATCGCCGACGGCTACATCGCGGCCCTCGACCTGCTCGAGAAGTTCGACGCGCGCAACTACCTGTACGAGGGCCCGTCGTCGAAGGAACCCGCGCCGCAGGGCTCATGGACGCCCTCCGCGAAGGTCGTCGAAGCGTTCGTCGCGGAAATCCGCGCGCGCACCTCCGCCGGAGAGACCGTCACGCGCGAGACGATCGTGCGCGCGGGCAAGTCCCTCGATCTCGACGTAGCACGGATGAACGCGGCCCTGGCCGCCCTCGCCGCGCGCGGCGACGTGATGATCCTCGCCAACGGCCAGGTCGTCTACTTCGACCTGCGCGACCAGGCCGAGAGCGACCGCGACGGCGTCTGGGACCTCCACAACGAGGCGATCGAGGCGATCAAGCTCGTCAACGCGCCCGGCATCCAGGATCACCTGCGCGCGGTCGCCCTCCTCGACGGCCTGCGGCAGCGCTACTTCGACTCGCGCAAGAGCCTCAGCACCGAGGCGAAGGCCTACCAACAGATTCTCATCGCGCTCGCCGACGCGAAGCTCGAAGCGACCACCGACGTCGTGCGCCATCAGGCGAAGACGCTCAAGGTCGACGACGCCCGCCTCGCCGGCGTTCGCCAGGCGCAGGCCTGGCTCGCGCACGCCTACTACTCGAACGAGCGCCGCCAGCGCATCGACGCGGCCTCGCTCAAGGCCCTCACGGAGGCCGCCTCGCTGTCCGCCTTCCGCGACGCGCTGGGCGCCAAGACCGAGCCCCTGATCACGCGCGGCGTGATGCAGACCCGCCAGTTCCTCAACGGACTGCGCGCCGACGGCGACGACGCCTCCGGAGAGGACGCGGCGACCGCGGCCCCCCATCCGTCGGGCTGGCGGCCTCTCGCCGCGAAGGACTTTCCGGCGCTGACCAAGTACGGCATCGACCTGACGGGCAAAGCGATCGAAGGCAAGCTGCCCCCGATGATCGGCCGCAAGGCCGAGATGCGCCAGATCGTGAAGACCCTGCTGCGCGTCGAGAAGAACAACCCGCTGATCATCGGCGAGAAGGGCGTCGGCAAGACCGCGGTGGCCAACGGGCTGGCCCAACTCATCGCCGCGGGCGAGATTCCCGAACTGGAAGGCCGCAGCATCGTCAAGCTCGACCTGACCAAGATCGTCGCCGGCACCTCGCTGCGCGGCGAGTTCGAGGAGCGCATGGTCGCGATCCTCGATGAGGCCAAGAAGTCGAACGGCCGCGTGATCCTCTTCATCGACGCGATCCACATGCTCGTCGGCGCCGGCTCGGCCGAGGGCTCGCAGGACGCCGCCAACATCCTGAAGGAATCGCTCGCCGACGGCACGATCTCGGTGATCGGCGCGACGACGATGGAGGAGTACCGCAAGATCGAGAAGGACGGCGCGCTCGCGCGCCGCTTCAACCCGGTCAAGCTCGATCCCCCGACCAAGGAAGAGGCCGTGCTCATCGTCGAAGGCGTGAAGGGACGCTACGAGGAAAAGCACAAGGTCACGGTCAGCGCGGAGACGGTCAAGGCCGTCGTCGCCATGGCCTCGCGCTACATCACGGACCGAAACCTCCCCGACTCGGCCCTCGACCTGCTCGACGACGCGAGCGCCGAGGTCGAACTCCGCGCCTCCGACGCCGCGAAAGCGGGCGTCACCGACGCGCGGCGCGAGGTGCTGCCCGAGGACATCGCCCAGGAAGTCGCGCTGCGCACCGGCATCCCCGCCGGCAAGCTCGGCGCGGCCGAGAAGGACCAGCTCAAGAACCTCCCCGCCGAGCTCGGCGCCGTCGTCATCGGCCAGCCCGAGGCCGTCGCGAAGGTCGCCAAGGGCGTCCAGCGCGGCCGCATGG
>JBBQVX010000185.1:0-3882 GCA_038211115.1 Elusimicrobiota bacterium | reverse complement strand
CAAGGCCCCGACGCAGGCCGACGCCGTCAAGGCGAAGTCGAAGGACGCGAAGGCGCTCGACCTGCCGAAGCCGAAGCCCGAGCCCGAGTCGGTCCCGCTCGCGAAGCCCGTCGACACGCGCGAGATCAAGCCTCTCAACGGCGCGCCGAAGCTCGTCGTGGATAAGGACGCGAAGATGAAGGCCGTCGAGGGCGAGCGCGTGGCACCCGCTCCGCCCACCGCCGCGTACAAGGACTATAAGCTCCCGTCGCTCGAGCTGCTCTCGCTGCCGTCGGACGCGCGCAAGCGCGGCAAGCCGACCGAGGAGGAGATCGCCTCGGCCGTGGCGGACCTCGAGCGTACGCTTAAGAGCTTCGGCATCGACGCCCACGTGACCGGCTACTCGCCGGGCCCCGTGATCACGCGCTACGAGGTCTCGCCCGCGCCCGGCGTGAAGGTGTCCTCGATCACCGTGCTCGAGAACGACATCGCGCTCGCGATGCGCGCGAAGGGCATCCGCATCGTCGCTCCGATCCCGGGCAAGGCCGCCGTCGGCATCGAGATCCCGAACCCGCGCCAGGCCGCCGTCGTCCTGCGCGAGATTCTCCAGAGCGACGCGATTCCGGCGTCCGCGCCGCTGCTGTCGTTCGGCCTCGGCCTCTCGGCCTCGGGCGAGCCCGTCGCCGCGGACATCGCGAAGATGCCGCACGTGCTCGTCGCGGGCGCGACCGGCTCGGGCAAGTCCGTCCTGATCCACTCGATGGTCATGTCGATCCTCTTCCGCGCGCGCCCCGACGAGGTCAAGTTCGTGATGATCGACCCGAAGCGCACGGAGCTCACGTTCTACGAAGGCATCCCGCACTTGTTCGACCCGATGGTCGAGCCCGCGCGCGTGGCCGTCATCACCAATCCGAAGGACGCCGCGAAGGCGCTGAAAGCGCTGCTCTCGCTCATGGAAAAGCGCTACGAGCGGCTGCAGCTGCACGGCCAGCGCAACATCGAGGGCTACAACGCGATGGCCGACAAGAAGGGCCTGCCGCGCGAGTTTTACGTCGTCGTCATCATCGACGAGCTCGCGGACCTCATGCTGATCGCCGGCGATATCGTCGAGGACGCGATCCAGCGCCTGACGCAGATGGCGCGCGCCGTCGGCATCCACATGGTGCTCGCGACGCAGCGCCCGTCCGTCGACGTGATCACCGGCGTCATCAAGGCCAACCTGCCGAGCCGCATCGCCCTGCAGGTCATCAGCAAGATCGACTCGAAGGTCATTCTCGACGGCTCGGGCGCCGAAAGCCTGCAGGGCCGCGGCGACCTGCTGTATCTGTCGTCGGGCGCGCAGAAGCCGGAGCGCTGCCAGGGCGCGTACGTGTCCGAGGACGAGATCCGCGGGCTCGTCGACTACCTGAAGACGCAGGGCAAGCCCGACTACCCGATGCTCGAGACGATGGCGGTGAAGGGCGGCGCGGCCGCCGACCTGTCGCAGTTCGGCGTCGAGCCGCTCGAGTTCTCCCAGGCATTAAAATTAATCCTTGAGAGACGCCGGATTTCTCAAGATTTGCTCAAGAGCCAATTCGGCTCCTCCGCCCGCGCCACCAATATTCTCTCGGCTCTCGAGGTCAAGGAGTTCATTCACAAGCCCGAAGGCACCAACCGCTGGGAGATCCGCTTCGACGTGATCGAGGACTACATGAAGGTCCATTTCCCGCAGGTGCCGGTGGATAGGAAAGATTGACCATGAGAATACTCCTCGCGGCTCCCGTTCTTCTCCTTCTCACGGCCTCCGCGCAGGCGAAGCCGCCGAAGACGGCCGCCAAGCCCGCGGCGAAGGTGGCCGTCTCGACCGCCGCCGCCGGCTCCGAGTTGACCTCGTACGCCGCGTCTACGGCGCCGCTCACGCTCGAGCTCGTGGCGCGGCGCTTCGCCGCGACCGACGCCAAGATCACGACCCTCAAGGCGACGTTCCGGCAGTTCGTCCACCTCGACGGGTCCGACGTCACTCAGAGCGTGGAGGGGGACGTCGTCTTCAAGAAACCCGACCTCCTGCGCCTGACCCACAAGATCCCCGAAGCCCAGACGGTCGTGTCCGACGGCACGTGGCTGTGGGTGTACCGCAACAGCACCAATCAGGTGATCCAATCGCGCCTCGAGACCTGGCGCAAGTCCGAGCCGATGGCGCAGGGTCTGCTCGACTTCGGCAAGTCCGCCGACCTGCTCACGCGATACTCCGCCGAGATCACGACGGTCACGGCCCCCGGCGCCGACGGCCACCGCGTGTTCACCCTCACCCTCAAGCCGAAAGCGCCGTCCAAGAACGACGACGCCAACTTCGTCCTGACGCTCAAAGCCTCGACCAAGGATTTCTTTCCCGGCGACGCGACCTTGCGCGTCGGACGCGCGACGATCCGCTCGCTGTTCGAGGACGTACGCTTAAATCCCGAAACGAGCGAGGCGACGTTCAAGTTCACGCCGCCCGCGGACGCCGACCTGTTCAAATCCCCGGAGCCGAAATGACCCTCGAGCAAGAGCCCGATCCCCTGCGCCGCATCCCGACCAAGCACACGACCGCCCTGCGCGCCGAGATCGGCCCGATCCTGCGCGCGGCGCGCCTCAAGCGCGGCCAGTCCCTCGAGGCCGTGGCCCAGCAGACGCGCATCTCCAAGCGCTTCCTCGAGGCTCTGGAGGAGAACCGCTTCGAGCAGTTCCCGGCCATCGTCTACCTGCGAGGCTTCCTGAAGGGGTACTGCGAACACCTCGACGTGAACTTCGACGAGATGTGGGCTCTTTTGAACGCCGTCCCGGCCGCCGAAGCCGCCCCCGCGCCCGAGGGCGCGACCGAGGCGCCTTCCGTCGCCGCGGCTCCCGAAACGCCGGCGCCCAAGCGCGAGTCCCACGCCCCGAAGGCGAAGCCGCACGCGCCCGCCCCGGCGCACGCGCCGTCCCACGGCCACGCGCCCGCGCCCCACGCGGCCGCTCCGCACGCGGCGGGCTCGGGCGCTACGGGAGCCATCGTCCTCGCCGTGGTCCTCGCGATCGGCCTGGCCGTGTTCCTGTTCAAGGACCAGGGCAAGATCGCCGCGCCGCAGCCGCAGGTCGCGCCCGTAGCACTCCAGCCGATGCCGCGCCAGATCGAGCCGAAGCTCGTCGTACGCCTCAAGACCGACGCCTGGCTGCGCGTCTCGGTGGACGGGCAGATCGTGTTCGAGGGCCGCGCCCCGCGCGACGCCGTGCAGGAGTGGAAGCCGACGAAGTTCGTGGACCTGCGCACGACCGAGCCCGGCGCGCTCGACATCAGCCTCAACGGCCAGCCGGTGACGCTCGGCGCCCCGGGGCCCGACGGCCAGTACCGCGTCGAGATCCCCTAGAGCATGTCCCTTCCCAACCGCCTGACGATGCTCCGCATCGTCCTGGCGGCCGCCGTGTTCGCGGCGCTGATGGCCGACGAGCCGGGCTGGCACCTCGCCGCGCTCGTCATGTTCCTCGTCGCGATCGTCACGGACTGGCTCGACGGCTGGCTCGCGCGCCGCATGAAGGCCGTGAGCTCGTTCGGCAAGGTGGCCGATCCGATCGCGGACAAGATCCTCGTCCTCGGAACGCTGATCGCGCTGATCCGAACGAAAGAGCTCGCGATCCCGCTGTGGGCCGTGTTCCTCATCGTCATGCGCGAGCTCGTCATCGGCGGCGTCCGCGTGATCGCGGGCGCCCAGGGGAAGGTGCTCTCCGCGGACAAATGGGGGAAGATCAAGACCGCGATCCAGCTCGTCGCGCTCCTGGGCATGGTCGGCGTCGTGGTGCTGCGCGACCGGGGCCAAGCCAAGCCCTGGATGATCAAGTCGGTGTACCCGCTGGCCGCGCTGTGCGCGGTGCTCGCCTTGTCGAGCCTCTGGTCCTACCTGCTTCAAT
>JBBQVX010000184.1:0-3889 GCA_038211115.1 Elusimicrobiota bacterium | reverse complement strand
GGCATCGGCACCCGCGGCCCCGGCGAGCGCAAGCTTGAGTACGAGAAGCGCCACATCCAATACCGCATGAAGCACCTCAAGGTCGAGCTCGAGCGCGTCCGCTCCTCGCGCCGCCTGCGCCGAGAGCGCCGCGCGAGCGTGCCCGTGCCGCAGGTCGCCCTCGTCGGCTACACGAACGTCGGCAAGTCCACTTTGCTCAACTCGCTGACGGGCGAGTACGCGGCCTACGCGGACGACAAGCTGTTCGCGACGCTGGATCCGACGGCCCGCCGCGTGCGATTACCGAGCGGCGGATGGGCGGTCATCACCGACACGGTCGGCTTCATTCAGCGCCTGCCCACCTCGCTGATCGCCGCGTTCCGCTCGACGCTCGAAGAAGTCGAGTCCGCCGACTGCCTCCTCATCGTGCACGACGCCGCCTCGCCCGAGCTCGAGGGCCAGCACGCCTCGGTCACGCTGACGCTCGCGGAGCTCGCGACCGAAGGCATCCCGCGCGTGTCGGCCCTCAACAAGGCCGACCGCCTGGACGACGCCGCGCGCGGCGACCTGATGCGGCGGCATCCCGACGCGACCCTGATGTCCGCGTCCTCCGGCGACGGCATCTCCGAGGTGCTCGTCCGCGTCGAGGAGGCCCTCTCTTCGAAGTGGCTCCTGCGCGAGATCGACGCGCCAGCGGCCCAGGCCGGCGCCTGGACGTCCCGCCTCTACGGCTCCGCTCAGATCCTCGACCGCGCGGTCCACGGAGACAAAATCCGCTTCCGTCTCCGCGTCACCGCGGAGAACTGGAGCCGCTTGCAATCGCTGTTGACGCCCGCCGCCTGAGGTGGTAGGATTACGCTGTAATTCATGGTGGATTTCCGCGACGCCGGCCTCCTGGCCTTCGGCTACTTCGCCGGCGGCATTCCCACAGGCTATCTCGTCGTCAAGCGCCTCAAAGGCTACGACATCCGCACCCGCGGCTCGGGTAATCCCGGAACCGCGAACGTCTACCGCAACGCGGGGGCGCTCGCCGGAGGCATCACCCTCGCCGTCGACGCGCTGAAGGGCTACGCGCCCGTCTACCTCTCCCTCACGCTCCAGCCCCGGCGCCCCGAGCTCGCGATCGCGGCGGGAGCGGCCGCCGTCATCGGCCACAACTGGACGCCGCTGCTCGGCTTCAAGGGCGGCAAGGGCGTGGCGACCTCGGCCGGAGTCTTCTCGGCCTTGCTGCCGCTGCCGATGGCGATCACGGCCGGCGTATTCACCCTCGCGGTCAAGCTCTCCGGCCACATCTCGGTCGGCTCGATAACGGCGGCCGTGGCCCTACCCATCGCCGCCGTCGCGTGCGGCTCGAAAACGGCCTACTGCATCGCCGCCGCGTGCTCCGGCGCGCTGATCATCTACAAGCACATCCCGAATTTGAAGCGTCTCATCTCGAACAAGGAGCTCGGCATCCATGGCCCCTCAGCGTAAGGTAACGGTGTTGGGGGGCGGGATGTGGGGCTGCGTATTGGCCCAACAGCTGGCCAACAAAGGCGCCAAGGTGACGATTTGGGAGTTCGTCCCCGAGATCGCGAAGTCGTTGGAAAAAACAAGGCGGCACGCGCATATTCCTGGCTTCCGCTTGGATGGGAAAATAAAGATCGTCCATGATCTAAACGTCGCGCGAAGCGCCGACATTCTGCTCTTCGTGCTTCCGTCCCGAGCATTGGCCGCGACCGCGAAGAAAATTCGCGGCATCGGTTTGCGGAAAACCGCGGTCGCGGTCAACGCGTCCAAGGGCATCGAGCCCGGAACGCTGGCCACGATGGGCGACATCGTCGGACGCGAAATCCCGTCTCTTAAGGGGCGCGTTTGGACGCTCACCGGCCCCTCCTTCGCGCGCGAGGTCGCGCGCGGCGTTCCGACCGGCCTCCTGCTCGGCGGGCCCTCCGGGCACCGCGCCGAAGCGCTCGCCGCCTTGTTCGACGGCGGCGCCCTCAACGTGACGCACTGGCCGGACCGCGTCGGCGTCGAGCTCGGCGGCTCCTTAAAAAACGCGATCGCGATCGGCGCCGGCATTCTCGACGGCCTCGGCACCGGAGCGAACACGAAGGCGGCGCTCCTCGTCCAGGGCTTGGCCGAGATGTCCCGCCTGATCCGCGCGAGCGGCGGCCGCGCCGACACGATCTACGGCCTCGCGGGCTTAGGGGACCTGATCGCGACCGGCACCTCGCCAGAGTCGCGCAACCGCGGCTTCGGCGAGAAGCTGGGCGCGGGCCTCACGCCCAAGCGCGCGCTCGCCCAGATTCCGACGGTCGTCGAAGGCATCGAGGCCGCCGCCAGCGCGCGCGAGCTGTGCGCGCGCCACAAGGTCAAGGCGCCCCTGCTCGAGGCGATCTGGCGCGCGACGCGCGGCGCGCCCGCGAAAGGCGTGCTGAAGGCGCTCGGATTTTAACGGAGAACGATATGGCCAAAGGGAAAGAGGGCGGCGACAAAGATAAGGACAAGGACAAAACCCCCGAGCCCTCCAAAGGTGGAACGGGGGAAAAGGAAGTCCGCATCTACTCGCTCGCGACCACGGTCAACGAATGCATCATCTTCCTCGAGGAGCTTTCGGGAAGCCGGCTGCTGCCCATCTGGATCGGGATCACTGAAGGCCAGGCCATCGCGATCCGCTTCTCCGGCATCGTCCTGCCGCGCCCGCTGACGCACGACCTGCTTCTCGCCGCGATCCAGGAGCTCGGCTTCGAGGTCAAGAAGATCGTCGTCAGCGACATCAAGGAAAACACGTTCTACGCGAAGGTCCACGTCAGCGACGGCAAGAAGACGGCGCAGCTCGACAGCCGCCCGTCCGACGCGATCGCGATCGCGGTCCGCGCCGGCTGCCCGATCATGGTGCACGAGAGCGTCTTCGAGCGCTGCCAGACTCTGCACAAGCCCATTTCCGAGGACGAGGTCTCGAAGTTCAAGGAGGACCTCAAGAGCCTCAAGCCCGAGGACATTTTCAAGGACCTCAAGAAGAAGCCCGAAGGCGGCGAGCCGCCGCCCGAGGGGAAGAAAGGGGGAGACGCCAAATGAACCGCCTCGACATCATCAAGGCCGTCGCGAAAGTGCTGACCACGAAGGGTGAGGCCGCCCTCGCGGTCGAGACGACCTTCGAGACGATCCGTGCGTCGCTGAACCAGGGCGATAAAGTCGTGATCTCGAACTTCGGAACCTTCCGCGTGAAGGCGCGCCAGCCGCGGAACGGCCGCAACCCGAAGACGGGCGAGCAGGTCAGCGTGCCCTCCCGGCGCGGCGTGCGCTTCAAGGCCTCCAAGAATTTGTTGGAGTAATTCCGGGCTCTACATGGAACTGCCGTTCCTTCCCGACCGCGACTACTACACGATGCGCGAGGCCTCGCGCCTGGCGCAGGTTCCGCCGCACACCCTGCGTTTCTGGGAGAGCCGCTTCGGGGACCTCAAGCCGTCGCGCAAACAGGGCGGACATCGCCGCTACAGCCGCACGGATCTCGAGCTCATCCTCGAGATCAAGGATTTGCTCCAGCGCAAGAAGATGACCGTCGCCGGCGCGCGCCGCTCGCTCATCGACCGCCGCCGCGGTAAGACCGCGCTCGACTCCCCGCTGGCCGACTCGACGGCGAGCGAAGGCGCCCAAGGAAAGCTCCTGCGCGAGGTGCGCAAGGAACTCAAAGCTATCCTGGAAGAAATGGGCCGCTAGTAGGTGTCAGGCCTCCCATTGTTGCAGTATTCGTCAAAGGCGACCGCTTCGAATACTGCAACAATGGGAGGCCTGACACCATCACGGAAGAGAGGGCGCTCGTACGAAGTAGTTGCGCCGGGGCGGGCAAAGAATTAAAATACCCCGACGAGCGTAGAAGGGCGGTCTTTGGCCGCATGTCGCGCCCGCGGTCGGGGACTGGCTCAAT
>JBBQVX010000183.1:0-3931 GCA_038211115.1 Elusimicrobiota bacterium | reverse complement strand
GCCGTCGCGAGCGTCTCGAGGACGTTCTTGCGCGGCTGGGCCGCGGCAGGGACGGCGAGAAGGAGGAGGAGGGAGAGCGTTTTCATCAGTGGGACCTGCGCTTGATCTCTTCGTGCATCTCGTCGCCGAGTTCGTCCATTTTGGAAATCTCGGCTTCGATGACGCTGTCGTTGGAGAAGGGCTTGCTTTCAGTGATCATGACCTTCGGGGGCGCCGGACGGACGGGCGTGACGGCGCGGGCGGACGTCTTGACGGGCTCGACGCTCGCCTTCACCGCGAAGACGGGCGCGGGCGCGGGGACGGGGTCGGGGACCTTCGCGAGCGCGGCCGCGGCGATCAGGGGAGCGGCAGAGGGGCCGTAGGCGAGCTTCTCGCCCTGGCCGGCCATCCAGCGGCGGGCGACGTCGGCTTTGACGGAGAAGTTGACCGAGGTGATCGCGAGGCCGTCGGCGGCCTTGCGCGACATCGAGGTGTTCACGCCGAGGAGGCGGCCGGAGGAGTCGAGGAGAGGGCCGCCGGAGTTGCCTCGGTTGATGCTCGTGTCGGTCTGGAAGGCGTTCTTGCCCTTCACGCCGCCGAGGTCGGCGAGGACGGTGCTGATGACGCCGGTCGTCAGCGTCCACAGGCCGCCCTGCTCGGGGTGGCCGATCGCGGCGACGCGGTCGCCGACGGAGACGGTGTCGGGGTGGCCGAGGGCGATCGAAGACGTGCCGGAGGGGAGGCGGTCGACCTCGACGAGGGCGAGGTCGAGGGCCGGGTCCCAGGCGACGACCTTGCCGGACGCGGGCTCGACTAAGTCGCGCTGCGTGTCGCCGGTCAGCTTCGCCGGCTTGAAGTAGACGCTGATGCGGCCCCAGGGCCGCCGGGTCGAATCCCGAATGACGACGTGGGCGTTGGTGAGGATGCGGCGGCGCGCGACGTCGACGACGGAGCCGGTGCCGAGCTCGCCGGAGCCCGAGGACTCGGCGCACAGGATGAGGACAACGGAACGCGAGGTCTTCTGATAGATGGCCTTGGGTTCGAAGGCGACGGCGGCCTCCGCCGGGGCGGGGCCGTCGTCGTCGGTCGCGGCGGACGCGGTTGAGGGAGCCGACGCGGCGGGCGCGCGGCCCTTGAGTTCGGCCTGAGCCAGCGCGGCGTAGACCTGGCCCGCGAGCACGTGGGCCTTCGCCTCATCTTCGGACGAGAGCTTTTTCGACAGCCAGGAATCGGAGAGGCCCTTGAGGGTTTCGTCGAGCTTGGCGGCGTCCTCGCCGGCCGTCCAGCCCGGGGAGGCGGCGCGCGCGGAGGCTCCGGCGGGCGCCAGCAGACGCGCGTGGCGGCCCCAGCCGGCCTTCACGAGCTCCTTGTCGTCGATGCGCGCGGCGGGGCCGGTCAGCAGTGCCACGACGCCGGGCGGCAGGGCGGGGGAGCGGGGCTCCTTGGCCCAGCCTTCGAGGGCGCGGGAGGCCTCTCCGCGCGCGTCGGGCGCGCCGACGATGGAGAGCGCCTGGACGTACTGCGAGGCCGCGAGCGCCTCGTAGATCGGGCGCAGGGCGTTTTCGTCGCGGGAGGAGGCGTCGGGCCGCTTGAGCGCCTCACGCAGGACGCGCGCGCGGTCGAGCAGGCGCAGGTCGAGGTCCTCTCCCTGGTCGGTCGGGATTCCGCCGCGCACGGCGGCGACGGCCGCGCGGCGCGGGGACTGCTTGACCGCCGGCGTGTTCATGTAGCTCGAGATCCGTTTGAACAAGGCCGAGATCGAGGACGTCTCGGCGGCCGCGGGGGCGGCGAACAACGCGAAGAGGAGGGGGAGGTGGCGCATGAGCGATTATACATTTCCGACGGCAGCGCGAAGCGCGCCGCGCAAGTGGTAAAATGAGGCATGGCCCGCGCCCGTCTCTGGCTCAAGATTTCCGGCACGCTCGTCCTGCTCGCAGCGCTCGGCGCGGGGGCGGCGCTCGTCGCACTCAAGGCCTTCTTCCCCGAGCCGAAGGCGCGCGCGTTCGTGCTGGAGAAGGCCCGCAAGCAGCTCGGACGGGAAGTCCGCCTGACGCGCATCGACGTGGGGCTGACCGGCCTGCACCTGCAGGGTCTCGAGATCTCGGAGCGGCCGGATTTCGCCGCGGGGACGTTCCTCAGCGTCGAGACGTTCAGCGTGCGGCCGAGCTGGAAGGCGCTGCTGCGCCGGAAGTTCGTCGTGCAGACGGCGTCGGCCGACGGGCTCAAGGTCCGCGTCGTCAAGAACGCCGACGGCGCGTTCAACTACGAGACGCTCGCCTCGTCCGCGCCCGCCGCGCGGGCCCCCGAGCCGGGCGCGACGGCGAAGAGCACCGACGACGAGCCCGCGGAGTTCAACGTGCGGCACCTGCGCGTCTCGCGCGGCGGGGTCGAATATAAGGACGCCGCGGGCGGCGACTGGACGGTGACGGACCTGACGCTCAAGCTCGACGATTTCAGTTTGTCGGAGCCGTTCGACGTCGACGTGGCGCTCAAGGCCAAAGGCAAGGCCGGCGACCGGCCGGTGGACGCCGCGCTCACGTTCTCCGGCACGGTGCATCCCGAGCGCGGCCACCGCGAGAAGTTCGAACTCGCGTTCAAGCGCCTCACCGTCGAGCAGGACGGCCTGAAGCTCTCGGCCAAGGGCAAGATCACCGGCCTCGACGCGCTGGACACGGAGCTCGACGCGGCTCTCTCGGCCTCCGGGAAGACTTTGCTCGAGTCGAACGGCTCCCTGCGCGTCTCGGCGCCCGGGGAAGGCGGCGCGCGCGCCGTCGACGCCGCCCTGAAGCTTAAAACGCCGGGCCTCGATACGACGCTGATCGCGAAGTGGGCGCCGGGGGCCGGAATCCCGGCCCTGAAGATCCCGGCCGCGGACGCCGAGATCGTCGGGCGCTGGGAAGGGAGCTCGGCGTCGTTTAAAACCCTGCGCGTGACGTGGCCCGGAGGGAAGCTCGACGGCTCGGGTTTCGCGAAGGGGATCGGCGGGAAATTCCCGGTCTACGAGGGCCGCGCGAAATTCGGCGCTGACGTCCCCGAGATCAAGGCCGGCGAGTACGCGTTTCTTAAGCTCCCGCCCAGGTCGTTCATCCCCAAGATGCGCGTCGACGGCGAAGCTTCCTACGCCGGCGGCGAGCTTAAGATCTCCTCGCTCGAGGCGAAGTTCAAGCAGGGGACCGCGTCGCTGCAGGGCGAGGTGCACAAGGCCGGCTCGGCCAAACCGCTGCCCGATCTGTCCGCGCGTTTCGCGGCGGACGTGCCGTCGTTCAAGGTCTCGGAGCTGCCGTTCTCCGTCGCGGCGCTGCCGCCGGGCTTCGTCGTGCCCGCGATGCGCCTCGACGGGGCCGCGCGCGTGCGCGGCGACGACCTCACGTTCGAGAAGGTCGCGGTCAAGGGCAAGAGCGGGACCCTGCGCCTGGACGGGACCGTCGCGAAGGCGCTCGCCGGGACGCCCGAGCCCGAGCTCGAGATTCAGGCCGACCTCGACCTGCCGGCGCTGACGTCCGCGGACCTCCCGTTTCCCGGAACGCCCGTCGGCCTCGAGCTCCCGGCGTCGAAGTGGGACGCGGACCTCTCCTACACGACGAAAGCGATCCGCCTGCGCAAGCTCGGCTTGAAGATCGGGAGCAACGAGCTCTCCGTCGAGGGCGCCATCTCCGACCCCGCGGGCCGCGGCGCGTTCGACCTCCTGCTCAAGTGCAAGCGCTTCGTCCTCGACGAGCTGACGCGCTTGACGCCGGCGACGCGCGACCTCAAGCTCGCGGGAAGCGGCTTCTTCGCGCTCTCGGTCACGGGCACGAAGGAGAAGCCCGTGTTCGGCGGCAAGCTCCAGTTCAAGGACCTGGGTGCTACCGTCGCCGAGCTGCCGTTGTCCGGCTTCACCGGCACCGCCTCCTTCGACGAGCGCCGCATCGACGTCCCGAACCTCAAGGGCAAGGTCGCCGACGGCTCCCTG
>JBBQVX010000182.1:0-4147 GCA_038211115.1 Elusimicrobiota bacterium | reverse complement strand
GGCTCCTTCGGCGCCCAAGGCCCGAAGCTCCTCGGCGGCACGGTCCAGGCGGCACCCCAGCACTGGGACCTGTGCCAGTGGGACCGGGACTTCATGCGGACCGACGCGCCCGCCGTGCTCAAGAACGGCATGGAGCTCGCGAAGCTGACGTGGCAGAGCTTCAGCAAGGTGATGGGCTGGACCACGATGGACAAGACGATCACTCACCAGGTCGGCGGCCCGCAGACGACCGCGCTCCTGACCGCGTGCGGCGTCGGCCACGACAAGGATTTCCCGACCTACGAGTTCCTCGGCAACATCGGCACCGTGAGCCTGCCGCTCACGGCCGCCCTCGCCGATGAGCGCGGGTTTCTGGAGAAGGGCGACAAGGTGGCCTTCGTGGGCATCGGCTCGGGCCTGAACTGCATGATGCTGGGGCTCGAATGGTAGCCTGGAAGGCGCTGTACCCGTTCAAGAGCCGCCGCCTCGACGTCGGCGGCCACGAGATGCATTATCTCGACGAGGGCCAAGGCGAGACCGTGCTGATGGTGCACGGCAACCCGACCTGGTCGTTCTACTTCCGGGAAGTCGTCAAAGCCCTCTCTCCGACGCACCGCTGCATCGTGCCCGACCACGTCGGCATGGGCCTGTCCGACCGCCCCGACGACGCGCACTACAACTATACGCTCAAGGCGCGCGTCGACGACCTCGAGAAGCTCATGGAGAAGGCCGCTCCCACGGGGCCCGTCACGCTCATCGTGCATGACTGGGGCGGCATGATCGGCATGTCCTGGGCGGTCCGCCGTCCCGAGCGCATCAAGGCGATCGTGGCGCTCAATACCTCCTGCTTCCGCCTGCCCGCGGAGAAGGCGTTCCCGCCCGGGCTGACCGTCATGCGCGGGCGCTTGACCGGCATCCCGCTGCGCGCGCTCGGCTTCGTGCGGAACATCGTCATCAAGTCCTGCACCGCCAAGACGAAGCTCTCGAAGGAAGCCCTGGCCGGCTACCTCGAGCCCTACGACGGCTGGGCGAAGAGCCGCGCGGTGCACCGCTTCGTCGAGGACATCCCGCTCGGTTCCGGCGACTCGGCCTGGAGCACGATGACCGAGACCGAGAGCAAGCTCGAAACGCTCAAGGACGTCCCGATGCTGCTGACGTGGGGCATGAAGGACTGGGTGTTCGACGAGGCGTTCCTGAACGGCTGGATCAAGCGCTTCCCAAAGGCGACGGTGAAGCGCTTTCCGGACAGCGGACATTTCCTGCTCGAGGACTCTTCCGCGGAAGTCACGGCGCTGATCAAGGATTTCGTCGCCAAGCCCGTCGCGGCATGATGGACTTAGGCGCCCGGCTGCAGGACAACGCGAAGCGCCTCGGCGCCCAGCCCGCGCTGATCCATCACGACGAGGTCGTGAGCTTCGAGGCGCTCGGACGCGACGTCGAGCTGCTCGCGCACGGCTTCCTGCGCGCCGGGTTCAAGAAGAACGACCGCGTGGCCGTGCTGATCCCGCCGTCGCGCGACTTTTTCGCGACGGCCTTCGCGCTGTTTCGCGCGGGCGTGACGCCGGTGCTCGTCGATCCGGGCATCGGCTTCTCGAACATGGGCCGCTGCCTCGAGGAGGCGGCGCCGGACGGGTTCGTCGGCTCGGCGAAGGCGCATATCGCGCGCGCCGCGGCTGGGTGGACGCCGACCGCGCGCGTGAAGATCGTCGCGGGCGGGCCCTCGCTCGGCCTGCCGACGCTCGAGACGATGCGGGAGCTCGGGCGCGCTCGCGCGCTCGACCTGCCTCCGGTGCTCCCGGACGGACGCGCCGCGATCCTGTTCACGTCCGGCAGCACGGGCGCCCCGAAGGGCGCCGTGTACGAGCACTCGATGTTCTCGGCGCAGGTCGACCAGCTCCGCGAGCTGTTCGCGATCAAGGAGGGGGAGCTGTCGCTGGCGACCTTCCCGTTGTTCGGCCTGTTCGACGTCGCGCTCGGCCAGACCGTCGTCATCCCGGACATGGATTTCACGCGGCCGGGCATGGTGGATCCGATGGCGATCATCGTCCCGATCCAGAAGCACAGGATCCATCAGCTGTTCGGGTCGCCGGCGCTGCTCGACCGCGTGGGGCGCTTCGGCGCGAAGCACGGGATCGCGCTGCCGACGCTCACGCGCGTGATGTCGGCCGGGGCGCCCGTGCCGGCGCGGACCTTGGCGCTGTTCTCCAAGATGCTGAACGAGAACGTACCGATCTACACGCCCTACGGCGCCACCGAGGCGCTGCCCGTCGCGCTGACTTCTTCCAAGGAGATCCTGGACGAAACCGCGGCCAAGGCCGCGCGCGGCGAGGGCATCTGCGTGGGCCGGCCCGTGATCGGGATCGAGGCCGCCGTGATCCGGATCGAGGAAGGCCAGATCCGCGCCTGGTCCGACGACCTGCGCGTGCCGCGCGGCGCGGTCGGTGAGATCGCGGTGAAGGGTCCGGTCGTGACGGGGGAGTACTTCCGGCGCGTGGAGGACATGGCGAAGGCCAAGATCGGCGACGGGAAGAGCCATTGGCACCGCATGGGCGACCTCGGCTATTTCGACGAGGCGGGGCGGCTTTGGTTCTGCGGGCGCAAGGCGCACCGCGTGAAGACGGAGAAGGGCGAGCACTACACGATCTGCGTGGAAGGGGTGTTCAACGCGCACCCGAAGGTGAAGCGCAGCGCTTTGGTCGGCGTGGGCCTGAGTCCCGTGCTGTGCGTGGAGCTCGAGCCGGGAACGGCGCCCAGCGATGCCCTCAGGGACGACATCTTGAATATCGCGGGCCGGCCGGACTTCACGAAGGACGTCAAGGACCTGCTGTTCCATCCCGGTTTTCCCGTCGACACGCGCCACAACGCGAAGATCAACCGCGAGGCGTTGGCCGTCTGGGCCGCGCGGAAGCTCGCGTGAGGGCGCTCGTCACCGGCGGGGGCGGCTTCATGGGAGGGGCGCTGGCGCGCAAACTGCGCGAGCGCGGCGACGACGTGCGCGTGTTCGGGCGCGGCGCGTACGCGGAACTCGAGGCGATCGGCATCGACTGCGCGCGCGGGGATATCGGCGACTACGAGACGCTGAAGGCCGCCTGCGACGACCGCGACGTCGTGTTCCACGTCGCCGCGAAGGTCGGCCTGTGGGGGAAGTACGAGGACTTCCACCGCGTGAACGTCGACGGGACGAAGAACGTCCTGCGCGCGTGCATGGAGCAGGGCATACGCAAGCTCGTGTTCACGGGCTCGCCTTCCGTCGTGTTCCACGGCGGCGACGTCTCGGGCGTCGACGAGCGCGCGCCGTATCCCGCCCGCTACGACTCGTTCTACTCGCAGACGAAGGCGCTCTCCGAGCAGATGGTGCTCGCCGCCGACCACGACAAGCTGTCGACCGTGTCGCTGCGGCCGCATTTCATCTGGGGCCCCGGGGACCGAAACCTGCTGCCGCGGGTGGCCGCCAAGCAGCGGGCGGGGCGGCTGTACCGCGTCGGGGACGACAACAAGCTCGTCGATACGATCTACGTCGACGACGCCGTCTCGGCCCACGTCCTGGCCGCCGTGCAGCTGGCGCCGCGCTCCGAAATCTCGGGGAAGGCGTACTTCCTGTCCGGCGGCGATCCCCGCCCCTTCTGGGAGATCGTGGACCGCATGCTGAGCGCGGCCGGTCTGCCGCCGGTCACGAAGCGGATCCCGAAGAAGGCGGCCTACGCGCTGGCCGCGGCGTGCGAGGGGACGTGGCGCGCGCTGCGGCTGTCCTCCGAACCGCCGCTGACCAAGTTCCTAGTCGACACGATGACGACCGCGCACTGGTTCGATATCTCGGCGGCGAAGCGCGAACTCGGTTGGGCGCCGAAGGTGGGAATCGAGGACGGCATGGGGCGCTTGGCGCTCTGGCTGAAGGCGTCCGGCCGCAACGATTGAAAACTTAAAGCCAGACACCACCTGCTCTCTCCTCGGGCGATAAGGCTTAGATATGCGAGCGTTTAAACCATTTAACCCTGGCACCGCCTAGGCTGATTAGGCCCGGCTCCTCTGGGCCCAAAGACCTACGATCCAAGGATAAGAATCGGCTAAACTCCGGGTATGACGCGCTTACTCGTGATCGCGGTTTTCGCCCTCGGCTCCGGCGCAATGTCCGGCTGCGACGACGACGGAAAGCCCTCGAATTACCGGG
>JBBQVX010000181.1:0-4162 GCA_038211115.1 Elusimicrobiota bacterium | reverse complement strand
TGCGCGACATCTCCTACCGCCTCGGCAAGTAACGGGGCGGCGACGCCGCCCTCATTTGACGAGGGGCGCCGGATGTGGGAGAATGGCTCATGGAGCCTACCGATCCCGTCAAACTGGCCGAGTACCTCGAGCGCCTGCTCGCGGGCCTCGACCAGACCGCCGAGAGCCTGAAGTTCGAGATCCCGTACTACAAGGCCGACGACATCCAGGGGCACTACGCGAAGAAATTCCTCGCCTCCGTCCAGGAGCAGGCCGCCGCGACGCGCACGCGCCTCGAGGCGCTGCGTCCGACCCTGCCGGCGGCGAAAGCGCCCGAAGGGCAATAGGGTGCGCTTCGCGCCCCCGATCCTCTCCGCAACACAGGAGCTCACCATGATCGCGTCCGGTTCCAAGGTCAAGATCCACTACACGCTGAAGGTCAACGGCGAGATCGTCGACAGCTCGACCGGCCGCGAGCCGCTCGAGTACCAGCAGGGCCAGGGCATGCTCGTGCCCGGCGTCGAGGCGGGGCTCGAGGGCGCGAAGCCCGGCGACCAGAAGAAGCTGACGATCGCCGCCAAGGACGGCTACGGCGAGACCGACCCCGAGATGATCATCACGGCGCCGCGCGAGGCCTTCTCGCAGATGCCCGACCTCAAGGTCGGCGCGACCGTGCGCGCGTCCGGCCCCGACGGAGAGTTCCGCGCGGTCGTGCAGGAGATCGCCGACACCGTCGTGAAGCTCGACCTCAATCACCCGCTCGCGGGAAAGACGCTCGACTTCGACATCGAGGTCGTCTCCGTCGAGCCGCCGCCGTCGAAGATCATCCGGCCGTGAGCGACGAGAAAGACTTCAGCGTCGTCTTCCGCACCTCGCAGGCGGCCGAAGCGCCGGAGATCGCCGGGCGGCTCGCCGACGCGGGCATCCCGTTCGAGGTCCGGATCGTGGTCCAGGCTCCACGCGAGCCGGAGGCCGTCGCCCTCATCGAGGCGTACATGCAGTCGATCGGCGCGGCTCCGAACGAGGAGAAGCCCGCTCCGGACGAGGAAGACGCTCTCCTGCCGTGCCCGAACTGCGAGGCCCCCGGCATCGCGCTCGGCCGGAAGTGCGCCGGCTGCGGCTACGCGATTCTGCCGGCCGAGGCGCCGCCGATCTCCGTGAAAGGGCACGCGCCCGCCGCGCGTTCGTTCTGCCCCGAATGCCGCGATCCGCTCACGTTCGCGGGGGGCAACTGCGCCTCCTGCCGCGAGGAGCTCGAGCCGCTCGAAAGCGGCGATCTCCTATGCCCGTCGCTCGAGCACGTCCTCTACCGCGACACCGTGGGCGGCGCCGTCTGCAAAGCCTGCGAGCGCGTCTGGGTCGACGTCGGCTAGGGCGCGGTCTTCTTCACGCCGGCGAACACGCCTTTCCAGTTCACCAACGTCCGCTGCGCGCGTCCGGCGGGATCCTTCGCGAGCGGAGTCGACGTGCTGTTCGCGGCGACGGCGGAATCGAGTGCCGACTTCGACACGCCGAGCTTGCTCGACATGTTCCCCGTGTCCACCGGATAGATCACGATGTACGCGACGTCGTACGGCGAGAAGAAGATCTTTGCGCCCCGGTTCTGGGACGCGTCGAGGTTGTCCAGGGACCAGAGCATCGCCTCGAGGAAAGTGTTGAAGCTCGTGCGCTCCCAGTACACGTTGTAGGCCAGGGTCAGCGGCTGCTCCGGGTAAGTCAGCCGCACGGCGCCGTTCTCGTCGCCCGCGATCTTCGCGTCGTAGGCCTCGGAGGCGTCGACCCAGCGGTTGAGATGGTCCTGCGCGTCCTGCGCGTTGGTGAGGTTCTCGACCGTGACCCACTTGCTGACCCAATACTCGCTCGGGTAGTCCTCGGCGATAAGGGTCCAGGCTCCGTCGGCGTACATGAGCTTCGAGCCGACCGCCTGGTCGACGCGCAGCGTGCTGAGCTTCGCCGCCGCCGAGTCGAAGGAAAGCTTCTCCAGCGGATTGGCGTAATGCGAGCTGTAAAAGTCGAAGTCGTTGCGGTGCGGCACGCCGAGATGATACTCGCTGTCCCACGTATTGTAGGCGACGTGCGCGGCGTACGCCTCGCTCGCGTCGAGCGTATGGTTCAGCATGATCGTCACTTCGGTGGCGGTGGCGGGGCGCTCGTCCATGTGGCCCGAGCCGGTGTACGGCTTAGGATCGTCGGTCTTGCTGCAGCCCGTGAGGACGAGGGCCGTGCCGAGCGCCGCCATCGCGAGGAACTTGCGCGCGCCGTCGAAGAAATGTCCGCCGTCGCCGATCGCGTCTTTCGATGGGACGGTCGTATTGCGGGAGAACAGGGAGCCGACGGTCTTCTTGACCGCGTTGAGCGCGCGGATCACGATCGGCTGCGGGCCGCCCTTCCGGGCGACGGCCGCGTCGACGGGCTGCGTGAAAGTCCCGGGCTGGATCGCGGCGGCATGAAGAGGCAGGACGGAAGGCGTCGGAGCGACCAAGGACGCGAGAGCGGGTGCGAGGGGCACGCCCGTCTTCAAGGGGCCCGCGAGGCTGAAATCGGACATCTGGATGGACGGCGCGCCGCCGACGGTTCCCAGTCCCGAGGACAGCGCTCCCGCGGGCGCCTGGACCTTGACGGTTTGAGCCGGAAGCTGGACCGGGGCGAGGAGGACGGACAGGGACAAAGCGGCGGCCGTGAGTTTCTTCATGAGCATTCCTACACTATACCGGAACGCCCCGCCGCGCGCATGAGCCCATCGGACCCTTTTCGGGGATGAGAGGCCTAGGCCTCGAAACGGCCTAGTTCCGCGCGGGACGAAATCCCTGTCCGCGCCCTCGGAAATACGGGGTGTCGCCTCGGCGGTTCACGTTCCGCAATTGGGCCGCGTCGAAGCGCCAGCCTCCGCCGCGCCGGACGCGGAGAAGCGCTCGCGCGTCCTCCCAGGGCCGCGCGTCGGCCGGCGCGCCCGCGTAAGTGGGATGGTAGCCGTCCTGCGTCCACTCCCAGACGTTGCCCGCCATGTCGCACAAACCCTGCGGCGTGTTCCCTGCAGGTTTGGAGCACACGGGCCAGGCCTTGGCTTTGCCGCAGCCGGCGCCTCCGTCGTTCATGACGGCCCGTTCGCACGTCGCGGGTTCGTTTCCCCAAGGATACGCCCGCTCCTCGCCCGCGCCGCGCGCCGCGTATTCCCACTCGGCCTCGCTCGGCAGGCGCCCTCCGGCCCAGCGCGAAAACGCCGCGGCCTGGTTCCAGTCCACGCAGACCACCGGCTGCTCGTCCGCCTGGAAGTCCGCGGGAAGGACGTCCTTGACGAACGCCTTGCCGTTGAACGTCAGGCAGCCGTCGGCCGCGTGCACGGGCGTGCAGGCGCCGGCCTTGATGCAGGCGCGGTACTGCGCGAACGTGACTTCCGTCCGGGCCAACCGGAAAGGCTTGACCAGCACCGCGCGGCGGGGCTTCCGCTCGGGGCCGCCGTCGTCCGCGCCCATCAGGAAGGTTCCGCCGGGGAGCCGGACCCAGTCGATCGCCGCGGGATCGGGCTTCACGGCGGCGGGCGCGGCGGCGGCGGACGCGAAGCGCCCGAGCAGAAGGAGAAGCAGCGCCGTTCGGATTGGCATAAATTTGGGCCATGCAGGATTCGAACCTGCGGCCTGCCCCGTGTAAGGGGGGCGCTCTTCCCTCGGAGCCTGGCCTTCTGTGCCAGCCTTGTGCCAAACCAAGCCTAGAAAGCGGCCTTGCGGCCCTCCAAGCCTGGCT
Organism: Elusimicrobiota bacterium; assembly: GCA_038211115.1. Taxonomy (GTDB): domain Bacteria; phylum Elusimicrobiota; class Elusimicrobia; order UBA1565; family UBA9628; genus GWA2-66-18. Next base: position 442 of record JBBQVX010000181.1, on the reverse strand, counting down.
CCGAAGCTCCCCCCGCTAGGGGAATTGGTCGTGGTTCGATCCTCCGGCTATGAGCTTGAATTATTTACTGCGGTGAATACGACGATGCGCCGCCTTGGATACGATGGTCAAATTGGCGGGCTGATTGTTGGTCTTGTTGCCGTCGCGATGATGGACTTCCATGCCGGGGAATATCGTCCCGCCCACCATCTTCGCAGCGACCGCCCGGTGCGTGAGCTTCCATTGCCCGGTGCTCTTGTCCTTGAACTGTTTATAGCCGCTATTGTTGACCCTAGTTTTAAGCCGACCGTATGCCATTTGAGTATCTCCTAATTTCAAAATTGGGCCGTACAGGATTCGAACCTGTAACCTTTCCCATGTAAAGGGATTGCTCTACCGCTGAGCTAACGGCCCGCTTGCCTACCATCATTCTACTACTGAACATGCTCGACCAGACAGAGGG
>JBBQVX010000180.1:0-4250 GCA_038211115.1 Elusimicrobiota bacterium | reverse complement strand
ACGACGAGGATGTCGCTCACGAGTTCGCTCCTTCGACGCGCTCGATCCAGACCTGGTGCTCGACCGTCGTGGAGAGCTGCTTGAGGCAGTGGTTGATCAACTCGACGGCGCGCTGCTGCTGGAGATTCTGCGCGACGGCTTCCTTCGTGATCTTGGCCTGGTCCTTCTTCGGCGCGGCCTTCATGGCCTGGGCGTAGACGGCGTCCACTTCGGACGGCGGAACCTTCGCCAGGCGGTAGATCAGCTGCTTCAAACGGCCGCTCTTGATGGACTTGCGCCGCGAACGCTCGTACTCCTGGGGCGTCTCGCGGAAGATCGCGCGCACCTGCCGGAAGTACGTGTCCTGATCGAATTGGCCGTCGCGCTGGAAAGCGGGCGTCGCGCGGATGTCGCGGGACAGCTCGTCGTTGGTGACCTTGAGGCCGAGCTCGTCGGCCTTGATCGCCATCATCTCCTCGATCATCATGTCGTTGAGCATCTCGCGCTTGAGGCGGGACATCATCGCGTCGTCGACCTCGGTGCCCTTCTGGCGGAGGGCGTCGGCGTACTGGTTGACGCGCAGCAGGAGCGTCTGGGCCGGGATCTTGTTGCCGCCGATGCGGGCGACGGCACCGTCGGTGTCGTTCTTCACGAAGTAGAGGCCGCCGAGACCGACGAAGCTGCCGGAGAGGAATACGGAAATGGTCGCGACGAAGATGCTTTTCTGGTGGCGGCGGAGGAACGAGATCATGGGATTCCTTGGCTTAAGAGACGGGGTCGGCCGGTTGGGCCGGGTCGGATTCGGCGCGGGAGCGGCGCCGGCGGGGCTTGTCCTCGTTCGACCCCATGGAGCAGGCGCCGTCGTAGAACGCGCCTTCGTCGATCTTGAGCTTCGGGGTACGCACGTCTCCGGTCACGCGGCCGCTCACGAGGATTTCGAGCGAGCGCGACGCGACGATGTCGCCGACGACTTCGCCGGCGACGACGATCGTCTCGGCCGCGAGGTTGCCGATCACGCGGCCCTTCGCGCCGACTTCGACGTCCACGGCGTCCGAGATGTCGCCTTCGAAGGCGCCCTCGATGCGCAGGGAGCCCTTGACCACGAGCGCGCCGTGGAAGAAGGCGTCCTCGCTGATCAAGGTCATGCCTTCGCGCGCGTCACCGCGTCCGCCCTTTTCCCCGAACATCAGGAACGGGCCTTCGAGCCGGTCGGCGCGTAGCCGAGCAGATCGGGTCCTGTGCGGACCTTCAAGTAGGACATCGGATTGACGGGACGGCCCTGGCGCCACACTTCGTAGTGCAGGTGCGCACCGGTCGAGCGGCCGGTGGTGCCCATGTACGCGATCACCTGGCCGCGCATGACGCGGTCGCCGGCTTTGACCAGCGCCTTCGACGTGTGCCCGTACAAGGTGCTGACGCCGTAGCCGTGGTCGATGACGACCATGTTGCCGTAGCCGTGCGACCAGCCCGAGAAGCGGACCGTGCCGTCGGCCGTCGCGTGGACGAGCGTGTCCGCGGCGTTGGCGATGTCGAGGCCCGCGTGGAACTCGCCGGTTTCGCCGTCGGCGCGATGCATCGGGGAGAAGCGGTAGCCGAACAGCGACGTGATCGAGCCCTCGGTGGGCCAGAGGCTCGGGGTCGCGTTGCGCAGGCTCTTCTGGTTGCCCACGTACCAGCTGATCTCGGTGAAGCTCGCGAGGCGGCCCTCGGCGTCCTGGCGGAGGCGGGCGATCTCGCGGTGCCAGTCGGCCTGCCGGATGTCGGCGGCCCCGCCGTTGAGCATCTTGCCGAGGCTCAGGCGGTCGGCCAAGGTCGGCCCGCCGACGCCGGTCGCGGCCTCGATCGGGTCGCGGCTTCCGGCCATCGTGAGCAGGCCGCGCAGCTGGCGGTCGGTGCTCCGGGCCTGGTCCAGCGCGTAGCGCGCGCGGTCCATCTCCTGGGCCAGGCGGGTCATCTTGGTGAGCATGACCTGGTTGTCGGCCTTGGTGATCCAGTAGTCGACGTGCCGGCCGGCCACGACGCCGGCGCCGACCGTCATGACCGACCACAGGCCCAGCCAAAAGAGGAAGAACCCCGTCGAGCATTGCCAGCGCCAGGGCTTCATCTGGGTCTGGGGAATGATCAGAACGGTGAGGCGGCGGGCCAAAGCGTCGAGGATTTTCTTGCGCATGCGTTGTCGTCCGTCGGAGATGTTATAACAGACTCCTTCAAACCTGTCAACGAAATCTTATTAAAACTCGTTTCCGGGCCCCTTGACAGTCGGTGGACCCGGGTTTACACTCGTGAGATGCGGCCCCCTCGACTCATACCGCTAGCACTTACCTTAATTGCACTGGCACTCCCGGCCGGGGCCCAGGTCAAGACTGGCGCCGGAGCGGACGCCGCGGCCGGCAACGCTGGCTCGGCCGGCGCTTCCTTTAATTCCGGGGGCGTGACTCAGGTCCCGTCGGGCTCAGGGCAGCTTTCCCCGCTTTCGCTCTCCGGGACTTTGACGTCGGTCCTGTCCGCACCCGCGCTCTCTCTGAATCAGGGCTTGGTCCCTTCGGCGCTCAACACGGCGAAGCTTCACTCCGCCGCCGCGGAGCAGAAACCCGCGCCCAAGACCATCGCCGCCGCGACTCCGCCCGAGACTCCGCCCGACGGCGGGCCCGCGGCAGCCGAGTCCGGCCCTCCAGGCCCGCCGCATTTCGTCATCGCCCTGACAAAGCTCGGGGTCCCGTCCCCATTGATCTCCCGACTGACCGCCTTCCTCGCCACGCGCCATCCCGGGGATCAGGACAAGATCTACCACGGCCTCGGCCACTCTCACGAGGTCGCCGATCTCACCGCCCGCCTCGTGGAGGACCAGGAGCTCCCGGCCGAGAAGAAGATCCTGCTGATCCTGTCCGCGGCGCTGCACGACGTCGACCCGGCCCGGACGGCGAACACGCCCGCGCGCGTCTTCGCGACGATCTCGCATCTCGATTCGGACGACGAGGCCCGCGGCCTTCTCCTGGATTTCGGCGCCCGCTACGGCTTCACCGCGGCGCAGGTCAAGGCGATGATCATGGCCACCGACTTCGCCCTCGACCCGGTCCAGATGAAGGAGAAGCAGGACGCGTTCGCCGTGGCCGCGAAGGAGGCCTTCCCGTCCGAGCCCGACTGGGCGCTGACCTGGGGCAAGCGCCTGGCCTTCGCCGATCAGTCCTCCACGTACGTCGGCTCGCTCGAGCAGGCGCTCAAGCGCGTCGAGGGGCTGGCGGTCGAAATCCGCGCCCAGCTGGCGGCGATCGGCAAGGGCCCCGGGCCGAGCGACGAGATCATCCTCGCCGGCACCGCCAAGTTCCTGGGCGCGCTGAAGAAGGACCCGCTCTTCGCCCTCCTCCCGGACGAGCAGCGGAAGAACTTCGACGGCGTCCTGGCGTATTTCCAGACGCGGCAGACGCCCGAGTCCTGGAAGGATCGCTCCCGCCCCTTGCCGGCGCGCGGGCCGCCCTTCGCCCTCGACGTCGCGGCCGCCCGGCGCTACATCGACGACGTCATGGGCGGAGTCCGCAGCCCCACCGAACGCGAGGCCGACTCGCTCATCGGCGACTGGCTCGACGAAAAGGGCATCCCGCGCGACTCGGCCCGCGCGCTCGAAGTGCGCAAGCGGCTCGTCCCCGGGAAGGCCGGAACGGAAGCCGAAGTCGTCTCCAAGCTCCATCCGTCCCTCCGCCGCCATTCCGCCTTGCTCTTTCGCGTCGCCCAGGAGCGAGGCGTCACCGTCCCGTACATCGAATCGGTGCTCCGCGAGCGCGGCATGCTCGCGATGCTCGGGCAGATCCCCGACAGCCGCCTCGAGGGCCAGATCCACATGGCGCTCACGAAGGAAGAGCTGAAGCGCGCCGTCTCCGGCTATCCCGTCAACGACCAGGGCATGCTCATGCGCGGGATCGCGGGCGAGATGGGCGTGAAGGGCGGAAAGTCCGTCGAGGAAGTCGCCCGGGACGGCGTCTTCCTGTACTCCGATTTCACCGGCCTGCGCTTCCTCCGCGGCTTCGCGAGCCGCGACCCCGACATCCAGAGCCACACCATCGCCTTCTACATCACGCGCGAGGACGGCAAGTGGCGCATAAACGGCTACCGCCAGAGGGATCAGGGAAAAACGAGCGACGCCGCCTACGTCAACGCCTTAAAGCTGTGGCTGATCCAGGGCGGCATCCCCGAGTCCGACTTCTAGCGAGGGTGTCAGGCCTCCCGTTGTTGCAGTATTCTTGTTGGAATTCCCGATAAGAATACTGCAACAACGG
>JBBQVX010000179.1:0-4277 GCA_038211115.1 Elusimicrobiota bacterium | reverse complement strand
TGAGCGTGACACCCTTGCCGATGGGCAAGGTCTTGGGCTCCGCGTCCATCGCGACGCCGACGCCGGGGCCGCGCGGGTAGCGCAGGGAGATCGGGCCGTCGAAGCGGATGGCGGTGTGCAGCATGTGCTGCAGCTCGTTCTCGTCGGAGGGGGCGGCGACGGTCATGCCCGGGATCATCCGAAGCTCAGAGTAGTCGAAAACGCCGTGGTGGGTCGGGCCGTCCTCGCCGACGAGGCCGGCGCGGTCCAGGCAGAACACCACGGGCAGCTTCTGAAGACAGACGTCGTGCTCGATCTGGTCGTAGCCGCGCTGGAGGAAAGTCGAGTAGATGGCGACGATGGGCTTGTAGCCCTCGCATGCCAGGCCCGCGGCGAACGTGACCGCGTGCTCCTCGGCCAAGCCCACGTCGAAGTAGCGCTTGGGGAATTCGTCACGGAAACCATCCATGCCCGTGCCCTCGGGCATCGCGGCGGTGATGCCGACGATGCGCGGGTCGGTCGAGGCTTCCTTGACCACGGCCTTGCCGAACGTCGCGGTGTACGTCGGCGGCGGCGCCTTAGTCACCGGCGTCTTCAGCATCTTCGCGGTCGCGACGTCGAACTTGCCCGGGCCGTGCCACGTGTACTGGTCTTCCTCGGCGGCGGCGTAGCCCTTCCCTTTCTTCGTCACGCAGTGCACGAGGATGGGGCCCTTGAGAGACTTGACGTGCTTGAACACCGACGCGAGCTGCTCGACGTCGTGGCCGTCGACGGGCCCGAAGTAGGTGAAGCCCATTTCCTCGAACAGCATGCCGGGAAACAGCAGCACCTTCGCGCGCTTGGCCACGCGCAGGATCGACTCGCCCCAGAACTGGAAGCGGGCCAGGAACTTCTTGACCTCGTGCTCGGCGTTGCGCACCGCGCCCATCGTCAGCAGCTTCGACAAGAACGTGCCGAGCGCGCCGACGCGGTTGGAGATGAACATCTGGTTGTCGTTGAGCACGACGATGATGTCGGTCTGGACCTGGCCGGCGTTCTGCAGGCCCTCGTAGGCCTCGCCGCCGGTCATGCAACCGTCGGAGACGATCGCGACGACCTTGTTGCTCTCGCCCTTGAGGTCGCGCGCGACGGCCATGCCGAGCGCGGCGGAGATCGCGGTCGAGGCGTGGCCCGCGCCGAAGGTGTCGTACTCGGACTCCGAGCGCTTCAGGAAGCCGGAGAGGCCGCCGAACTGGCGGATCGTCTTCATGCGGTCCTTGCGGCCGGTCAGGATCTTATGGCCGTACGTCTGATGGCCCGTGTCCCAGACGAGGCGGTCCTTCGGCGTGTCGAACGCGTAGTGGAGGGCGACCGTGATGTCGGTCGAGCCGAGGCTGGAGGCAAGATGCCCGCCCAGTTTCGAAACGGTGTCCAGAATGAAGGCGCGGACCTCGGACGCGAGCTGCGGCAGCTGCTCGGGCGTGAGCTTCTTGAGGTCGGCAGGCGAGTCGATGTTCTTGAGGAGTTCCATGGTTTCTATTTATCCCGTTCGATGATATAGTCGGCCAGCTCGTGCAGAACGTCGGCCTTACGTCCGAAGCCCTTCAGGTGCGCGTGCGCCATCTCGACGAGCGCGCGGGCCTTCGCGCGCGCTCCGTCCACGCCGTACAGCGAAGCGTAGGTCAGCTTGTCGTTGTCGCGGTCGCTGCCGCGCTTGCCCATCTTCTTCTTGTCCCCGACCACGTCGAGGACGTCGTCCGCGATCTGAAACGCGAGGCCGATGCACTCGCCGTAGGAGCGCAGCGCCTCGCGCTTGCCGTCCGCGGCCCCCGCGAGCACGGCGCCCGCGTCGAGGCTCGCCACGATCAGGGCGCCCGTCTTGCGGCGATGCACCGCCTCGAGCACCTTCGCGGCCGCGGCCTTGGAGATCTTCTTGCTCATGCCTTCGGCCGCGAGGTCCGCGACCTGGCCGCCGACCATGCCTTCGCCGCCGGCGCCGTACGCGATCAGGCGGATCAGCTCGGCGGTTTCCTTGCCCTTGAGCTTCAGGTCGGCCGCGTTCTCGGCGGCGGCCTCGAACGCCTTCGTGAGCAGGCCGTCGCCCGCGAGGATCGCCATCGCCTCGCCGAAAACCTTGTGATTGGTGGGCTTGCCGCGCCGAAGGTCGTCGTCGTCCATGGCCGGGAGGTCGTCATGGATCAAGGAGTAGGTGTGGATCATCTCGAGCGCGGAGGCAGTCTTCAGCGCCTTCTTCGCGCTCAGGCCGCAGCACTCGGCGGCCTCGAGCACGAGCGTCGGACGCAGGCGCTTGCCGCCCGCGAACAGCGAGTAGCGCATCGCCTTGCGGATCGACTCGGGAAGATCGGGGGTGGCGGCGAGGAGCTTCTCCATCGCGGCGTCGACGGCCGCGGTGTTCTTCTCCATCGCGCGGGACAGGGGAGCGTTCAAATGGCCTCCAGGTACGTCTTCAGGAAAATCGAGAGCCGCTTCATCGAGCGGGACGTCCTCAGCCCCGTGCCGATCAACGACGGCAGGGAGGAGACGTGCGCGAGCGCGTAGCGCGCGAGCGAGGAGAAATCCTCGCCTTCGGGGACGTCGGAGGGGAGCTCCTCCAGCATCTCGTCGAGCACGACGCGCACCGCGATCGTCGCGGTCTTGCCGTCGGCCCAGCGGCGGAGCGAGGCGGTCTCCATGTCGCACGCGAGCGCGCGCTGCTCGGAGCCGAGCGCCTTCTTGGCCGCGGGCTTGAGCACGATGTTGGTGTGGAGGATCTTGCCGAAGTGGAACGGGATCTTGAGCTTGAGCGCGGTCTCGCGCAGCGGCTTGACGAGGTCGAGGTCGACCTCTCGCGCATCGGCGACGACGTCCCCGGTCTTCGCCTCGGGCTGCATGGCGCCGCACAGGCCGGCGGAGATCGTCAGGCCGAAGTCCTGGGGCTTGGCGTGGGCCGCGAGGGCGTCCGCGGCGCTCTTGGCGCCGATGCCGGTCTTGAGCAAAGTGACCTTGCGGCCGGAAACGACGCCTTCAGCGCGGTCGTGTGCCATCTCGGACAGGCCGAGGGCCTTGGCGAGGGGGGCGAACTCCCACTTCGTCGCGGCCGTGATCAAAACCGGGGTTTTGGGGAGGGCGGCGCGGGGGGCTTCGTCGGTCTCGGTCTGATCTGCCATCAAAAGGGCCATCGACGTCTATTATCCCATTTTTTAGGCCCTCTGGAACGAGGTTTTTCAGAGGGGGGATCGCCGGTGATATACTGCAGGAGCTGCAGTGTTTGCCGGGCCAATATTTCCCTTCAACCCTGGCACTTTGTAGGTTTTGGCGCTACAATTTCGAATCCCGACGGAAGTAGTCGGAATACTATACGGACCAGTATATTCACACGTTAGGGCTCAAGGGGTTATTATCCAAACTATGCGGCGATATCGATTTGGCGCAGGATTACTCGTCTTGATTGCCGCCGCCCTTGTGATAGGTCGGTTTTGGGCCATTCGCCCATTGATTGGAAGGGGCTTGAGCAGTATTCCTAGTGGGTCATTGGCTGGCGCGGATCGGGTTCGGGATCAGTTCCCCTTCCGTCTCATTAGTCCGAATTGGATTCATTCATCTTCAAAAAACGACTTTGGGCTTTATGTTGACTGGAGCGTAGCGGAAGTCGAAGCTCGGGTCTCACTCATATTCGCAGTCTGGTTTATTCTCGTCGTAAGTCTGCATAATCGCACCGGACGGGATAACGGATGAATAGTTGCTCTCGCGGAAGCGAGACGGAAAACGATCTAAACGGAAACGGCGGCGCGGGCATCAGTTTTCGCCCTAACCATGGGATTGTGCGGCCGGCGGCCCGGGTGAGGAATATACTGATAGCCGCCGCCGCACATCCTCGGCGTTCGACCGCAGAAGCATGAAGCCCGACTCGGATAGATTTATATTTGAAGCTATGGAGACGCGATGAAGCCAGAATTGGCGACCGTGCTAAACGCTGTAGGCTGGTCCGCAGTTGTAGCACTCATTATCTTCTTCGTGACCAGAATGTTTTGGCTCTGGTATTTCAAATTGGACAAGATTGAAGCGCACTTAGCCTCAATCTCATCCACGCTTAAATTGATGAACGAAAAGGCTACCCCAGATGTAATCGTCAAGAAGGTCACAGATGAAAAATATTGGCCGAAGTAGACTGGGGGTCGCCTATATGCCTGGGAAGGCAGCACTCACGTTGGAAGCGGTTTCGAAATGAGCGCTGGAGCGATTGGGCCGTACTGGAGGCCAAGTACGGCAAACGGCGGCGGCGGCACTAGTCCTCGGTCGAACCATTGGATTGAACAGAC
>JBBQVX010000178.1:0-4444 GCA_038211115.1 Elusimicrobiota bacterium | reverse complement strand
TTCCTCATGGTCCTCATGTCCGGGTTCGTGATCTTCTGGACCTACAGGACCTTTATCAAGGCGAACCCCGACTTCGACATGGAGAAGAAGATCAAAGAGGGCAACATCGCGGTCGGACTGCTCGTCGGCACGATCCTGTTCTGCGCCTCGCAAATTCTCATGGCAGGGACGGACTCCTCGATCCAGATGATCCGCATGCACATGCTGGCGCCGACGGAGGAGAACGCGAACGTGCTCGAGCTGCTGGTGCGCATGGCGGCGCACCTCGCGGTCTCGATGGCGCTGGCGGTGTTCTCGATCTCGGTGACCTTACGCCTGTTCGGGCGCCTGACCAAGCACATGGAAGAGGGCAAGGAGCTCGAGAAGGGGAACATCGCCGTCGGCATCCTCCTGTCATCGGTGGTCCTCGTCTCGTCCTTGTACATCAAGGACGGCGTGAGCTCGATCATGAAGGCGCTGACGCCCCAGCCCTCGATGGGACGCATCCAGGTTCTCAAGTAGTACAATCAATCATCGCATGAGCCCCAAAAACGACGCGCCGAAAGGCGTCTTCGCCGAGCTGAAAGGCCCGATGACGCGAGAGGAAGCCCGTATCGAGTCGTCGCGCTGCCTGTACTGCTACGACGCGCCTTGCGTGACCGCCTGCCCGACGCACATCGACGTGCCCCGGTTCATCCGCCAGATCGCGGCCGCCGACCCGCTCGGCTCGGGCGAGACGATCCTCGAGGCCAACGCGCTCGGCCACTCCTGCGCGCGCGTCTGCCCCGTCGAGGTGCTCTGTGAAGGGGCCTGCGTCTACCACGACTGGCAGGAGAAGCCGATCCAGATCGCGCGCCTGCAGCGCCACGCGACCGACGCCGTGTACGCGACCGGCGAGCCTCCTTTCAATCCGGGCAAGGACAACGGCAAGCGCGTCGCGATCATCGGCGCCGGGCCGGCCGGCGCGTCCTGCGCGGCCTACCTGCGCCGCCTCGGCTTCAACGTCACGATCTTCGAGAAGCGCAAGCTTCCCGGCGGCCTCAACACCTACGGCGTCGCCGAGTACAAGATGTCACAGCCGACCGCGGTGGAGGAGATGAAGTTCCTCTTCAAGTTGGGAGTCGACGTCGTCACCGGCAAGGAAATCGGCAACGACGTGCCCGTCTCCGACTTGATGAACGACTTCGACGCCGTGTTCGTCGGCATCGGCCTCTCCGACACCCGCACGCTCGGCGTGCCGGGCGAGGATCTGCCCGGCGTCACCGACGCGCTCGCCTTCATCGAGCGCGTGAAGGCCAAGGGTGGGAAGGGCGTGCCCGCGAGCAAGTCCACCGTGGTGATCGGCGGGGGCAACACCGCCATCGACGCCGTGACGCAGTCCGTGCGCACGGGCGCCGCCAAGGTGACGCTCGCCTACCGCCGCGGCGCCGCGGACATGTCCGCCTACGACTTCGAGATTCTCCTCGCCAAGACCGACGGCGCCACGATCCTGACGAACGCCGTCCCCAAGCGCGTCCTCGGCAAGAAGAAGGTCGAAGGCGTCGAGTTCGAGGGCGGCCTCGTGATCGAGTGCGACCGGGTCATCAAGGCGATCGGCCAGACCAAGCACTTCGCCCTCGCGAAGGCCCTGGGCTTGGCGCAGCACGAGGACGGACGCCTCAAGGTGAACGCCGACACGCTCGCGTGCTCCCGCCCGAAGATCTTCGCGGGCGGCGACGCGGTCAACGGCGGCAAGGAGGTCGTCAACGCGGCGGCCGACGGCAAGCGCGCCGCGTGGGGAATTCAGCGCGCGCTGTTCCCCGGCAAGCCCGCGCCCGCCGGCAACGACTACTGGATCTCCACGATCGACGGGCGCAAGATCGCGCCCATCACGCCCCGAGGCCACTCATGAAGCCCAAGCTCAAACCCGACCTGTCGGTGAACTGCGGCGGCATCAAGTCCCCGAACCCGTTCTGGCTCGCGTCGGCCCCGCCGTCGAACTCCGGCGCGCAGGTCATGCGCGCGTTCGAGTACGGCTGGGGCGGAGCGGTCTGGAAGACGCTCGGCCAGGATCCGCCCGTCGTCAACGTGTCCTCGCGCTACGGGGCGTTCGACCTCGGCACGCAGAAGATCGCCGGCTTCAACAACATCGAGCTGATCACCGACCGCCCGCTCGAAACGAACCTGAAGGAGATTTACGAGGTCAAGAAGCGCTTCGGCGACCGCGCGGTGATCGCGTCGCTGATGGTACCCTGCGAGAAGCAGGCGTGGCATGAGATCACTAAAAAGGTCTGTGACGCGGGCTCCGACGGCATCGAGCTCAACTTCGGCTGCCCGCACGGCATGTCCGAGCGCGGCATGGGCGCCGCCGTCGGGCAGGTGCCCGAGTACGTGAAGATGGTGACCGAGTTCGTCAAGGAAGTCTCCACGGTCCCCGTCCTCGTCAAGCTGACCCCCAACGTCGCCGACGTGCGCTTCGCGGCGCGCGCGGCCAAGCAGGGCGGTGCCGACGGCGTGTCCCTGATCAATACGATCAACTCGATCATGGGCGTCAACGTCGAAACGATGATTCCGAAGTTCGCAGTCGAGGGGAAGATCTCCCACGGCGGCTACTGCGGCCCCGCGGTCAAACCGATCGCGCTCAACATGGTCAGCCAGATAGCGACCGACCCCGAGACGAAGGGCCTGCCGATCTCCGGCATCGGCGGTATTAGCATCTGGAGCGACGCGGTGGAATTTATGCTGTTGGGCTCCTCCTCCGTTCAGCTCTGCACCGCCGTCATGCACCACGGCTTCCGCATCGTCGAGGACCTCAACGCGGGGCTCGAGGGCTGGATGAAGCGCCAGGGCTTCGCGAAGACGACCGACTTCATCGGGCGCTCCGCGCCGAACATCGTCGAGTGGAAGAAGCTCAACCTTCACTACAAGAGCGTGGCCGTGATCGACCCCGCGAAGTGCATCTCCTGCGACGTGTGCTACGTCTCCTGCAACGACACGACGCACCAGTGCATCGACATCGACCGCAAGGGGGGCAACCGTAAGCCGCACGTCGTCACGGACGACTGCGTGGGCTGCAACCTGTGCTCGCTCGTCTGCCCCGTCGACGGCTGCATCACGATGACGCCCGTCGACACCGGGCTCAAGCCGCTCACGTGGGAAGACTACACGAAGAACGGCATGAAGGGCTACGGCGAGACCTACCGCCGCCACTAGGCCAATGCCTCCCGAAACCGACAACCTCCGGCTCGACGACCTCTACGCGGCCGATCAAAAGGACCGCGAGAAAGTCTACGACTCCGCCGAGGCGGTCGAGGCCCTCAAGCAGCGCGACGCCGAGCGCCGGCGCGAGCTCGTGGAGATGATCGGCCAGGGCGCGGTCAACACCTCGAACGACCTGTTTCACGCCGCCGTGCTCTTCCTGCACGGCGCCGAGCCCAAGGAGTTCCTCGCCGCGCACCGGCTCGCGACGATCTCGGCCATCAACGGCCACCGACCGTCGCGCTGGCTCGCCGCGGCGACGCTCGACCGCTTCCTGATGTCGATCGGCCTTCCCCAGACCTACGGCACGCAGTTCGAGCACAGCGAGGACGACAACAGCTACCAGCTCCGCCTGCCGATCGACGATACCACCGTGCTCCATTTCGAGAAGCGCTTCTTCGGCGTGCCTCCCGTCGTCGAGCGGCTCGCCCAGCTCAACCGCCGACTTTCCTCTTGACGCTCGGGAGGGCCGGGGTTATACTCCGAAAGGCACACGGAGTCCCCTCATGAAAGCCCTCTGTTTTACGGTGCTTTTTGCCACTTCCGTCCACGCTCAGAACAATAAGGCCGTCGTCGCCGAGCCCCAAGGCGTGATGACCGAGCAGGACCGGGCCAAGAAGGCGGTCGACGACCTCAAAGCCTACACCGACCGGTTCAAGATCTCCGCCGATGAGGCGTTCCCGGCCCCGCCCCCGATCCCGATCTTCTCCGCCAAGGCCGTTGACGCCCGCAATTTCTTCAACCAGACGCCGTTCGGCGACTACAAGCAGTGCACCTCCGACTACCGCAACCTGTTCGAGTGGTGGGAAGGCCTCGAGTCCGGGGAGCCCTACCGGAACCCGAAGTGCTTCGCGAAGTCGGTCCATCTCGACCCCGAGCGCTTCCAAATCGCCTACGCGGGCGCCTCGAACAAGGGAACCGACAAGGAGGCGGGTGCGCGCTGGGTCTGCGGCCTGGCCGAGGCGATGCGCAACTACTTCAACTTCTACAACTCGCTCCAGAGCGGCGACAAGGGCACCTGGATCGCGACCAACCTGTGGGGCGTCGGCGTCGGGCCCGTCCAGGCGATGCAGCTGCAGAACGATTGGATCTCGGCCCGGTTCAAGGAGGCCGCGCAGGTGGACCTCGGCGTCGGCGAGAACAAGAACGTCCTGAACTACGCGACCGTCGAGCGGTGCAAGGCGGCCGCCTCGGAGGAGATCGCCAAGCAGACTCCGAAGGAGCCGCA
>JBBQVX010000177.1:0-4503 GCA_038211115.1 Elusimicrobiota bacterium | reverse complement strand
CTCGGCAAGATCCGCGGCGTCGTGCAGGACCGCACGATCTGGGAAGACACGATCTTCGCGCGCATGCTCAACCAGCATCCGGACAAGATCATCACGGACATGGACTACAACACGTACCTGGACCTGTTCGACAACATGGTCCTGCGCGAGCTCGTGTTCCCGCAGATCATGATCTACCTCGACTGCAGCCCCGAGACGGCGATCAAGCGCATCAACTCGCGCGGCCGCATGATGGAGTCGGCGGTCAGCCTCGACTACCTGCGCATGCTCAAGAGCAACTACGACGAGTTCATCGGCGAGATGGAGCAGGCGGGCGTGCGCATCCTGCGCATCAAGTGGGAGACGTTCCAGCCCGTCAGCGAGGTCGTGCGCATGGTGCACGAGTACTCGCTGAAGCCGTCGAGCTTCACGAAGTGGGTGCGCCCGTTGCGCCGCACGCCGGCGATGAAGGCCAAGATCCTCGCTCCGGAGAAGACTTCTGTCTAACCTCGCGACCGCCGCCGGCGACTGGACCCTGCAGGACGGATTCCTGCTCGAGCCGCGGTTGCGCGCGCTCGGCCTCAAGCACGGCTTTACGACACGGCGCATGGGCCCGATGAAGGAGGCGAGCCAGCGCGACGCCGCGGCGGCCCTGCTGGGGCTGCCGGCCCCGCTCCTCCTCAAGCAGGTCCACGGCACGACGATCCACCGCGCGGCGCACTCGGCCCAGGGCCTCGACGGCGACGGCTGGACGCTCGGGCCCGGCGACGAGGGGCTGTGCGTCGCGGTGTTCACGGCCGACTGCATGCCGCTCTATCTCTGGACGGACGACGGCAAGTACGCCGGCGTCTTCCACGCGGGCTGGAAGGGCATGGCCGCCGGCATGCCCGGAAAGGCCGTCGAGGCGCTCGTCGCGCGCGGCGCGAAGGCGTCCCGGCTGCAGGCGGCGTTCGCGCCGCACATCAGCGCCGACGTCTATAAAGTCGGCGGCGACCTGCTGAACTCGTTCCCGGCCGAGTCGTTCGTCAAGCGCGGCGACGACACTTTCCTGGATCTCGACAAGGACGCGCGTCGCCAGCTCGAGGCCGCGGGCGTGCCTTCGCGCATGCTCGGGGCGGCCGCGCCGTGCACGCTCTCGAACCCGGACGCCTATCACTCGTACCGCCGCGCCAAGGACGGCGCGCGGATGCTCGCGTTCTTGTCGCTCGACCGGGCGGGAGAGATCCTGTGATCGCGCCCCGCCGCGTCCTGCGCGACGTGTTCCCGTACCAGCCCGGCAAGTCGATCGCCTCGGTCCAGCGCGAGCTCGGCCTGAAATCGGTCGTCAAGCTCGCGTCGAACGAGAACCCGCTCGGCCCGTCGCCGAAGGCGATGGCCGCCTACCGCAAGGCCGAGAAGCTCTGCGGCCTGTATCCCGAGGGCACGAGCCCCGAGCTACGTGCGGGCCTCGCGCGCTTCCACCAGGTCGAGCCCGAGTCGATCATCGTCGGCAACGGCTCCGACGAGATCATCCGGCTCCTGTGCGAGTCGTTCCTCGACCCCGAGGACGAGGTCGTCGTCTCCCAGCAGGGCTTCATCCGCTTCAAGCAGCAGGCGTCGATGATGGGCGCGCGCGTGATCGAAGTGCCGATGACCGATTGGACGCACGACCTCGTGCTGATGGCGAAGGCGACGAGCCCGCGCACGAAGCTCGTCTTCGTCGCGAATCCGAACAATCCGACCGGCACGTACAACACGCAGGAGGAGGTCGAGCAGCTCCTGTCCACCGTGCCGAAGACCGCGCTCGTCGTCCTCGACGAGGCCTACTTCCAGTACGCGGCGGGCATCCCGGGCTACCCGAAGAGCCTGCCCGAGCTCGTGCGCGAGCACGACAACCTCGTCGTGATGCGCACGTTCTCGAAGGCCTACGGCCTCGCCGGCCTGCGCGTCGGCTACGGCGTCGCCGATCCCGAGCTGACCGGTTGGCTCGACCGGATCCGGATGCCGTTCAACGTGAACCTCCCGGCCCAGTACGCGTGCCTCGAGGCGCTCAAGGACGAGGCGTTCGTCCGGCGCGCGATCGCCGTCAACGACGCGCAGCGCGTCGTCGTCGCGCGCACGCTCGGCGAGATGGGCTTCGGCGTCGGCGAGTCGGCCACGAACTTCGTCTTCGCTCGCAGCCCGATTCCCGGCCGCGAGCTGTTCAAGGCGCTGCTGCGCCAGGGCGTCATCGTGCGGCCGCTCGACGAGTACGGCCTGCCCCACTGCATCCGCGTGTCGATCGGCTCCGCGGCTCAGAACAAGGCCCTGTTCGCCGCGCTCAAGAAGGTCCTCGCGAAGGTGCCGGCATGACCAAGCCTATGCGCGGAAATGGTCGCGTCCATCGCCTTTGGAGGCGACCATGACCAAACGCAAGGGGCTCGTCATCGCGATGGACGGCCCGGCCGGAGTGGGCAAGTCCACGGTCGGCGGCCTCGTCGCGAAGTCCCTCGGCTTCAAGTTCATCAACACCGGCGAGATGTACCGCGCGCTGACGTGGAAGGGCCTCGAGCGGGGCGTGGACCTCAACGACGCCGACCGGGTGCTCGCGCTCGCGAAGTCCCTCAAATGGGAGTTCAAGCCGATCGAGGAAGGCGGGACGACGCTGAAGACTTTCATCGACGGCCAGGGCGTCACCCAGCAGATCCGGGAGGAGAAGGTCAGCGTGAACTCCTCTCTGGTCGCGGGCAATCCCGGCGTCCGCAAGTTCCTGTCGAAGCTGCAACGCGAGCTCGGGGAAGGCGGCTCCATCGTCATGGAAGGCCGCGATATCACGACCAACGTGTTCCCCGATGCCGATGTGAAGATTTATCTCGACGCGAGCCCCGAGGAGCGCGCCGACCGGCGATATAGGCAATTAAAAGCCGCAGGCCTTGACGCGGACCGCGATAAGATCCTCGCCGCGATCCTCAAGCGCGACCTGAACGACCTCAAGCGCGAGATCAACCCGCTCAAGCAGGCTCCCGACGCGCTCGTCATCGACTCGACGAAGCTGACCCTGCATCAGGTCGCCGACAAAATCCTGCGCCGGATCCGTCGCGGCGCGAAGACGAACGGCCATGGCAAATGAATCTCGCCGACGCCAACCTGCCGATTCGGATCTGGTCGGAGAACTTGCTGCGCGGCCTCTTGAGCGCGATCTGGGGCATAAAAATCACGGGCCTCGAGCACGTGCCTCTGCACGGCCCGTTCATTCTGGCGCCCAATCACGCGAGCTTCCTCGATCCTCTGCTGCTGGCGGTCGTATCGGCGCCCCGGCGGCGTCCTTACGGGATCGGCAAGAAGGAGCTGTTCGACAATCCGCTGATCGGCTGGTGGGTGCGGGGGACCGGCTCGATTCCGCTCGACCGCCGCGGCGACGCGACGTCGGCGATGAAGGCCGCGTTGGAGGTTCTGCAGCGCGGCGGCGGACTGCAGCTCTACCCGGAGGGGCGGCGCCTGAAGCCCGGGGAGAAGCGGGAGCCGAAGGCCGGCGTGTCCTTCCTGGCGGCCCGCGCGGGCGCTCCCGTCGTGCCGGTGCGGCTGCTGGGAACGGCGGAGTTCCCGCGCAGATTTCCGTTGGAAGTCCGGATCGGGGCGCCGCTGCCTCCTCCGGAGTCGGACGACCGGGAGACCGGTCTGGCGTACGCGAAAAATTTGATGGAAAGAATTTACGCGCTTTGACGATACACTAGGAGATCAACGATTATGGATCAGAACACGAAACTGAACGAGAAAGCCTGGGAAGCCGCGGAACCCGAAGAGGGCGAGACCGCCGCTGAGACCGGGGGGGAAACGATGGAAACCCTGCTCGCCCAGCAGTCCGCCACGGTGGACAAGCTCGCCGACAAGAAGGTCGCCTGGGTCAAGGTCATCACGGTGACCAAGGACGCGGTGCTCGTCGACGTCGGCGAGAAGAACGAGGGCACGGTGCCGCTCGTCGAGTTCGTCGAAGATCTCGCCGCGCCGAAGGCTCCGGCCCCGCAGGCCGGTCAGCGCGTCGCCGTCATCAAGGTCGGCGGCCGCAACAAGGCCGGGCACGTCGTCTTGTCCCACCTCAAGGCGAAGACGGAGCTCGGCTGGGAGATGGCGATCAAGGCTCACGCGGAGAAGCAGCGCGTGCGCGGCATCGTGAAGTCCTCCGTCAAGGGCGGCTTCATCGTCGACGTGCAGGGCGTCCAGGCCTTCCTGCCCGCGTCGCTCGCGGACCTTCGCCCCGTGCGCCAGCCCGAGAAGATGATCGGCACCGGCGTGCGCTGCCTCGTCATCGAGGTCAATCAGAGCAAGCGCCAACTCGTGCTCTCGCGCAAGGCCGTGCTCGAGGATGAGGCCGGCAAGCGCAAGGTTAAAATTATGGAAGAATTGCGGGGTGGTGAAATCCGCATCGGCCGCATCGTACGCGTGTCGGCCGAAGGCCTGTTGATCGACATCGGCGGCCTCGAGGGCACCGTGCGCCCCCCCGACATGGCGTGGGGCGTAGCTAAGCCCGGCGCGTTCGAGCGCGGACAGAAGCTGAAGGTCAAGGTG
>JBBQVX010000176.1:0-4558 GCA_038211115.1 Elusimicrobiota bacterium | reverse complement strand
CGGCTCGAGCTCGAACTGCGCCTCGACCTGACGCGCTGTCCCGGGACCGACTGCGACGCCGCTGGTCCCCGCAAAGGTCTGGAGCCGGGCCGCCACGTTGACCGTGTCGCCGAGCGCGTTGTAGAGGACGTCGGCGGGCGCGTCCAGCGCGGGAACGACGACGGGGCCCGTGTTGATTCCGACGCGGGCGGCGAGCTCGATTCCGTAGGCCTCCTCGACCTCGTTCGCGTAGCCGCGGAGGGCCTCGTGGATCGCGAGGCCGGCGCGCACGGCGCGGGCGGAGTCGTCCTCGTGACCGACCGGCGCGCCGAAGACGGCAAAGAGGCCGTCGCCGGTCAGCTGCGCGACCGTTCCGCCGTAACGTGCGACCTGCTCGCGCATGAGGACGGCGATCTCGTCGAAGAGGAACTTCGACCGCTCCGGGCCGAGCTGCTCTCCGATCGTCGTCGAGCCGGCAATGTCCGCGACGAGGACGGAGACGAGTCGCCGCTCTCCGGGGGTCACCGCCATGACGTGAGTCTAGGACGCAGGGAGCTAGCCGCGCAGCCGGGCGCGGAGCCGCTCGACGAGCGACGGGCCGCCCGCGCGGCGCACAGCGTCCTCGCGCGCGGCCTGGCGTTTCGCGAAGGCTCGTTCCCGCATCCTCCGGCTCGCGTACTTCGGCTTCCAGTAGATCGGGCTCATCGGGCGGGCCGCATCACTCTCGCCGCCTCGCGCACGCGGCCAGCGAGTCGGCGTAGAAGCCAAGATAACGAGCGATGTGGGCGCGCCAGTAGGACGGCTCGTGGCCCTTCCAGACATGCAGCGTGACATTGCCACCCGTTTTCGAAGGACGCGCGCGAAGGCCGTGTCGCTGGCGCGGAACGGGTCGTCGGCGCCCACGTCCAGCCAGATGCGAGCTCGCCGATAGACGTGCGAGGGGCGGCAGCGCCGAACACGTCATGGTCGGCAAAGTCCTGTGCGTCGTCGAAGGCTCCACGCGGCGTCTTCCCCGCTGCCTGCCACAGCGCCGCCGAGTGTCCTCCGGCGGCACAGAACCTCCCTGCGTACAGGCGCGCGAGGTCGAGCGCGCCGAACCCGCCCATCGAGATGCCGCCGATCGCGAGAGGCCGAGGTTTGGCCCCAAGCCGCTTCAGGCCCCGCGGAATCGCCTCGCGCATGACGTACTTCCCCCAAGCTCCCTCTCGTCGATCGTGGTAGTAGGAATGGTCGCCGCCGTTGACGATCAGGACGTCGGGCGCCCGCCTGCCGAGACGCGCCAAGCCGAGGAAGAGCTCATTCCAGAGCAGGTCTCGAGGCGACATGCCTCGGCCGTGCAGGAAGACGACGGTGCCACGCCCGCCGCGGCCGGCCGGCACGACGCCGATCTCGTCGAGCTTGCGCCGGACGAACGAGCTTTCGAGGGAGAAGCGAACGATGCGGGCGCCGTGCGTTTTCGGTGAGGCTCGTGTCGCGGCGCAGCCGGTGGCCAGAGCGGTTGCCAGGAGCAGGGTCGAGGCGAGCTTCAACCGCCGCCGTACACGGAGATCGGCAGGTCGAGCAGGATCTCGCCCGCGGCCGGAAGATCCTCCTCGAGGCGGTCGAGCAGCTCGTGGGCACCGGGCGCTGCGGCGAGCAGTCGCCTTTCGGCCTCCTCGGTCGTCTCGACCTGGGTCAGCTGGGCTTTGAATGCACGCGGGAAGCGCCCCTGCGCGAGATACCAGCCGTAGAACTTCTTCAAGAAGCCGGCCGCTCGCCGCTCGCCGAGCTCGCGCACCGTCTCGCGCATGAAGAGCACGAGCTCCGCGACGACCTCTTCGCGTGAGGGCTCTACGTCGGCACCCTTGAGGATCTCGCTCAGCGTCCAGGGATTTCCCTGAGCGGCGCGTCCCACCATGACCGCGGCGCAGCCGGTGGTCTCGAGAATCCCACGGGCCCTGGCGCGGGACGTGACGTCGCCGGAGGCGACAACGGGCACGTGAACGCGCTCGACGAGCTCGCAGGTCAGAGAATGATCAGCCTCCCCCGTGTACATCTGGCGGGCCGAGCGGGGGTGAAGTGTCAGCGAGGCCGCGCCGGCCTCGACGAGCTTCGGTCCGAGATCCAGGCAGGTGCGCGAGCCGTCCTCGAGGCCGCGTCGCATCTTGACCGAGACCGGTACGGTCACGGAGCTCGCCACGGCCTCCACGATCCGGCAGGCGCGGTCGGGATTCTCGAGCAGCGTCGCCCCGGCGCCGGTCTTCGTCACCTTGCGCACCGGGCAGCCGAAGTTGATGTCCACGAGATCGGCCCCGGCCGCCTGAACGGTACGGGCGGCCTCCGCCATCATGGTCGGATCCGAGCCGAAGATCTGTACCGCGAGCGGGTGCTCGTCCGATGCGATCCGGAGATAGCCGAGCGTCCGCTCGTTTCCGTGGTGGATGCCGGCGCAGCTGACCATCTCCGAGCAGACGAGCCCGGCGCCGAAACGGCGGCCCTGGCGCCGAAACGCCTGGACGCTGACGCCCGCCATCGGGGCGAGGACGAGCCGCGAGGGAATCTCGACGGGCCCGATCCACCAGCGGGAACTCAGATCTACCTGCATAGAGCGGGAAATGGTAGTCGACAACGGTTGACGCTGCCGTCTGCCGGCCGCTACCATTCTTGCCGCAGCGGCGCTCTGGTGCGCCGCGCTTTTCGTGTCAGGGCAGGAGGCGCCCCGTACTGTGAAGGAAGTCATTCTTACTCCCGAGGGCTACGAGAAGCTCAAAGAGGAGATTCAATTTTTGTCGACCGACAAGCGATTCGAGATCGCGGATCGCATCCGGGTCGCTCGTGATTTCGGCGACATCAGCGAGAACGCCGAGTACGACGACGCGAAGAACGAGCAGGCGCTGCTCGAGCACCGAATCGCGCTGCTCGAGGAGCGGATCCGAAACGCCCGCGTGATCGAGACCGGCGAAGTGACCACCGACGTCGTCTCGGTCGGCTCGCACGTAAGGCTTCGCGATCTGGACGCGAAGAAGACGGTCGAGTACCACATCGTCGGCGTCGCGGAGGCCAACCCGGCCGAGAACCGGCTCTCGAACGAGTCGCCGGTCGGGAGCGCGATCCTCGGGCGCAAGAAGGGCGAGACGGTTGAGGTCGCCGCGCCGCGCGGCTCCCTCAAGTACAAGATTCTCGACATCAGGGTGGCCTGAACCGCGAAAATTGCGGCGCGCTTACGCGACGCAAATTTAGCGGACGAACCTGAAGAAGGCGAACGCGACCGCGCGGGCGCGCGTGGATTGCTGCCGCGCCGGCCTGCGCCAGCGCCCGTCAGGGCTTGATGCGCAGCACCTGGCCGGCTCCGAACGCGATTCCCTGGTTGGACACGTAGAGCGTTCCGTCGGGTCCGATCGCGAGGCCGGTGGGACGGAGGAGGCCCTGGGTCAGGATCGTGGTTCGCGTCCCGTCGGGCGCGACGCGGATGAGAGCGCCCGGACCGTTGAAGAACGGCGCCGTGGCGTGCTGCAAGACGTAGAGGCTTCCGTCCGGCGCGAAGGCGAGGTCGATGACCTCGGTGAACCCTTCCAGGTAGACCTGCGGCGCCTGGCCGGGAACGACGCGATAGATCCGCGCGCCGCCCACCGGGAACGGCACACCCGTCAGCTCCGAGACGTAGTATGCGCCGTCGCGGCCGATCGCGACCGAAGTCGGAACGGAGTCGGTTGACCGTCCCGTCGAGCGAGACGGAAAGACGGCGAGCGTGGACAGGGTCCCGGCGGGCGACACCGCGAGCAGCGTGTTGCCGCCCGCGTCGGTCACAACCGGACCGCTCGCCCCGAGCACGACCGAGAACGCATTCGAGTCGAGCGGCCCGCCGTCGGGATTCGACGCCGCCTCGAACGCGGCGACGTCGGCGACGCTTTGCACCGCTCCGGTCCCCGTGATGCGAACCAGCCGCCCGTATCCCGGGCCGACGATCGAGCGGACAGCCGGGTCCGCTCCGAGGCCGATCGTGACGTACATGCCGTCGGGACCGAAGGCGACGTCCTGGGGACCGCCCTCGGCCTGGTTCGGTCCGGCGGAAGACGGTAGCCCGGACACCAAGCGCTCCTGCTGGCCGGCCAACAAGCGAGACACCGCGCCGGTGGCGCCCCCACACACGGTGTCGCCTCTGAGGAAATAGCACGGAGCACCGCCGCCGCCGCGCGGGTCGCGCTGGCGCTGACGTCCGCCGGGACCGCGCCCCGCCTCGGCTACGTACAGGCCGCCGTCGGGACCGAAGGCGAGTCCTCGCGGGTTCTCGAGCCCGCTCATGACGATGGAGGTCTCGGCTCCTGCGGCGCTCGTCGCCGTCGCGAGCGCGCCCGTCATCGCCACCGTCGCTGCCAGGAAAAGAAGTCGTAGCGCTTTCATCTCGTCACTCCTTGTTTTGGGATGCAGGTGGATTTACGCCGGCCTTGCCGAGGGCTTCTGGTCGTCTTCAACGCAGGACACAGATCATCTGGACGTGCGGCAGCGCAGCGATCTTCCGCGGCGGTCAGTTACGACAAGCAGCCGCTTCATTCTTCGTACTTCCTTCGGCCGCTAAGCCGCGCACTTGACGGACGGATTC
>JBBQVX010000175.1:0-4766 GCA_038211115.1 Elusimicrobiota bacterium | reverse complement strand
GGGAATAGGTCCGCTCCTCGTAGAGGCGGTTGATGCCGAGGATGATCGCGCCTTTGCCGCTCTCGAAGGACGCGCCGGGCTCGGTGAAGCTGCGCGCGTTGGCGACCTGGAAGCCGCGTTCGCACAGCTCCAGATCGTCCTGCAGCATCGTCAGGATGCCGTCGATCGAGGAGGGCGCGGTCATCACGCGGTACGGGTAGCCCTCGGCCTTGCAGCGCTTGGCCAAGGTGTTGCCCTCGCCGAACAGCATCGGGTGGCCGTAGGTCACATAGCCGGTCTGGGCGCCGCGGTCCAGCTCTTTTTTCACGGCCGTCCAGACGACGTCCTGCGGGTTTGCCCGCGCGCCGGAGCCTCCGTCCGGCGCGATGGACCGGACCCCGGGAAAGAGGGCCTCGAGCAGCTCCCGCACCTCGCGCGTGTCCGCCTGCGTGTACAGCGCGTCGCAGCGCTTGAGCGCCATCATCGTGTTCAAGGTGATCTCGTAGGGGCGCTCGATGCCGACGCCGAACAGCCAGAGGCAGCCCTTGCCGTCTTTCGCGGCGGTCTTCTTCGCTTCCTTCATGAATTGTTCCCCGGGGACTTTTTTCGCCGCGCCGGCTTTCGCCGCGTGCGCAAGAGCGGCGGCGGCGGCTTCCATCATCTCGTACGTGCGCCGGCGCTGAGAGCCCGCCCCGGCCTGCTGCAGCGCCGCGCGCAGCGCCACCGCGGCCTCGTCCGCCTTGCCTTCGGCGAGAAAGCTGCGTCCGATCTGGAAGTGCGTCTCGGGGTCCGAAGCCGGCGCCTTCGCGAACTCGGCGCGCGCCTCGGCCGCTTTCCCGAGCGAGAGCAGAACGAGGCCTCGCTCGGCGGCCAAGCCGGAGCCGCCGCCGGACGCGGACGCCGCCCGGTCGAGATCGGCGAGCGCGCTCGTCCAGTCTCCGAGCCGCGTGTGCAGGTACGCGCGGTCCCGGTAGGGCTTCGGTTCGGACGGCGCGAGCGCGACGGCCTCATCAAAATCCTTCAGCGCGAGCTCGAAGTCGCTGCGGCCGGCGAGGATCACGCCGCGCAGGCACAGCAGTTCGAAGTCCGACGGCACGAGCGAGATCGCCTTCTTCAGCGCGCGCTGGAGGGCCGCGTCGGAGGCGTCCGAAGGCCCGGTGCCGTGATGCGAGGCGCGCTCGATCGCCTTCTTGAGCTGAGGCAGCCAGCTCGCGGACGTCGCGGCGTCCATCGCGCCCTCGAGCTCCTCCAGTTCGGTCAACCGAGCCCCTTGAGGCGGCTCTCGACCTCGGCGCGCTTCTCCCATTCGGGCGGGGCGAGCTGCAGGGCGCGGGCGAGGTCGGCTTTCGCGTCAGGAAGCTTCTTCGCGCGCTCGTAAAGAGTGGCGCGAGAGGACAGCGCGGCTCCGGCGGCGGCCCGGCTCTGCGGCGACGGGACCGCGAGGCTGATCTCGACGGCTTTCGCGTAAGCGGCGAGCGCGCGCTCCTCCTGGCCGGTCTCGCCGCAGACGACGGCGAGGTTGACGAGCGTCTCCACGTCGCCGGGAGCGGCTTTCAGCGCGGCCTCGAACTTCTTGAGGGCCGCGGCGAGGTCGCCCTTCAGGTAGAGCTTGATGCCGTCCGCGTTGAGGCGCGACAGCTCGGAGGGGCGCACGTAGGCGTCCTCGCGTCCTGCGGGCGCCTTCTCCGTTCCGGGCGCCTCGGCGGGCGCGGGGGGAGGGGTTCCGCCCGCGCCGAGCTTGCGGATCAGCAGGGCGCCTTCGTCCATCGGGCGGAGCGCCAGCACGGCCTCGGCGTCCGCGAGCGCCTCCTTGGAGCGGCCGAGCAGGTAGTTGATCGAGGCGCGCTTGAGCAGGAGGCCGGGCTGGACCGAGGACTTCAGCATGAGGTCGAGGTACCACAGCGCGCGACGGCGCTGGTCCTGCGTGTAGAACGGCATCGCGTTTTCGGTGACCCAGTCGCGGTACGGCTCGTTCTCGCGGTCGAGCGGGCGTTCGGCCTTGCCCTTCGGCGGGGAGGGAAGGACGTCGAGCAGGCGCGGGTAGAAATCGGCGAACGTCGGATACTTCTTGCGGCCGCTTTCGTACTCGGCGATGCGCTTCTTGAAGGGGCGCAGGAACGCGAGTCCGCAGTCCTCCTCGTGCTCGAGCTCCTCGTCGGAGAAGGCCTCGCCGGTCTCGTGGGCGACGAGGCGGAGCATGACCGAGCGGACCATGTGCTCCCGGACGTGATGCATCCAGTTCTGGTATTCCTTCGTCGCCTTGCGCGCCGGAGGCTGCTTCTTGGCGATGTCCTCGCCGTACAGCTCCGTCACGTTGTCGAGGACTCCGTGGGCCGCCTCGTGCCAGATGCGCGCGTGGATGCGCGGATACGTGCAGACGAGGGGGCCGGCGCCGGGCTCCGTTGGGCCGACGACCGAGATGATGTCGGCCAGGCCGTCCGTGCCGCGCTGGACGATGTTCGCGCCGGTGTCCGACGAGATGAACGGAGAGAGGACGAACGCGTAGCGGCCCTCGAACGGCAGACCGGTGTAGCGCTCGATCTTGCCGATGTAATCCGTCGCCTCGATCTCGGCCTCGAGCTTCGCGAGATCGGGCGCGAGGAGGCGACTCTTCGCCTCGAAGAACTCCATGAACTTGGAGTCGCGCGCGAAGTCGCGCATGCTCTGGAGCCAGCGCTCGAGCTCTTCGTCGCCGCCGACGTAGTGCGCGAGGAACGAGATCGAGATCTGCGTGTCGGGCTTTAGCTCGGGGAGGGGGGAGAGGCGCATGAGGCCCTGGCCGCGCTGGCCGAGGTCGAACGCGCGGATTTTGGGCTGGGCCCGGTATTTGATCGACGGGTGGTTCTTATACGGAGCGAAGTATTTGCGCGCCGCGCGGACGTACTCGAGGTCCGGGTGCATGAAGTCCGTCGCGTGTCCGGGAGTCTTCCCCGCGGCCGACAGGTCGAACGCGAGGAGCTCCATGACGCCGTCGAGCTCGAGGCGGGGATCGACGCTGAACTCGAGCTTGGAGCGTTTGGCTTTGGCCTTGGCCGGGGAGGCGGGCACGGCGCTAGTTCTTCCTGGGCCTTGTCTTGGGCGCCAGGGGCGTGGCCGACGGCTGCATCCCGCGGTACTTCACGTTCTGGGCGTCGATGATGGCTTTCTGGCGCTTGACGTTGAGGCTCTTGGGCTCGATGTTCCGCAGGTGGGCCTGCAGCGTCACGAGCTTCTTGCCGAGGTCCTCATACTGCAGAATGCAGGCCGGGTGCTGCTTGTTGATCCGTTCGGTCTTCCGCCACAGCACGTTGCTGAACTCGGCCGGAATCTTGCCCTTGTACTCGGCCGAGAGGCTCGCCCTCTTGGCGTCGAGGTCATCGACGAGAGATTTCTCGAACGCGAAGCAGTCCTCGGTCTTGCGGAAATCCGTGAGCATGTCCCGGATCTCCTGATCCAGGACCTGAAGCCCCGAGACCGCGGCGCTTCCGGTGACCATAACCCCCTTGCCGAGGTCGGCCGCGAGGCCAAGGGCGGGCGAAAAAAGCAGGACGGCGGCCAGGAGATTCGCTCTCATCATAAATAGGGCCCTCTGTAACCGATTTTCGCGAGTATAACAGATAAAACGGACGCGTACAACGTGCGCAATCCGGTCTTATTTGGAGGTCTTTAAGAGGAGTTCTTTGCGCGCCGCGGCGATGGCCGGGCGCAGGGGGTCGTCGTCCTGGGCGGGGCTTTTCGCCAACGCCTCGTCGTAGAGCGCGGCCGCCTGCGGAAGGCGGTCGAGCGCCGTGAGAACCGCGCCCTCCGTCAGGTACGCGGGCAGGAACTTGGGCTCGAGCCGGGTGGCGGCCCGCAGGTCGGCAAGCGCCGCGTCGTCGGCGCCGTTTAAGTGCTCGCACAGGGCCCGGTCGCTGAGGAACGAGGCGGCGCCGGGGTGCCTCTGGATCAGGCGCGAGAACAGCTCGATCGCGCGGCCGTACTCCTTCAGGCTCTGGTAGCCGAGCGCGACGGCCCGCCCCTGTTCGTCGTCACGGTTTTCGCCGCCGGCCTGCAGGGCGTCGGCGCGCGCGAGCGCCTCGAGCGCCGCGGCCCGGTTCCCGGTTCCCGCCGCGAATTCGGCGCGCGCGAGCCAGACTCCGGCGTCGCGGGGGCGGCTCGCGACGAGGGTCTCCGTGAGCTCGAACGCGCGCGCGAAATCCCGGGCTTCGCCGTAGGCGAGCGCGATCTGCAGGAGCGTCTCGGGGCCGGGATTTTGGGCCCGCGCCCGGGCCAGGGCGGCGGCGGCTGCGGTGCGGTCCCCGGTCTGAGCCGACAACCGCGCGCGTTCGACGAGGAGCCCGGCGTCCGCCGGCGAACGCCGCAGGAGCGCGTCGAGCCTCGCCGACGCGCTCCGGTAATCCTTCCATTCAAGGTAGCGCGCCATGACGCGGCGGCTCTGGCCGTCGGTCAGGCGGAGGGCCTCCGCCCGGGCCAGCGCTGCGAGCGCGTCCGCCCGCCGGCCGAGCCGCGTCGCGATCTCGGCGCGGGAAATCCAGAGCTCGCCCGAATCGGGGACGAGCGCGGCCAAGGCTTCGTCCAGCGCCAGCGTCTCCGCGGGCGGACGCCTCGACGGCCACGAGGGCCTATGCTACTGTCATCTCGCGGAACGAGCGTGGAAGCAGAGGCTTTTGTCTGCCGAAGCTGCTTCCCTGATTATTCCGTGCGGAAGGTGCGCGCGGCCAGCACGTAGGAAACCGCGGCCCAGGCGAACATCCCCAGGATGTAGGGCCACAGCTCCGTCAGCCCCGCTCCATCCAGAGACACCTTCC
>JBBQVX010000174.1:0-4788 GCA_038211115.1 Elusimicrobiota bacterium | reverse complement strand
GCGGAGCGTCCCTTTTAACGGAAGCGCGTTCCCGTCGCTCGCCTTCCGCCCGGACCGCCCCGTCGAAGCGGAGATCGTGCGGGCGATCGACGCCTCGCGTGTGATGATCGACATCGCGCTTTATGAGTTCAAGTCGCCCGCGATCCTGGCGGCCCTGCGCCGCGCGCGCGCGAACGGCGTCCGCATCCGCCTCGTCATCGACTACGAGAACATGTTCCCGCGCACGCGCGAAGGCGCGAAAAAGCCCGCGACGCGCAGCCCGGAGCTGCAGGCCCTCGTCGACGAGGGCTTCGACCTTCTTGTCTTGCGCGGGATGCAGAAATTCGGGATCAACCACAACAAGTTCATGGTCTTCGACGGCGCGATGGCGGAGTTCGGCTCGTACAACTACACGCAGACATCTGAGCTGAACCATTTCGAGAACGTCAAGTTCACCGACCACCCCGGCCACGTCGCCGCGTTCTCCGTTTATTGGATGTACCTGCGGTCGCAGGCGGCGCCTTTCGCCGAGGCGCAGGCGCGCGTCTGGCCGACGGACGTTCCCTTGCCTCCGACGGAGACGGCGCCGTCCGTCGAATTCAACGGGGAGCTCTTCCCGGTCTGGCATTTCTCGCCCGACGCCGCCGGCGAGGATCATCTCGTGCGCCTTCTCGGCGCCGCGCGGGAGTCGATCGACATCTCGATGTTCTCCTTCCGCTCGACGCGGATCGCGGCGGCCATCCTCGCCGCGAAGGAGCGCGGGGTGGCGGTGCGCGTCCTGTTCGACAAGTCCCAGGCGCAGGGTCCGAATACGAGGATATACGCGGACTGGCTGGCGGCCAACGGCGTGACGGTGTCACTCCTCGCCGGCCCCAATCCCGGCGGGCCGATCTTCTCCGAGAAGAACCACAATAAGATGGTGATCGTCGACGGGAAGGCGGTCGAGACCGGCTCGATGAACTGGTCGAAGAACGCCGTGATCATGAATTACGAGAACATGCACTTCACGACCGACCCCGTCGACGCGCGCGCGTACGCGCTGTACTTCGCCGACATGTGGGCCTTAAGCCTGCCGCTGGCCCCGCCCGCCGCGGCGCCCGTGCTGCCGACCGACGAAGAGCTCGTCCAGGAACTCCTGTTCGCCGCACCGCCGGCCCCGGCTCAGTAGCCGCTGCGGACGCTCATTTACGGGCCAGACTTCGAGGGTCAAGGCACGGACCCGTTGCGCTAGCGAGCTCCCTTGACAATGCAAGGTACCCGGGCTATATAAGGATTATGGCCCTCTTCCCGGCGCTAATTCTGGCGCTCGCGCTCCCCGCCTCGGCGCAATTGCGAAACGAGCGTGGTTGCACGTCCAAGCAGGAGGCCGCCGTGTCCGCGGCCGTCCCCGAGGCGAAGAAGCGCGTGGCCGAGGCCCTGAAGAACATCAAGGCCAAGGACCCGGCCGTCGGGGAGGCGGGTCGCGCCATCTTTCCAGGCAGCTACGACGAGAGCGCGATGACCGCGGTCCTCGACCTGATGGTCGGCGCCCTGGGGACCGCCGTCGTCCACTGCTCGACTGACGCCGACAAGTACTGCGGCAATCGCGGCGGCTACGTGCGCTCGGACGATAAGGGCACGGTTCATCTGTGCCCGCTGTTCTTTAGCAGTAAACCCGAGAGCCGCATCCGCACGATCGTGCATGAATCGGCGCACATGGCCCACCCCTCGATCTCCGAGTCCGGAGGCGAGAACTACTGCGTCTTGTTCTCCTGCGACATGAACTGCGGAGATGGGCCGACCGACGCGTCGGGCAAGAGCTACCCGGCGCGCGTCGCGGACAACTGGTCGCTGTTCGCGCACTGCGCGAGCAAGCAACCTTCCGACGATCTCGATCCGTTCGTCGCGGGATCGCGCAAGAAAAACAGCAAGTAGCGCGGGGGCGCCCCGCCGCCGCTGAGCCGAAATTTACGGGTTGAATTTTCAGGCCATTCCACTACACTAAGAGCGTGGCCCCTCGACGACCCCTCGCGGCGACGGCGCTCCTATGCGTCCTTCTGATCCTCGGGCTCCGCGCGTCCGCCGGAGTCGTCGAGGCCTGGGCGCCGCAGCCCGCCCCGTTCGCGATGGGACTCGGCGCCAATCTCAGCGCGATCGACTGCTTCCTCCCGCAGCCCGGTTCCCTCGAGCCGATGAACGTCCCGGGTCTGATGGCCGTGATGCACGAGCGGGTCCTTACTCCGAAGGCGACCCCGGAGCAGATCTACGCCGGCTACGCCTTGATGCAGGGCTTGAGCCAGCCTCTGCGCCTGGCCGACATCAGCCGCACGGTCGAATCGAAGGACGTCCGCCGGCAGATGGAGCGCTGGACGGACGTCGTGAAGGCTCACCCGGAAATCCAGGCGGCCGCCTCCCAGGCGCTGCCGTGGCTCAAGCAGACGCTCGAAGAGGACGGGAAGATCAGCCCGCAAGCCGAGGCGCGCCTGCAGGCCATGTTCGACGGAAGCCACGCGAAATCCGACGGCTCGGACTCGACCGCGGTCACGGCGACCATCACGGGGAAGGAGAAGAGTTGGGCTCGCTCCTTCCGCCTGCAGCCTTATCGCGTCGCGACGACGGCTGAGATCACGATCAAGAAAGAGGTCCCGTCCCCGTACGTCGCGGGCGGAACCGTCTGGGCGTCCGGCAAGGTCGCCCTCAAGACGGCGGAGATGGCGACGGCCGCGGAAATGACGATGACGCAGTGCCTCAAAGCTTTTCTCAACGCGAACGGCTTCGGAACGACTTCCGGCCGCCGCTCGAAGGGCGCGACCTTGCGCGCCGGCGACTCGGTCGACGTCAAAATCGAGAGCCGCAGCCTCGGCGTCGTCGTCCAGCCCGACGGCTCGAAGCTGGAGCGGTGGGCCATCGAGCTGAAGGCGACCGCCCCGGACGGGAGCGCGGGGGAAACCAGCAGCTTCATCGCGCTGCGTCCCGTCGTCGAGGGCCGCACGGACGGCCTGCCCGCCCTCACGCCTGAGCGGCTGGTCGGACGCGCGGTCGCGTTCGGCGCCGGGCAGGCCTCGCTTCCCGGCCTCAAATCGATCGATCCGGCGAAGGTCCGCCGCATCCTGTACGTCAGCGCCGGTCCCGACATCATGACCGTCAACCGCTACGCCGCGAGCTTCCCGCTCGTCGATGAGATTCAATTCGAGGACTACGATTTCGGCCAGTGGAAGAATCTGCCGGCGCTCCTCGCCCTGTTCGGGATCGAGATGACGCCCGCGCGCTACCGCCGGCTCGTCGATAAAGGCAGCCTCGACGTCACGGCGTCCTTGGCCGGGCGCCCGGTCAAGCTGAAGTTCCGCCGGCAGGACGCCTTGAAGACCGTCGTCGAGAAGACGCCGTTTGATCTCGTCATGATGAAGAAGCCCGGCGACTACGGCAGCCTCAGCTACGCTTCCGGCTTCTGGCCGCACGTGCTGTCGCGCGTCCGGCACGGCGGCTTCGTGACGATCCAGGTCGCCTCTGAGCCGCGCGAGTCGGGGGACCGCGCCGTCACGCGCGTGTATCCCGCGCCCGTCGCGATCTTAGACGAGATCAAGGGCGACCGCATCGACGACGTGGCCGTCTACAGCGTCCGCTGAAATATATTCTATACTGGACGTGATGGCACTGACCAAAGAAGCCCTCCAAGCCCTCGTCGCCCTCCAGCAGAAGGACAAGCATCTCGACGCGATCCAGCACGAGATCGACTCGGTGCCTCCGCGCATCGCCTCGCTCCAGGCCGACCTCGAGGGCGAGAAGAAGCACATGAACGACGCGAAGGCGAAGATCATGGAGCTCGAGAAGAAGAAGAAATCCAAGGAGCTCGACGTCGCGACGCAGATCGAGGCCGCGCGCAAGCACTCCGGCCAGCTCAACGATTTGAAGTCGAACGACGCGTACAAGGCGATGCAGGTCGAGATCGAGAAGGAAAAGGCCAAGGCCGACGACATCGAGACCGAGATCCTTCAGGTCATGGAAGAGATCGACAAAGCCAAGGCCGAAGAGAAGGCCGCCACCGCCGAGTTCAAGAAGACCGAAGAATTTTCCAAGAAGGACCTCGAGAAGCTCGAGGCCGAGCTGTCGCATGCGAAGGGCCGCTTCGAGACCGCCAAGATCGAGCGCGACGCGACCGCCGCGGCCGTGGCGCCCTCCGAGATAAAGGTCTACAACCACATCCGCGGGCGCGGCAAGCCCGACGCGGTCGTGCCGGTCATCTCCGGCCACTGCGGCTCGTGCCAGATTAACCTGACCCCGGGCCTGATCCTCGAGGTGACCAAGCTCAAGAGCTTGGTCACGTGCGAGAGCTGCCAGCGCATCCTCTACAAGCCCGAGCTGCTCGTCGCCGCGCCGGCCCAGGCCTAAACAAAATTTCAGGGACGGCCGGAGGGCCGCTGGTCCGCAAGGGCTGGAGGAACTTCCGGACTCCGTTGAGCGCGACGCCCGTCGAAAGGCGGGGGATCGAGGGCCATATCCCTCGGTCATGGACAGTACCACAGAAAGTTACCGCCCGAAAGGGTAAGGGTGAAAAGGTGGGGTAAGAGCCCACCGGGAGAAGCCGCAAGGCTTCCCGCAAAGGTAAACCCCGTCGGGAGCAAGGCAGTTGGGCGGAGGACGCTGCTCGCGTCAGGATTCCCGCAAGGGAGTCACGGCCGCCCGGTAGCCGCTTAGAGAAATGGTCCTCGAGCCCGCAAGGGTGGACAGAAACCGGGGTACAGGCCGTCACTGATCAAAACAAATGAGGCGGGCCCGCGACGAGCGGGCCCCCAAGACATATAATGAATCACCGATCAATGCCCACGAAAA
>JBBQVX010000173.1:0-4870 GCA_038211115.1 Elusimicrobiota bacterium | reverse complement strand
CGTCAGGACGAGGTTTTGAAAATATTCCGCGACACGTCCGCCTGGGGCTCGGCCAACGAATACGGCCGGCAGGCCGCGCTCCGCCTCGCCGGCGAGCTCGAGAACGGCGATGACGCGCTTCGCAGCCTCAAGAACCACATGAAGGTCCAGACGTCCTACTCGCGCACGGGCTTCGAGGCCTCCTACGCCTGGGCCGCGGTCGCCGCGCGCGCGCGTCTGACGAAGGGCCTGGGCGACGCGATTAAGCGCTATCTCGATGAGAAGGGTCTCTCCGACATGTCGAGGGCCTCGGGATGGACCTCGCTGCTCGCCTACGTCGAGCTCTCGCGCTTGGCCGGCGGAGCCGACGTGCTGGGGCCCCTCGAGGAGATGATGAACCACTCCCCGTCGAACATCACCCCGGTCCACGAGCAACCCTACTTCAGCACGCCGGCCGCCTGGGCGAGCGCGCTGGTGCGCTCTGGCAAGTTCGACGAGTACGCCCGCTCCCAGGGCCTCGACGCGAACGGCGCGCCGAAGCTCTCGAAGCTCCAGGAGATGCTGACCGACAAGGATCACCCGATGCGCGCCGCCGCGGCCCTGCGCGCGATCGCCTACGCGCGCGATCCGTCCTTCCGGTCCACCCTCGTCGTCTCGGCGGGTCCGGTGCCTGACATCCATCCCGCCACGCCTCCACCCTCGAACTCCTCGGGCCGGCGCTGGGAGCACGAGCCCTGGTAAGGAGCTAGAGCTCCGCGCGCAGCCTGCGCAGCTCGGCCAGGTAGCGGTGCGTGCGTACGGCGGCTGATTTCGGGGCCGCAGCCTCGGCCAGCGCCGCATCGAGCGACTTGGCCGCTTCTTCCTTCAGCCCCATCGCCTTGAGGATCTTCGCCTCGAGCGCCACCGCGCGTAGCCAGTTGTCGCCGTAGCCGGCCGCGACCGCCGCGCGCGCTGAGACCAGCGCCGACGGGTATTCCTTCTGCTCGTACAGTAGGCGGGCGTAGCCTTGGTTGAAGGTGAACTCTCCGGGATAGGCGCCGACGAGGGCGTCGTACAGAGCCCGCGCCTCGTCGAGTCGCCCCGCCTTCTGCAGGCAGTACGCGCGTTCAAGGTTGGCTCCGCGCGCCAATTTCAGCCGGGAGGCCTTCGCGTCCGCGCCGTAAGCCTCGGCGGCCGCCGCCCAGGCGGCTTTCGCCTCGGCGTCCTTTCCGAGGGACTCGAGGAAGGACGCCTCGGTGGCCCGCAGGTCGCCGGGGACCAGTCCCCGTTCGCTCAGCTTCGGATCTGCGGCCCAGCGCGCGACCGAAGCCGTCACCGCGGGCGCCAGCGCCTCGGCGGCGGGCTTGTCGCGCTCGACCAGGTCCAAGACCCAGTCGGAGAACTCGGCGTCGTCCTTGTACTCCGCCGTCAGGGCCCGGAGCCCCTCGAGCACGCCGGGCGCGTCGTCGTTCTTGGCCGCGAGCTCCTTGCGGGCGAGCAGGGACTCGCGGCGGGCCTGCGGCGCGGCTCCCGCGGCCGCGAGCGCTTCCGCGAGCTCTCCGCGCTCGAGGCGCCAGCGCGCGACGCGCGCGCGCCGTACCCCGTTCTCGGACGCTCCCGACTTCGCGACGGAGGCGGCGGCGAGCTCGACCGGCTCGCTCATCAGGGCGGAGGCGTCCTTGAGGAACGCGGCGAGCGCCTCGGGCGACCGGTAGCCGACCGCGCGGGCGACCTCCTGGCCGCGCTCGTCGAGGACGAGGAGAGTGGGATAGCCGCCGACCTTGAAACGGGCCTTCCAATCCCAGCTCAGCTCCGCGTCGGCGTCGAGCGCGAGCTTCACAAACCCTTCGGCCGCGCTCTGAAACGTCTCGGTCGGATAGACGCCTTCCTCGAGCATGTTGCAGGGGGGGCACCAGATTCCGTAAAAGTGGACGAAGATAGGCCGGTGCTCGCGCCGGGAGAACGTCGCGGCCTTGCCGGGCTCGTTGACGAGGAAGCCCTCGGCGAACGGATGGGGCTTAGGCTCGACCTTCACGCGCGCGGCGGCGGTCTTGCGGCCCGCGACGCTGACCTTGAAGCGCTCCTGGCGGCAGAAGGTCTTCGCGTCGTCGCAGACGCTCGCGACGACCTCGACGTCGCCTGAGGACGCCAGACGGCACCGAAATACCCGCGGCGTGACCTCCTCGGCTCGCTCTTTGCCGCACTTCTGCGGCGCCTCGACGTTGAAGTGGTGCCCGGCGATCGGCTTGAGCTCGATGCGCTCGTTGAGCAGGGCTTTCACGGGGCGCGAAACGACTAGAGTCTCCGCGCCCGCGGGCGCGGCCAGCAGCAGGAGAAGGGCGATCATGCCGCCAGTTTAGCTCTTTGGAAACTCGATGAGATACACGGTACCGGCCCCGACTTCGCTCGAGACGTTGATGACGCCCCCGGCGCGCTCGATGCGGCGGCGGGCGTCCGCGAGGCCGGAGCCGCCGCTCCCGTACATGTCGGCCAAGTCATGGACACTCAGGCCCGGTCCGGCGTCCCGGAGCTCGAGGACGACGCGCCCGGAGGACGACGCGAGGCTCAGGGCCATGCTGCGGTACGCGCCGCGCTTCATTGTTCTCGCGGACGCCGACATGAGCGCCGCCAGGCCGCCGCGCAGGGTGACGGGATCGGTCATGACCCGGATTCTCCGTTCCGGGCGAGGGAAGTCGAACTTCGTCTCGCGCAGGGTCTTCGCCGAGTCCGCTTTCGCAAGCCAGACGATGCGGCCGAGATCCGTCTCCTCAACGGCGGAGCGCCGAACCGGGACGGGAGGCGCGGCCCTGCGCAGCGGAAGCACGGGAGCCGAAAGCATGGCGGCGGCGGCGGCGGCGATCAGGGCGGGTTTCATGTCCCAAGTATGCCCCCCGGCGCTTAAGCGCCGCTTACGCCGCGTTTAAGCCTTACTTGAGCTTGCGCGCCTTGTAGACGGCCTGGATCGACTCCTCGAGCGCGCCGAGGAAGGTGTCGAGCTGGGCGCGGCTGATCGTCAGCGCCGGTTCCAGGCGCAGGACGCGGGCGTTGATGTAGGTGCCGCTGATCAGGATGCTGCGGCCGAAGAGTTCCTTGGCCACCTCGTAGCCGAGGTCGTTATCGGCGAACTCCATGCCGAGCATCAGGCCGCGTCCGCGCGCGAGCACGAGGACCTTCGGGTATTTGGCGGCCAGCGCGTTCAGCTGCTTGAGCATGTACACGCCTTTTTCGCCGGCCTGCTTGGGCAGGTCCTCGTCCAGGAGCACGTTGATCGTCGCGATGGCGGCGGCGCAGGCGGGGGGGTTGCCGCCGAACGTCGTCGTGTGCAGGAACGGGTTCTCGATGTAGCGCTCCCAGGTCTTCGCGGTGCCGACCGTCGCGCCGATCGGCATGATGCCGCCGCCGAAGCCTTTGCCGAGCGCCATCAGGTCGGGCACGACGCCGTCGTGCTCGCACGCGAACATCTTGCCGGTGCGGCCCATGCCGGACTGGATCTCGTCGAAGACGAGCATCGCGCCGAACTTATCGCACAGCTCGCGCGCGGCGCCGAGATAGCCGGGCGGGGCGACGACGATGCCCCCTTCGCCGAGGATCGGCTCCAGCACGACGGCCGCGACGCGGTCGCCGGAGAAGTCGCAGGACTCCATCATCGTCTTCAGCG
Organism: Elusimicrobiota bacterium; assembly: GCA_038211115.1. GTDB lineage: Bacteria > Elusimicrobiota > Elusimicrobia > UBA1565 > UBA9628 > GWA2-66-18. The sequence goes on along the minus strand of JBBQVX010000173.1, from coordinate 1,254 downwards.
CGTCGATGTTGCCGTAGGGAACGTGCGACCAGTTCATCAGCGGCAGGAACGGCTCGCGAAAGACCGCCTTCGAGGTTCCGCCGAGCGAGCCCATGCTTTTGCCGTGGAAGCCGCCGATCGCGCCGATGAACTTGTGGCGGCCGGTCGTGAGCACGGCCATCTTGAGGCAGCCCTCGACGGACTCCGTGCCGGAGTTGGTCAGGAACGCGTACTTGAGGTCGCCCGGCGTGATCAGCGAAACGAGATGGGCGAGGTACGTGCGCAGGGGGTCGATGAGCTCCTGCGAGTGGATGCCCTGGCGGCCCAGTTGGTCGATGACGGCCTTGAGCACCTTCGGGTGGCGGTGGCCGGTGACGTAGACGCCGAAGCCGCCGAGCATGTCGATGAACTCCTTGCCGTTGATGTCGCGGAAGATGGCGCCCTCGTCGGACCACTCGACGGCCGTATAGTCGGTGCTGACCGACTTGCGGTACTTGAGGAAGCCCTCGTTGACGTGGTCGGTCCAGTACTTCACCGACTCCTTGATGACGGTCTTCTTCTCAACGTCCGAGAGTTCTTTCTTGCCGATGAGGCCGAGCACGTACGCGGATTTGTCCTTCGCGGCTTTCAGATCTTGTCCCATGTCGTTCTCCTTAGGAAATTCGCGGCCGCCGCTCGACGGCCAGCCTCGCCTCGGCCCAGCGCGAGAGGCGCACGAACGGCAGGCCGATGAGCACGTACATCAGCGCCGTCAGGATCCCGATGCCCATGTAGTCGTAGGTCGACCCGGCGAGCTGCCCGTAGACGCGGGTCAGCTCGACCATGGTGATCACCGACACGAGCGAGGAATCCTTGAGCAAGGCGATGAAATCGTTGGTCGTCGGCGGCAGCACGAGGCGCAGCGCCTGCGGGATGATGATGTGGCGCAGGGCCTGCCAGCGCGTCATGCCGAGCGCCAGCGCGGCTTCCATCTGCGCGTGGGGGATGGCCTGGATGCCCGCGCGATAGACCTCGGCCTCGTACGCGCCGTAGTTGAGTGCCAAGCCCAGGATGGCCGCGGGGAACGGCTGGAGCTTGATCCCCAGGTTGGGCAGGCCGTAGAAGATGAGGAACAACTGGATGAGCAGGGGGCTGCCGCGGATGACCTCGACATAAACATTGGCCATGAGGGAGATCGGAGCGGGTCCGTAGAGCTTCATCAAGGCGAGCGCGAGACCCAACATCACGGCGATGCTCATGGCCAAGAGGGAGAGCTCCACCGTCGTGACGGCGCCC
>JBBQVX010000172.1:0-4944 GCA_038211115.1 Elusimicrobiota bacterium | reverse complement strand
CTCGTCCTTGCCCTTCTTGTCGATGCCGTAGGCGAGGCACGCGGCCGTGGGCTCGTTGACGATGCGCACGACCTCGAGGCCCGCGATGGTGCCGGCGTCCTTGGTGGCCTGGCGCTGGTTGTCGTTGAAGAAGGCGGGGACGGTGATCACGGCCTTGTCGACGGTCGTGCCGAGGAACGCCTCCGCGTCGCGCTTGACCTTCTGGAGGAGAAACGCCGAGAGCTGCTGCGGCGTGTACTCCTTGCCGTCCGGAGCCTTGAACTTGAAGTCCGTGCCCATCTTGCGCTTGAAGGCCATGAACGTGCCCTCGGGGTTGGCGACGGCCTGGCGGCGCGCTGGCTCGCCGACGAGCAGCTGGCCGTCCTTGGCGAACGCCACGTAGGACGGGAACGCCTTGCCGCCCAAGCTGGTGCCTTCGGCCGACGGGATGATGGTGGTCTTGCCGCCTTCCATCGCCGACGCCGCCGTGTTCGAGGTGCCCAAGTCGATTCCGATGATTTTGCTCATATGTTTATGCCTCCGTAGATTTCTTTTCCGTCTTCTGCAGGCGCACCTTGGCGGTGCGCAAAACTTTATCGCCCAAAAGGAAGCCGGCCTGCAGCACGTCGGCCACAGCCCCTTCCTCGACACCCGGCTTGTTCACGAAGCCGAAGGCCTCATGGTAATGCGGGTCGAACGGCTTGCCCAGCGGGTCCATCTGCGTCACGCCTTCCTCTTTGAACAACTTCTCGTACTCTTTAAAGATCGCGTCCATGCCCTTCGCCAGCGGCGTATCGGCGTGCCCGGTCTGGATGTCTTGATGCGCGTGGCGCAGGAGATCGAACAGCGGCAGCAGCTTGCCCAGCACGCCGGCGGCTCCGAGCTTATACCAGTCGGGCTTCTCACGGTCCACGCGCTTGCGGTAGTTCTCGAACTCGGCCTTCAGACGTATAAGCTGGTTGTAATAATCCGGTTCAGGCGCTTTCTCCACGACGGGAGCGGGCGTCTCCTCCGGGGCTTGCTGCTGATCCGTTTCTTCGCTCATTTGCCGTCCTCCTCGTCCCACTCCTGCAGGCGGCTTTCGACGAGCCGTCCGATGTAGTCGACGAGTCCCATCATGCGGGAATATTCCATGCGCTTGGAGCCGAGGATGCCGAGCACCCCGACCACGCGCTCGTTGTGGCGGTAGACGTGGGTCACCAGGCTCGCGGACTTCAGCTCCGGCAGGCCCGCTTCCTCGCCGATGCGCACGCGCACGCGCGCCGGCATTTTGTCCAGGCGCGCCTCCTTAATCTCTTGCTCGAGCACGCCCGCCAGGCGGTCCTTCTCGCCGATGACGCGCATAAGCGCCTGGACATCGCGCAGGTCCCCGAACTGGTCGGCCTGGGACAAAATATTTTCCGCGCCTTCGACGTACAGGCTCTCGGGGGCCGCGACCTGCCCGACCTCGCGGAGCAGCTCGCTCGCCAGGCCCGCCATCTCCTGGAACTCCTTCTCCATCTGGCCGAGCTTGCCCGAGACGATCGCCGCGACCTTGTCGAGCGACACGCCCTGGATCTCGGCGTTGAGGAAGTTATTGAGGAGCGTGATCTGGCGCACGGTCGGAGCGAAGCCGAGCTGGAGCGACCAGTGCCGGACCATGCCCGAGTCGGTGACGAGCACGCCGAGCACATTGCGGCCGCCGAGCGGAATCAGGTCGAGGCGTTTGATCGTCTGCTTCTTGGTCTGCGGCGAGAGCACGATGCCCGCGCTGTGCGACATGCGCGAGAGCAAGCGCGAGGTCTCGGTCAAGAGGCCGTCAAGCTCGCTCATGCGCTTCTGATACTGCTCCTCGATGCGTCCCTTCTCCTCGGAGGCGAGGCGCTGGACGTCGGACAGGTAGTCCACGAAGAAGCGGTAGCCGCGGTCGGTGGGTTCCCGGCCGGCCGAGGTGTGGGGCTGCGCGAGATAGCCCTCTTCCTCGAGTTCTTGCAGGATGCTGCGGATGGTAGCACTCGACAAATCGAGGCCCGCCTCCTCCGCGATCAGCCCCGAGGACACCGTCTTCGAGGTCTTGATGTAATAGTGGACGATCCACTGGAGAAGGTGGCGCTTGCGCTGCTCGATGACTTCGGGCTTAAGCTGTCTCATGGGTCGTATCGCCGATAACTGGCAATCGATTAGGGCGACTGCTAGATTATAGCACCAGACTTCAAAGCTGTCAATCCTATCATTCGACTGCTCGTTTAGAAGATCGGAGGTCCCAGGCTAGGTAGGGCCCTTGCCCGGACACCTCTGAGCCCTTCGACCCTAGGGTTCAGTGTGTTCCTTTTATTAGCATCCCGCCATGAACCTCCTGAAACGACTTCTTGCCGTCCTTATCTCACTCTCCCTCGTCCCGACCGCGTCGATGGCCCAGGCCCTGGCCAAGGCTCCGGCCCCCGTCGCCTTCTCCGCGACGGTCGCCGCCCCTTCGATCTCGGCCATGCCCGTGATCGGCGCCTTCTCGACGCCCACGGCATTGGTCCCCGTCCTCGCCGCTGCGAGCCTGACGCCCGCGGCGCTGGCGCCCGTCGCCGCCGCCGCTGCGACGCCGGTCGCCGTCAAGCCCGTGCTCGAAGTCGTCTCCGCGAAGATCACCGCCTCCAAGCCCGGCTCGCTCGAGGCCGCGTCGGCCCTTGAGACCGCCTATACCGGCTCCCTGTCCGCAGCGTCCGCGGACGCGGTTCCCGGAGCGCCCTCGGCGCTTTCCTCCGCGCTGAAGCCGTCCGCCGCGGCGTCCTCCGACGACTCGTCCCGGGTTCCCTCGCCCCGCAGCCCGCGCTCGGGCAAGATCAACGTCAAGCTCCTCGCCATCATCGGCGGCGCGGTCATCGTGATCGGCCTCATCATCGGCTTGCTCGTCCACAACGGCAGCGCGAAGAACAAGGTGTGGGAGCAGTCCCGCGCCGCGCAGGAAGTCGTCAAGATCGAGTCGGCGATCCGCTCCGGCGACGCCGAGACCCTCTTCAAGATCGAGGCCGAGGCGCGCTCACGCCAGAAGACGTCGCAGGACGCCGACGCCGCGAAGGCGAAGACGCTCGACGCGTTCGACGGCCTCGTGGCGTTGCGCGGCGGCACGACCGGCAACGCCGCGTCGACGAAGCCCGAGCAGCGCCCGGGCGGGCAGCTCTTCACGACGTGGAAGAACCGCCTCGCCGACGCCGAGGCCCAGGCGAAGCAGAGCGGCACGATCGCGCCGCTCGCGCGCGCCTTGTCCGACCTGCGCGCCGAGATCGCGAAGGAAAACACCGTCGCCGGCGTCTACGCCCAGGACTTGCGCAAGTTCCAAGCCGAGGTCCCCGTGATCGGTGGCGCCATGGGCGAGCAGGCGTCGAAGGCGACGACCGAGCTCGGCGCGTTCCGCTTCGAGGCGGCCAGCGAGCAGGGCCTCCACGACCAGTACTACGCCGCGATGCGCCAGATCGTGGCCGACCGGCTCGCCGCGACGAGCTCCGACTTCCGCGCGTCGCTCGAGCGCGCCGACCGCCTGTCGACGCTCGCGGCGGGCACGCTCTCGACGCTCGACGACCTCGCCGACAAGGTCGACAACGACTTCAAGACGATGGCCGCCGAGCGCCGCGCCCAGAAGGACAACGCCGCCGAGGCCGGCCGGCATACCGCCGACCCCGTCCTCGACGCCGCCGGCAAGCCGACATACGACTCCGCCGGCAAGGCGATCACCCAGGACAACAGCCAGACGTGGAAGGACAAGGCCGCGCAGAACGCCGCGAACGCGCAGGCCGCGGCCGCGAGCGCGAAGGCCAACATCGAGGCCTTCAACCGCGACGTGAAGACCCTCCGCGGCGACCGCGCGATGGAATCCGAGAGCCTGGACAAGTCGCTGCCGAAGTCGGCCGACGTCGGGAATCCCGATTGGGAGCACGGCATCCACCGCGATCTCCTCGAGCCCTGGCAGCTCGGCAACGCCTCGACGGACTTCACCGAGGCCGAGGCCAACGACGCGCGCGCCCGCTTCGGAACCGCGAAGGGCGCGGTGACGAGCGTGCAGCAGACGGTCGACCAGCGCAAGAAGGAGTTGAAGGCCGCGATCGACAAGGCCATCGACGACGAGGTCGCGCGCGAATCCAAAGGCTGGTAGGGTCGGGGCTGCTCGCCCCTCCCCACGGCGCTTCGCGCCTCCCCACCCCGTAATGAAAAAAGGCCCGGCTCATAGGAGCCGGGCCTTTCTTCGTTCTTACGGGAGGACTTATTTCTTCGGGATCGCGTGCAGCGCGATGGCCTTGGCGCCCATGATGACTTCGTCGATGATGCCGTACTTCTGGGCTTCCTCGGCCGACATGTAGTTGTTGCGCTCCATGTCGCGGTTGATCTTCTCGAAGGTCTGGCCGGTGTGCTTGGCCATGATCTCCTCGAGGATGCGGCGGGTGTGCGCCATCTCCTTCGCCTCGACGATGATGTCGGTCGCCTGGCCGGAGATGCCGCCGACGAGCGGCTGGTGGATCATGATGCGCGAGTTGGGGAGCGCGTAGCGCTTTCCCTTGGAGCCCGCGGCGAGGATGACCGCGCCGAAGCTCATCGCCATGCCCATGCAGATCGTCGTGATCGGCGACTTGATGAACTGCATCGTGTCGTAGACCGCGAGGCCGGCCGTGACCATGCCGCCCGGGCTGTTGATGTAGAGGTTGATGTCCTTCGTGCTGTCGTCGCTGTCCAAGTAGAGCAGCTGGGCGATGAGGGTGTTGGCCGAGTCGGTGGTGAACTCGCCTTCATAGCCTCCGACGAAAATGATGCGGTCCTTCAGCAGCCTTGAATAGATGTCGTAGCCGATGACGGAGCCCTGCGTGGCGCGCTCGATGACTTGGGGGATGAGGTTCATAGTGCCCTCATGAAACTATATTGGGGCCAAGTCTTCAAGCGCGGCCATTTGGTAAACTGGCCGCATGTCCGCGCCGTTCGATCACGAAGCCTTCACATCCGAAGCCA
>JBBQVX010000171.1:0-4948 GCA_038211115.1 Elusimicrobiota bacterium | reverse complement strand
GGAGCCGAACGACTCCTATCAGCAGGCGACGAGCCTCAAAGCCGGCGGCAAAGCGACTGGGACGATCGGCAACCCGAAAGACCAGGACTGGTACCGGATCGACGTCGCGGCGGACGGCGTTCTGACCGCGAAGATCGGCGGCATCAAGGACGTCGACTTCGTCCTCTCGTTCTTCGATAAGGACCGGCGCGAGCTCAAGCGCGTCGACGAAACCACGGTCGGCGGCGACGAGCAACTGCTCGACCTCGGGCTGAGCGCCGGCGCGTACTATCTCGTCGTATCGAACAAAAACGAGAAAGCGAACAATCCTGCGCAGGTTTACGAGCTTCAGACGTCGCTCGCCGGCGCCGCGGGGCGGGAGCGGGAGCCGAACGACACCGCGCTCACGGCTCAGACCATCGAGGCGGGCGGGCTCGCCAAGGGCCACTACTGGCCCGCGAAGCAGCTGCTGTCCGACGACCCCGAGGCCGCCGAAGAAGACTGGTATTCCATCGAGGTCGCGAAGTCCGGGCTGTTCCTCCTCAACATCGACGTGAGCGAGGTTCCGAAGGTCGACGCGATCCTCGAGGTGTACGACACGAACGGCTACAAGCTCAAGGAGCTCGACGCGGGCGGGATCGGCGAGGGCGAAAGCCTGCGCAACTTCGGCGTGCGCGGCCCGGGCAAGTTCCAGCTGCGGCTCCGCTCGAAGTACAAGAACACGGGCAACTCCGACGTCCCCTACGACCTGCTGACCGAGCTGCTGCCCTACCAGGGCGCGACCGAGTTCGAGCCGAACGACCAGCGCGCCGACGCGACCCCTCTCAGCCTCGACTCGATCTCCGGCACGATCGCGCCGGCCGGCGACCAGGACTGGTACAAGGTCACGGTCGACAGCGGCTCGAAGCAGCTCTTGCGCGCCGAGCTCTCGGGCTTGGCCGGCATGGATCTGACGCTTTCGCTGAGAGACGGCCTCGGAAACGAGATCTCGTTCATCGACAACATGGGCAAGGAGCAGCCCGAGATCCTGACCGGCTGGGGCCTCACCGGCGGGGACTATCATCTCGTCGTGTCGGAGAAGTCGGGCAAGAAATCCGACAGCCGGCAGAGCTATCAGCTCGCCCGCAAGCTGATCCCGTTTCAGACCGGCCTCGAATGGGAGCCGAACAATTCGAGCGGCACCGTGCAGTCGCTCAAAGTCGGCGAGTCCGTCGACGGCTACTTCGCGCCAAAAGGCGACGAGGACTGGTACGAGTTCAATCTCTATCAGAAGGGAGTCGTCGTGCTCGAGCTCACCGGCGTGATCAACGTGGCTCCCGCGATGACCTTATTCGATCAGGAGTACAAGGAGGTCGCCGCCGCCTCCGCCGCCAAGGCCGGCGAGCCCGTCTCGATCGAGCGGGAACTCGACCGCGGCACCTACGCTGTCCGGCTTAAGCCGGCCGACGCCGCGCAGAACAACGTGCGCGACAAATACTCGTTCCGCGTGCGCGCGAAATGAGCCGGTTGGCGATCGTCGCCGTCCTGCTCGCCGCGGCCTGCGCCGGGCCGCGCCGGGCGGAGTTCCCGAAGCCGCCTCCACCTCCTCCGCCCGTGGCGGTCATCGAGGTCAAGGACCCCAATTTCGAGGCCGTCATCGTCGAGGCCGTGCCGAACGCCGACGACGAGGGCGTATCCTTCACGAAGATCTTCGTCGACGGCAAGGAAGCGGGCAAGACCGCCGTCGGCCCGCGCTCCCAGGAAAAGCGCGCGCGCCTGAAGCTGACGGCGGGCAATCAGCCGGTCCGTCTCGAGCACTGGTTTCTGCCGCCGATCGGCGAGTGGACCCGCCTGCCCGACGCCCTGCAGCCGCGCGAGCGGTTCGTGCGCATCGAGGACGGCACGATCGCGCGCCTGACTTTGCGCTACGGGCCCGATGGTTCCCCGTCCCTCGCGCTCAGCCGCGAAGCCGCGCCGAAGCCTTAACGCTCGGCCTGACGCTCAAAACTCCCGGGTCGGCCTGGACATGTATATTTCCTTGACGAAGGTCATCCACGCGGGGGCGGCGATGGAGCCGCCCGCCTTGCCGGGAGACATCGCGACGCGCATGTCGTCGTGACCGATCCAGACCGCCGCCGCCAGGTCCGGGGTCACGCCGGCGAACCAGGCGTCGCGATAGTCGTTCGTCGTGCCGGTCTTGCCGGCGGCCGGAACGTTGAAGCCCAGCCGGCGCGCGGACGCGTAGCCCGTGCCCTCCGGGCCCAGGACGCCGCGCATCGTATCGATCATCATGCGCGCCGCGGCCGAGGAGAAGACGACCTCCCCTTCGGCCTTCGGGGCCTCGCCTTCGCTCAGGACCTTGCCCTCACGGTCCGCGATCCCGCGCAGCCACCATGGCCGCACGGCGCGGCCGCCGTTGGCGAAGACGGCGTACGCCGAGGCCATCTGGACGGGCGAGATATCGGCGGTGCCGAGGGCCAGCGAGAGGTTGCGCGGAAGGCGCTCGACGGGCACGCCGGCCGCCTTCGACAGCGCCTCGAGGACCTTGTCGATGTCGATGTCCTTCAGAAGCTTGATCGCGACCGAGTTCAAGGACTTCCACAGGGCGAAGTCGAGGCGGACCTCGCCGAAATACTTGTTGCCGTAGTTGTGCGGGGACCATTTGCGGCCGCCGCCGATCTTGTAGGTGATCGGCTCGTCTACGAACTTGCTCTGCGCCGTGTAGCGGCCGCTCTCGTAGGCCTCCGCCCACACGAACGGCTTCACCGAGGAGCCCATCAGGCGGCGGCCGTCGGTCGCCCGGTCGAGCTGGTTCTGGAAGCTGAAGCCGGACCCGCCGACGAGCGCTAGAAGGGCGCCGGTCTTGGGATCCAAGGCCGCGAGCGCGCCCTCGACCGGGGCTTCCTTGCCGGCCGGCTCGCCGTCCTCGTCGGGCTTGGCCCCGGGGTCGTTCTCCTTGGCGAGACGCTCGCGCAGGGCGCGCTGAGCGGCCTTCTGCGCGTCGAGATCGAACGTCGTGCGGATGACGAGGCCGCCTCGCAGCAGACGCTCCTTCGAGTAGGTCCGCAGCATCTGGCGGCGCACGTACTCGACGACGTACGGGGCCTCGTTGACGCGGGTACGCCAGAAGGACACCTCGGGGATGCTCGCGCGGCGCTTGTAGCGATCCCAGAACTCCGTCTCGATGCGCTCGACGGACGAGTCCGGGATGAAGCCGTTCTTGACCATCCGCTTGAGCACCGTGCGCTGGCGCGGCCGGGCGAGCTCGGGCGAGTCGAGCGGCGAGTATTTATTCGGGCTCGGGATGATGCCGACCATCATCGCGGCCTCGCCGACGTCGAGCGCGGAGGCCGGCTTGTCGAAGTAGTAGTGCGAAGCGGACTCGACGCCGAACGCGCCGTGGCCGAAGTAGGCGAAGTTCAGGTACATCATCAGGATCTGATCCTTCGTGAACTTCTGCTCGAGCTTCCTCACGCAGAAATATTCGAAGATCTTGCGGCCGGCGGTGCGCTTGCGGGTCGTGAACATCTGCTTGGCGAGCTGCTGGGTCAAGGTCGAGCCGCCCTGCGGCCGACGCGCGTGGGACAGCGTCACGGCGATCGCGCGCGCCGTCGCCTTCCAGTCCACGCCGTGGTGCGCGTAAAAATGGGCATCCTCGCTCGAGACGAGAGCCTTCTTGAGAAAAGCGGGCAGATCGTCCGGGGAGCGCACGTACTGGCCCTTCTCGACCGAGAACTCGGCGATCAGGCGGTCCTTCGCGTCGAGGATGCGCGTCGGGGCGGCCGCGACCGACAGCTTCGAGGCCATGTACGGGACCTCGAAGGCCTCGTCCTCGGAGAGCAGGTACTCCTCGCGGCCGGGGACGGTCAGGTTGAGGTAGTACGAGTCCATCTTCTCGATGATGGAGCGCTCGAGCTGATGATAGCGCCACCACCCCGACAGGAACATCCCGCCGACGACGGCGACGGCGCAAAAAACCGCCGCGGCCGCGGCCAAAATGGCGCGTCGAACCCAGACCCGGAGCATGCCTCATGATACCATTCGAGCCCGGTCCGGGCTTACGCCCCCCTTGAAAACGCCGCTCGCGGGGGTCATACTGGTCAGATGCGCCCCCCTCTGCAGCTTGCCCTCCTCCTCCTCCTCGCGGTCCCGGCCGCGGCCCAAGAAAACGACGTCGCGGCTCGAATGAAGGCGCTGAAGTCGCAATACGCGGGCAAGGCGCAGGCCGGCGGGCAGACGGCGCCCGCCTGCGGCGGCCCGGATACGCCGTGCAAATGCGAAGGCAAGAACGGCGCGAAGAAGTTCTTCCATCTCATCCTCTATCAGCAGAACGGGGTCGTCGGCAGCAATTTCACGAACGACATCCTCTTCATGGCCGGCTACGCGCTCCTCACGAAAAACGTCGAGCTGATCAAGCCGAAGGAGACGGACGACGGCAAGGGCGGCCACCAGCTGTTCTCCTACCCCAAGGACGCGGACTGCAACCGGCGCTCGGAGGCGGACAAGAAGAAGGACCCGCTGTGCGTCATTGCGATCGACGACATGATCACGCTCTGCCAGGTGGTCAAGGACGCGTTCAAGGCGCACGCGCCCCCGAACGACGCCCAGCACGTCTACTTCCCCGTTTTCGAGGTGTGGTTCGGCGGCTCGCTGAAGAAGCAGATCGGCGCCGACGTGGCGGGCAAGAACTTTCCGAAGGGCAGCTTCAAGGACAGCTGCTCCGTCGTCGGCGAGGCCGAGGGCCTTCCCGATTACGCTCTGGCTATTCTCGACGCCAAGCCCGACCAGGAGCTGAAGCAGGTCCTCATCCACGAGATGGGCCACGCGATCGGCTCCTCCGTCGACAAGACGGGCCCCGCGGCCGGCCCGGTCGGCACCGCGAAGAACTGGTTCGAGGACCTCTACCCCGGCAAGAACGCGCCCGCCGACATCAAGAACATCATGGTCTCGGAAAAGGGGCTCAGCGATCCGAAGGACCTCGAGATCAGCC
>JBBQVX010000170.1:0-4962 GCA_038211115.1 Elusimicrobiota bacterium | reverse complement strand
CCTCGGACACGTAGGCCTGGCCGCGCATGCGCATGACGTCGACGAGGCGGCGCCGCGCGGCGCCGCCCGTCTTCTCCCCGAGCAGATGGGCCCGGAGCAGCGCCTTCTCCGCGGTCTCGAGGTCTCCCGCCGCGCGGTAGGCCCCGCCGCAGGCGCTCAAGGCGTTTCGAAGCTCCGTCCGGCGTGCGGCGTTCCCGGGCTTGAGCGCGAAAATGCCGTGCATGACCTTTTCCGCCTTCGGGTCGCGCGCGGGGGCGAGGCGCAGGAGCACGTTCGCGAGGCCGGCGTAGGCGGGAAGATGGCGCGGATCGTCCGCGAGGACCGACGTGAAGGCGGCGATCGACTCCGCGCGGCGGCCAAGCGAGCCCGCGACGTGCCCGAGGAAGACCCGCGTCTGCATGCCGCCCTCGCCCCGGGAGGCGGCGGCGCGGAAGCAGCGCAGCGCCCGCGCGTAGCGCCCCGCGTTGTAGTGCTCGATGCCGAGGGCCGTGGCGTCGGCGGCCTTACTTCCCTTTTTTCTTGCGGGGGGCATTTTTTTCCGGAGCGGCGAGGGCGGGCCATTCCCGCCAGATGTCCGTGAGGCCCTCGGGCTGCTGCGCGTCGGCGTCGACGTGCCAGATCCTCCAGTAGGCCGCGTAGCGTATCTGGTGGGAGAGGTTCTGCTCCTTGTCGTGGGCGAGCTGGTAGTGGAGGAGGACTGCGTCCCCGGCCTTGCCGGTGATCTGCACGGCTTCGGGCAGGTCGATCTTGCCCGCGAGCCCGGCGCGCAGCGAGGCCGAGCCGCTGCGCTCGATGTACTCGGCGATCTTCCGGTGCGTGCCCGGGTATACGGCGAGGTTGCCCATGTACTTCTCGGGCACGTCGCTGAGCAGGACGCCGACCAGCATCGTGAAGCGGCTGATCGTCTTGTTCGCGTTCGGGGAGTAGAAACCGTCGACGTGCGAGGCGGGCCCGCCGTGCGAGTTATTCACGGAGGGGAAGCGCAGCGCGATCTGCCCGGTGGCCGGCCGCTGGAGCTTGCCGGCGCCGGCGGGCGCCTCGGCGAGGTCCCACAGCGGGCTCTTAAACAGCAGGTCCATGATCGCGGGCGCGTCGACGTCGTCCGACCAGTAGTCGCGCGCGTCGGCGTACGCGTCCATCGTCTGCGTGCGGCCGAGGCCGAGCCGGTGGTTGATCTCGCGCAGCGCCTCTTTGACAAGCGCCGGCGGCACGAGGCCGGGCACCGTGATGTAGCCGTCCTCGAGAAGCTTCTTCTTCTGCGCGGGGTTAAGTTCCACGAATGCCTCTCATGGCGGGCCATTCCATCCAGGGATCGGTCAGGGCCCGCTTTACGTAAGTCTCCGTGCGGTCGCGCCACGCGTCGCGGTGATAGATGCGAAAGTACGCCATGGAGCGGATCTCGTGCGAGAAATTCTTCATCTTGCCGTGGGCGAGCTGATGATGGCAGATGACCGCGTCGCCGGCCTTGCCCGTGATCTGCACCGGCGCGGGGAGGCGCAGCTTCGCGATGAGTCCGGCTCTCGCGGCCTCGAGCCCGTGCTCGCGCACGCGGCGCGCGACGCTCAAGTGCGTGCCGGGATAGACCGCGAGATTGCCCATGGATTTCCCGGGCGCGTCGCTCAGCAGCACGCCGACGAGCATCGAGAAGCGTTCGATCGCGCGGTCCGGGGAGAGTCCGTCGATGTGGGCGTCGGGCGGCGCCGGGGCGTCGCCCGGCCGCGCGGGAAAGCGCAGCGCGATCTGGGCTTGAGAACACGGCTCGACCTCTCCGAGCAGCGACTGGACGAGCGCCGCGGCCGGGCTGAGCCGCAAGAGGTTCATCGCGGCGGGGGAGCTCACGTGCTCCGACAGCCAGTCCGTCTCGACGGAATAGGAGCCCGTCCTCGTCCCGAGGCCGTGGTTGATCTCGCGCAAGGCCTCGTCGACGAGGGGGCGTGGCACGAGGCCGCGGACCACGACGTAGCCGTCGCGCTTGAGCCGCGCCTTCTGCGGGGCGCTAAGCGTCGCGGGCATGCCCCATCCAGACCGGAAAGAGATATTCGTTGGAGACGCGGACGCCGCGCCCGAGCGCTAGGCCCGCGGCGAGGACCTTCCGGATGGCGTCCGAATCCGCGGGTGATTTCGCCTTGAGTCCCGCCTCCTTCTCGAAACGGTCGAGCACGTCGCGCCGGATCGTCGAGAAATCGGCGCCCATCCCGGCCGCGTCGCCTGCGGCGCCCTTCGCGAGCGCGCGGTCGGCCAGGGCCCAGAACGAATTTGCGCCGTCCATGCGGATCGCGGCGTTGAGATCCTCGATCGCGCCCTTGAAGTCACCGCGCAGGCGCTTGAGCTCGCCGCGCCAGGTCAGGCCCTCGGCGTCGACGCCCTGGCGCAACGAGTCCTCGAGATCGCGCGCGGCCTCGTCGAGGCGGCCGGAGAGCAGGAAGGCCGCTCCGCGATAGCGCAGGGAGTACGGCACGCCCGCGCTCACGGCGGGCTCGAGGCTTTCGAGCGCCTTCGCGTACTCGCCGGACCACAGCTGGAGCTTGCCGCGGCACGCGCCGCCCCACGGCTTGGACTGCGGCGGAAGCTCCTCGATGAGCCGCGCGGTCAAGCGCGCGGCGGCCGCGGCGTCGCCGCGGCACAGCGCGATCTCGGCGAGGGCGGCGCGCGCTTTCCAGAAGCCGGGCACGCACTTGACCGCCGCCGCATACTCCTTCTCGGCGCCCGCGTAGTCGCGGCGGTTCGTCAGCAGGATCTCCCCGTGCTTGTGGCGCATCCAGCCGTAGCGCTTGGGCATCGTGCGCAGCTTCTCGGTCTCGGCGCTCGCCTCCTCTCCGCGGCCCATGTTGCTGAGCAAGGTCGCGCGGAAATAATACGGCCAGGGATTCCCGGGGCTCGCCGCGGAGAAGGCCTTGAGCGTCTCCAGCACGGGCATCAGCTCGTTTTGATCCGGCGACACGAAGAACGAATCGATGCACTCCTGGGAGCCCTGGTCGTCGAGCAGCGCGTCCGCCTCGAGGAACGCCTCCTTGAACGCGCCGAGCTTCACGTTCGCGCGGAAGCGCGTGAGCCCGGCCATCAGGCGGGCGCGCGCGTCCGCGGCGTCCGGCCGGACGGCGGCGGCGCGGCGCAGGTGCGGCCGGGCCTCGGACGCGGCGCCCTTGTCCTTGAGCAGCTCTCCGAGCAGGAGGGACGCCTCGGAGCCGGCCTTCAGCGCGACGGCGCGCCGCAGCGCCGCCTCGGCCTTCCCCGTCTCCCGCGCGCGCAGGTACAGCCGGGCCAGGCTCATGACGACCGCGCTGTCGCGTGGCGCCAGCGCGAGCGCCGCCTCGTAGGCCGCGACCGCCTCGGCCACGCGCCCTTGGATTCCGAGGATGTCCGCGAGCCCGACGCGGGCGGCGGCGTCCTCCGGGTGCTTCCCCGTGTGGGCCTCGAGGACGGCGCGCGCGCGGTCCAACTCGCCCGTGCACTGCAGGGAGTGGGCGAGCGAGACGGCGGCCTGCGAGGAATCCGGATTGAGCGCGAGCGCGGCTTCGAACTGGACGCGGGCTTCGGCGTAGCGGCGTGCGTTGAACAGCGTCATGCCTTTTTTGATGGCCGCGGCCTCGGCTTTCACCGGCGGACTCCTTTCGGCGCGAGGGCCTCGCGGACCTGCTCCTCGGTCACCGCGCCGGAGTCGGGGCTCTCGGGCGGCGACGCGATTCCCGCCGACAGAGCCCACGAGCGCAGGCGCGAGCCCGAGACGGGCTTCGCCGGCACCGGGGCGCCCGCCGCCCTCATCCAGCCCGCGTTCAAATGCGGATCGGAGCGGCGGCAGCCGCGGCCGGCGTCGAACAGGTCGCCGAGCAGACGCTTGAGGCGGGCGGCCGTGAACGGGGATTTCGCGATCTCGGCGATCTCGCCGTGGTTCATGTAAAGGCGCGCGAAATCCTTGTAGGCCGCGAGCAGATCCTTTCGCTCGAGATGGAGGAGCGCGCGGTTCGCGTGCGCCCACGGCTTGTCGCCGCTGATCGCGATGACGTCCTCGAGATCCTTGAGCGCTTCGGGCCAGCGTCCGAGCAAGCGGTTGACCTCGCCGCGCCAGACCAGGCCCTCGGGATCCTTCGGGTCCAAGGTCAGCAGGCGGTCGAGATCGCGCTTGGACTCCGCGAGCTTCCCGAGCCTGCAGAGGGCGCCGCCGCGCCAGCACAGCGCGTCGGGGTTGTCGAGGTTCGCGGCGATGTCGAGGTCCTTCACCGCGAGGGCGTACTCGCCCCACCAGAGCTCCAGCGCGCCGCGCCACGCGAGGAACGAGGCGCGCGACTGCTCCGGCACCGTGATTGCGCGGACGGCCTTCAGCGGGTCGGGATGGCCGACGGCCATGAGGTTCTCGGCCCACAGGCATCTGGCTTCCCACAGCCAGGGGCACTTCATGACGACGGCCTGGATCTCCTCGCGGGCCAATTCGTAGAGATCGAGCCGGCGCAGGAGGATCTCGGCGATGTAGTAGCGCATCCAGAAATAGCGGGGGGAGACGAGGCTTGCTCGGTCGAGGAGCTTGATCGCCTCGAGGTCTCGGCCGGCGCCCCACTCGAGCGACGACAGGCAGAACTCTTTCCACGGCGACGGCAGCGCGGCGCTCTCCTCGCGGCGGAACTGCGCGATCAGCCACAGGTCGCGCAGCTTGCGGTAGGTCGCCGTCGGCTCGCTGTCGAGCAGCGGGTCGATCTTGCGGAACGCGTCGGCGTAGGCCTGTCCGGCGAAGTGATCCTGATAGGGCATCTATTTCGTCCGTTTCTTCTTGGGGACCGGTCCGGAGCCGGCCTGCGGGATGAAGAGCGAGAGCGCCGGATCGAGCTCGCGCTCCTTGCCGCGAAAAGCGCCCGCGGTCAGGACCAGGCGCGTCTCGTCGCGGTAGCCGTCGGCGCATTTGAGGGCGAAGAGCGGGTGCTCCGCCGGATACGCGGCCTCGAGGCGGTCGCAGAACAGGGACTAGGTCCG
>JBBQVX010000169.1:0-4977 GCA_038211115.1 Elusimicrobiota bacterium | reverse complement strand
GTCCCCGCCTTCTTCAACGACAACCAGCGCCAGGCCACCAAGGACGCCGGCACCATCGCGGGCCTCGAGGTCGTGCGCATCGTCAACGAGCCCACGGCCGCGTGCCTCGCCTACGGCATCGACAAGAAGGGCAAGGACGAGAAGATCATGGTCTTCGACTTGGGCGGCGGCACGCTCGACGTCACGATCATGGACTTCGGCGGCGGCGTCTTCGAAGTGATCTCGACCTCCGGCGACACCCAATTGGGCGGCACGGACATGGACAAAGCGCTCGTCGACTTCATCGTCGGCGAGTTCAAGAAGGAGACGGGTGCCGACGTGAGCAGCGACCCGATGGCCTATCAGCGCGTGCGCGAGGCCGCCGAGAAGGCGAAGATCGAGCTCTCGACGACGTTCGAGACCGACCTGAACCTCCCTTACCTCACGGCGATCGACAACGTGCCGAAGCATCTCACGCTCAAGATCAGCCGCGCGAAGCTCGAGTCGCTCGTCGAGCCGATCGTCAAGCGCTGCAAGACCAGCATGGAGCACGCGCTGACCGACTCGAAGCTGAAGAGCTCGGACATCACGAAGGTCATTCTCGTCGGCGGTCCGACGCGCATGCCGATCGTGCAGAAGTTCGTCGAGGACTACGTCGGCAAGAAGCTCGAGCGCGGCATCGACCCGATGGAATGCGTCGCCTCCGGCGCCGCGGTCCAGGCCGCCGTCCTCACCGGCGAGGTGAAGGACGTTCTTCTCCTCGACGTCACGCCGCTGACCCTCGGCATCGAGACCTTGGGCGGCGTCATGACGCCCGTCATCGAGCGCAACACGACCGTGCCCGTCGAGAAGTCGCAGACGTTCTCGACCGCGGCCGACAACCAGCCGGCCGTCACGGTCAACGTGCTCCAGGGCGAGCGCCCGAAGGCGACGGACAACGTGCCGCTCGGAAAGTTCGACCTCGACGGCATTCCGCCCGCGCCGCGGGGCACGCCGCAGATCAAGGTGACGTTCTCGATCGACGCGAACGGCATCCTCAGCGTGAAGGCCGAGGACCTCGGCACGAAGAAGGCCCAGCACATCACGATCTCGGCCTCCAGCAAGCTGAACAAAGAGGACATCGAGAAGTACGTGAAGCAGGCCGAGCAGTTCGCCGACGACGACAAGAAGTTCAAGGAGACCGTCACGGCCAAGAACGAGTCCGATACGCTCCTCTTCTCCGCCGAGAAGGCGCTGAAGGAGCACGGCGACAAGGTCTCGGCCGAGGACCGTCAGAACATCGACCGCGGCATCTCCGAGCTCAAGGACGCCCTTAAGGGCGACGACATCGCGGCCATCAACAAGGCCAAGGAAGCGCTGATGAAGGCGTCGCATAAGCTCGCCGAGGAAGTCTATAAGTCCGAGTCGGCGAAGGCCGGTCCGGGAGCGTCCGCCGAGGGCGGACCCGCCGGCGCCGGAGCCGCGAAGGACGGCGTCGTGGACGCGGAAGTCGTCGACGAGAAGGAATCTAAGTAAAGGAACCGGGACGGTCCGGGTGAATGCCAATGGCTGAGGATTATTACGGCTTGCTGGGCGTGGCGCGCAACGCCACCGACGCGGAGATCAAGGCCGCGTATCGCAAGGCCGCCATGAAACATCACCCGGACCGCAACCCCGGCAACAAGGACGCCGAGGCGACGTTCCGCAAGATAAACGGCGCCTACGAGGCGCTCTCCGACGCGAAGAAGCGGAAGATGTACGACCAGTACGGCGAGGCCGGCGTCAATCAGGGCGCGGGCGGCTTCGGCGGCCAAGGCGGCCCCGGCTTCGAGGGCTTCGGTCAGGGCGTCGACGTCAACGAGGTCTTCGGCGACCTCTTCGAGAACCTCTTCGGCGGCCAAGGCGGCGGCGGCCGACAGGGCGGCGGCGGACGCCGCGCGCGCGGCAACGATCTCAAGTATTCGACGACGATCACGCTCGAGGACGCGTTCAAGGGCGCCCAACTCCCGCTCCATTTCGAGCGCATCGAGTCCTGCGGCACCTGCCGCGGCTCCGGCGGCAAGCCGGGCTCGGGCGTCAAGCGCTGCACGCAGTGCCGCGGCTCCGGCCGCGTGCAGGTGTCCCAGGGCTTTTTCGCGATGTCCCAGGCCTGCCCGCAGTGCGGCGGCGAGGGCCAGATCGTCGAGAACCCGTGCAAAGACTGCAGGGGCCAGGGCCGCGTGCGCAAGCAGGCGGAGCTCAAGATCAAGATCCCGCCGGGCATCTACCACGGCGCGACCTTGCGGATCTCCGACGAAGGCGAGGCGGGCCCGCGGGGCGCCGCGCCGGGCGACCTGTATCTCGAGGTCCACGTGAAGCCCGATCCGCGGTTCGAGCGCCACGAGGACGACCTGTCCGTTAACGCGCACATCGACATCGCGACCGCGTCGCTCGGCGGCACGACGACCGTGCCGACGATCGACGGTGAGCCCGTGACGGTCAAGATTTCTCACGGCACGCAGACGGGCGGCACCCTGCGCGTGCGCGAGCACGGCATGCCGAAGCTGCACGGCCGCGGACGCGGCGATATGCTCGTCCACGTGAAGGTCGACGTCCCGCGCGAGCTCACCGCGAAGCAGAAGGAGCTCCTCGAGGAGTTCCGCAAGACGCTCTCCGACGAGGACGACGGCAAGAAGAGCGGCGTCTTCGGCAAGATCTTCGGCCAATAGCATGCCCCAATTCCTGGTCGAGCCCGACGACGTCAGCCGCGGCGGCTTCGTGCTGAAGGGGCCCGAGGCGTTCCACGTCGCCAAGGTCCTGCGCCTCGGCGTCGGCGCGGAGCTCGACTTGTTCGACGGGAAGGGCGGGAAGTTCAAGGGCGTCATCGAGAGCGTGCACGCCGACGGTTCGGTGACCGGCAAGGTCACGGAGACGATCAAAGCCGACGACCAGCGCGCGCCCGTCACGCTGAACCT
This sequence comes from Elusimicrobiota bacterium, assembly GCA_038211115.1. GTDB lineage: Bacteria > Elusimicrobiota > Elusimicrobia > UBA1565 > UBA9628 > GWA2-66-18. The sequence goes on along the minus strand of JBBQVX010000169.1, from coordinate 2,065 downwards.
TTATCTCGGCCTGCTCAAGGCGAGCCACTGGGACTACGCGCTCGAGAAAGGCACCGAGCTCGGCGTGTCGTCGTTCACGCCGTTGCTGACGCCGCGCACCGTTGTGCTGCTTCACGAGGTCGAGCGCACGAAGGCCAAGGCCGAGCGCTGGTCGCGGCTGATCATGGCGGCGGCCAAGCAGTGCGGCCGCGCCGATCTGCCGCCGGTGCGCGACGCCGCGCAGTTTCGCGACGCGATCCGCGCGGTGAAGGACAAGGGCATCGCCTTGCTCGCGTACGAGGGCATGAAGGGCTCCGTCGCGTCGCAGACGCTCGGCCCTGCATTGCGCGCCGCCGCCGCGGAGCGGGGCGAAGCCCCGCTGGAGGTGAGCCTGTTCATCGGCCCCGAGGGCGGATTCTCCGACGAGGAAGTCGAGATGGCCGAGGCCGGAGGCGCGGTCGTGTTCGGCCTAGGCCCCCGCGTCCTGCGAGCCGAGACCGCGGCCATCGCCGCGGCCGCCCTCGTGCAGTACGAGTTGGGCGGAATATGATCCAAGAAGACGACGGCGTTCCGCGCGAGGCGGCCCACCTGCTGCAGATCATCGCCAGCGCGATGGGCGGCGGCCTGATCCTGATGGCCGGGCTCGTCGTCTGGTCGTACGTCAACGCCGCGGCGAAGGTCCCCGCGGCGAGCGAGGTCAAGGCGGTCAACACGTTGACCACCGTGATGATGATCCTGGCGCTGATCTCGATCGTCGCCTCGGAGTACTTTTGGCGGATCGCGCTGCGGCGGACTCCCGGGGCGCTGGCCGCCCGCGTCCAGGCGGCCTACATCGTGCGCCTGGCCTGCCGCGAGGGCGCGGCTTTGCTCGGCATGACGGTCGCCTACATCGCGGCGCTCAACGGGGTCCTCCGGGCTTACCCCGCCTACTGGGTCAACCTGGCCCCGTTCGCCCTGTTCCTGGTCTTCCTGTCCGCCCACTTCCCTTCGGCGGAGAAGCTGACCGCCGAAGCCCGCGAAATCACCGGTTCCGGTCTTTAGGCCCACTTGGCGGGGGGAGCCGAGGGCCCTTGCCCGGGGTGGGCTATAAGGATATAATCCTTCCGTTGCAGGAGTGCCTGTTCTGCCGCATCGTCCGACGCGAGATTCCCGCCCAGATCGTCCATGAGGACGAGCAAGCGCTCGTTTTCAAGGACATTACGCCCCAGGCCCCGACGCATTTATTGGTGGTCCCGAAGAAGCATTTGGGGTCGCTGAGCGCGTCGACGGATGGGGATGCCGCTCTATTGGGGCATTTGCAGAGGCTGGCATGCCGGGTCGCGGAGGGAGCCAAGCTCCCTTCGTTCCGGCTGGTGACGAACAACGGGAAGGGCGCCGGGCAGTCCGTGGATCATCTGCACTATCATTTGCTGGGAGGGCGGCCGATGCAGTGGCCGCCCGGCTGAATATCGCTTCGCTCTTGTCTTTAATATTGGGTTCCGTCTCCGGAAAGGTGGTGAATTAACTAACTATGGTGTTCATTAAACTGCGTGAAGGCGAAGGTCTCGAAGAGGCCCTGCGCCGCTTCAAGCGGGAATGCGAACGCAACGGCGTGCTTAAAGAGGTCAAGCGCCGCGAGCGTTACATGTCGCCGGCCATGAAGCGCAAGCTCAAGGCCGCCGAAGCCCGCCGCAAGCTGCGCCGCTCCAAGCGCCGCCGCGTCCCCTAAGAATCCGTCGACGGGCCGGCGCCGCGCGTTTTCGCGGCGTCGGCTCGTCCAATTTTCGATTTTAACTTGGCCCTGATACCTCCCGAGACTTTGGAACTCATCCGGTCCCGGCTCGACATCGTCGAGCTGGTGGGGGAGTACGTCCCGCTGACGCGCGCGGGCCGGAATATGAAGGCCCGCTGCCCGTTTCACCAGGAGCGCAGCCCGTCGTTCATCGTGAGCCCCGAGCGCCAGACGTTTCACTGCTTCGGCTGCGGCGAGGGCGGCGACGCGTTCTCGTTCGTGATGAAGTCCGAGAGCCTTTCGTTCATGGAAGCCGCCGAGAAGCTCGCCCTGCGCGCGGGCGTGAAGATCGAGGCCGACCGCGAGCTCGGCCCC
>JBBQVX010000168.1:0-5019 GCA_038211115.1 Elusimicrobiota bacterium | reverse complement strand
GAGCAAGGAAAAGGCCGCTCATCGGGTCCTCGCGCGCAAGAACCGCCCGCAGGGGTTCGAGGAGCTCGTCGGCCAGCCCGCCGTCTCCCAGACCCTGTCGAACGCGCTGACGTCCAAGCGCGTCCATCACGCCTATCTGTTCACCGGCCCGCGCGGCTGCGGCAAGACGACTACGGCGCGCATCCTCGCGAAAGCCCTCAACTGCGCGAAGGGTCCCACGCCCGAGCCCTGCGACGAGTGCGTGTCCTGCCGCGAGATCGCCCTGTCCTCCTCCCTCGACGTGCTCGAGATGGACGCGGCGTCGCACACAGGCGTCGACGACGTGCGCGAGGTGATCATCGAGACCGTGGCGCTCGCCCCGACCCGCGACCGCTATAAGGTCTTCATCATCGATGAGGCGCACATGCTCTCGAACTCGGCGTTCAACGCCCTGCTCAAGACCATCGAGGAACCGCCGCCGCACGTCGTATTCATTCTCGCGACGACCGAAGTGCACAAGGTCCCGGCGACGATCGCCTCACGCTGCCAGCGCTTCAAGTTCCGGCCGGCGGCGCCGGACGTCCTCGCGGAGTACCTGGCGGGCATCGCCAAGAAGGAGAAGGTCTCCGTCGATCCCGAGGCGCTGACGTTGCTCGCGCGCGCGGCCGAGGGCTCGCTGCGCGACGCGGTCAGCCTGCTCGACCAGTGCCGCTCGGCCGGCGAGGGGAAGGTCACGGTCGAGTCCGTGCGTGAGATGTTCGGCTTCGTGCCCCAGGACCTGCTCATCGGCGTCGCGGGCGCCCTGCTCTCGCGCGATCCGAAGGCGCTCGCCGGCTGGCTCAAGAAGATCTACGAGGAAGGCGTCGAGCCCGCGCAGCTTCTCAAGGACCTGCGCGCCGCGATCGAGGGCGCGTACCTCGTCAAGCTCGGCGCGGGCGAACCCGTCGACGCGCTGTGGACGAAGGCGCTCGCGGGCGCGTCGGCCGAGGGCCTAGGCTTCCTGCTCAAGCGCCTCAACCGCGCGCTCGAGGAGTTGCGCTACGGCGATTCGCCGCGCCTGGCGCTCGAGCTCGGCCTGTTCTCCGCGCTCGAGGCCGCGAACGACCTCGGCGCCTGGGTCGCGCGACTCGAGGCGCTTGAGAAGCGGTTGGCCGCCGGCGGTGGCGGCAGCGCCCTCTCGCCCGCTCCCGCGTTGTTGGCTCCTCGCCCCGCCGTTGCGGCCGTTAAGGCCCCCGTGGACGAGAGTGAGAGCGTGGACGAGTCCGAACCCGAGGAGCCCGCCCCCGTCTCGCGCGGAGGCATTTCCTTTCCCGCGCTGATCGAAGCCGTCTCGAAGGAAAAGATCACGCTCGGCTCCGCGCTCGAGCGCGCGAAGGGCGAGGCCGTCGGAAGCGGCTACCGCATCTCCTTTCCGAAGGCGTTTGATCTCGATATGGCCAAGCGCTCGGCGGCCGTTCTCGAGGCCGCGCTCGCGAAGCTCGCCGGCCGCCCGGTGGCGCTCGAGCTGGCGCTCGGCTCGCCCGACTCCGCTCCCGCGGGCGACATCGTCGATCGCTCGATGCCCGAGCCCAAGACCGGCGTGGACGCTCCGCCCGGTACGCGCTGGAAGGACGTCGGCGAAGGCGCTTCGGGCGGCGGGACCGGCGGCCTCAAGAACGCCGAGGGCGTGTTCGGCGGCAAGGCGCGGATCATCAAGAAGCCGCAGTCATGAAAGCCTTCGAGAAGCTGATCGGTGCGCTCAAGCGCCTCCCGGGCGTCGGGCCGAAGCAGGCCGAGCGCTTCGCCATCCACCTGCTGCGCGCGCCGCGCACCGAGGTCGAGGGCTTTGTCGACGCGCTACGCGAGGCGAAGGCGTCCATGCGGCTATGCGCGCGCTGCTTCGATTTCACCGACAAGGAAGTCTGCCGGCTGTGTTCGGATCCGGCGCGCGACGCGTCGCTCCTCTGCGTCGTCGAGGAGACTCAGGACCTCGCCGCGCTCGAGCGCTCCCGCGCCTTCAACGGCCTCTACCACGTCCTGCACGGCGCGCTGTCGCCGCTCGACGGGGTCGGCCCGGACCGCATCAAGGCCAAGGAGCTCGTCGAGCGCGTGCGCGGCGGAGCCGTGCGTGAGATCGTGCTCGCGACCGATCCCGACACCGAAGGCGAGGCGACCGCCCTGTATCTCGCCCAAATTTTGAAGCCCTTCCCGGTCAAGGTCACGCGCATCGCTCACGGCGTGCCGCTGGGGGGCGACCTCGACTACCTCGATGAGCGCACTTTGTCGTACGCGTTGTCGGGACGGCGCGAGGTCTAGCCGGAGGAGATAATCATGCGCTACGAAAACGTGCTCGAAGCCATCGGCAACACGCCGCTCATCCGCATCAACGCGCTCGCGAAAGGGCTCAAGCCGAAGATTTACGCGAAGGCCGAGTTCATGAACCCCGGCGGGTCCGTCAAGGACCGCATCGGCGTCGCGATGATCGACGACGCCGAGCGCCGCGGCCTGCTCAAACCCGGCGGCACGATCGTCGAGGGCACGTCGGGCAACACCGGCATCGGCCTGGCGCTCGTCGCGGCCTTGCGGGGCTACAAGCTGATCTTTACGATCACCGACAAGCAGTCGCGCGAGAAGATCAACCTGCTGAAGGCTCTCGGCGCGGAGGTGATCGTGTGCCCGACGAACGTCGAGCCCGAGGACCCGCGCTCTTACTACTCGGTCGCCGACAAGATGACCGAGGAAATCCCCGGCGCGTACCACCCGAACCAGTACGAGAACCCGGAGAACCCCAAGGCGCACTACAAGACCACCGGCCCCGAGATCTGGAAGGACACCGAAGGCAAGATCACGCACTTCGTCGCGGGCATGGGCACGGGCGGCACGATCTCGGGCGTCGCGAAGTACCTGAAGGAGCGCAACCCGAAGATCAAGATCATCGGCGCCGACCCTGTCGGCTCCCTCTACTACGACAAGATCGTCAACAAGAAGATGGGCGTCGCCAAGCCCTACGTCGTCGAGGGCATCGGCGAAGATTTTTTCCCGGGCACTATGAATCTTAAGATCGTCGACGACGTGCTCGTCACGCCCGACCGGGACTGCTTCCTGATGACGCGCAAGCTCGCGACGATGGAAGGCATCCTGACCGGCGGCTCCGGCGGCTCCGCGATGGTCGCGGGCCTGCAGTACGCGAAGAAGCTCACCGAGAAGGACTACATGGTCATTCTCGTGCCGGACACGGGCATGCGCTACCTCTCCAAGATCTACAACGACGAGTGGATGAAGGAGAACCAGTACTTCGAGAGCGAAGTGCACCTCAAGGTCGCGGACATCCTCGTCTCCAAGCGCAAGCACGGGAAATCCGGCAAGCTCGCGACCGTCAAGCCGACGGACACGTTGTTCTCGGCGATGGCGCTCATGCGCAAGCTCGACATCTCGCAGATGCCGATCTTCGAGAAGAACAAGGTCGTCGGCACCGTGATGGAGGACGAGGTCCTGGGCATGATGCTCAAGGGCCGCAACATTAAGAAGATGATCGTGCGCGAGGCCATGACGCAGCCGCTGCCCGTCCTCGCCCCCGAGGCGCGCGTCGAGTCCGTCCTGCGCTACTTCACGCCCGACCGTCCCGCCGTGCTCGTCAAGACGGGCAAGACCACCTACGATATCGTGACCAAGTACGACGTCGTCAACGCCGTTTCCCGCGCCTCGGAGATCCGCGAATGAAGATGATCCTGCCGGCCCTGCTGCTCTGCGTCGTCTCCGCGTTCGCCCAGGAGGAGGCGCCCAGTTCGGAGCCGGCGCCCACGATCGCGCCGGCCGCTCCGGCGGCCGAGGTCAGCGAGGCGAAGGAGGCCGCTCCCGCCGCGGCGCCCGCCGCCGCTCCGCCGCGCCCCTCGATGCTCGAGGAGAAGAAGGCCGAGCCCGCGCCCGCTCCGAAGGAAGAAGCCAAACCGGAGCCGAAGCCCGAAGTGAAGCCGGAACCGAAGGCCGCCGCCAAGGCGGCCGCTACCGCGGCCGGCCCCGCCGAGGAGTTCGCGTTCGCGAAGGCCGCGGCCGAGGACGCGGACGGAAAGGTCCAGGACGCGGCGATGGAGGAGCTCGCCGTGTTCGTGCGCCGGTATCCGGTCGCCGAGCAGGCGCCCGAGGCGATGCTGCTGCTCGCGGGCCTTAAGCAGAAAAACGGCGACTGGCAGGTCGCGACCGCCTCCTTGCTCCGCCTCCTGTACGAGTACCCGGACACCAAGATCGGCCTGCGCGCTAAATCCGATTACCTCACGCTCGTCGACAAGAAGGCGTCGCGCAAGCACCGGCCCATCCTGAACGACCTCGTGAAGCTGCCCGACACCTCGGACAAGGCCGACCGGCTTTCCGTCCTCTGGCAGACGATCGCGCGGCTGGCGCCCGACGCGTTGTATGAGCCCGTCGCCGCGGAGATCCGCGACTTCACGGTGCGCTTCCCCGCGCACAAGGACGGGGACAAGCTCCAGGCCTCGCTCGCGCGCCTGCACTCGGCCAACGACAAGCCCGCCGCCGCGATGCTGTCCTGGCGCAAGCTGCTCGCGCTTTTCCCGGACAGCGCGCTGCGCCCCGCCGCGCAGATGGCGATCGGCGACCTGTACGCGGACTCGCTGCGCGACCCGAAGAAGGCGATCGACGCCTACCAGGACCTCGTCGAAAAATATCCGTCCGCGTCCGAGGTTCAGGCCGCGCTCGAGAACTCCGCCCTCCTGTTCGACGCCAAGCTGCGTCAGTACGCGCTGGCGGTCGAGATGCACGAGAAGGTCGTGAAGCTCTTCCCGAAGACGCCCGGCTCGCTCAAGGCGCTCAAGTCGATCGCCAAGCTCCAGCGCGACCGGCTGAACGCTCCGGAGGACGCGATCAAGACGCTGATGCGCCTGTCGTCGATGCACGGCGGCCAGGACGGGATCGACGCGTTGCTGCAGGCCGCCGACTTCGAGCGCCGCGATCTTAAGGACTTCGGCCGCCAGGCCGAGATCCTGCGCAAGGTTTCCGACGACTACGCGGGCGCGAAGGAAGCGCCGCAGGCTCTCTTCGACGCGGCCG
>JBBQVX010000167.1:0-5036 GCA_038211115.1 Elusimicrobiota bacterium | reverse complement strand
TTTCAGGCCCGGGTATTCATGCCGCGGCCACATGCCGTCGGGTTCATCCTTGATCGCCGACGTCGTGGGAAGCTTGTAGTAATCCTGCAGGCTCGTCTCGAGCACGATCGGCCGCGTGACGCCGGTGAAGGGAACCGTCTCCGAGTCGAACGTCTGCGTCTTGGCGAGCGCGGACGTCCCGGAGAGCACGGCGACCGTAAGCCACGGGCGGCGGGCCAGCGGGTAAACGTCGGCGCCGCCGGGATTATCGTGCTCGATCGGGAGCATCTTGCGCGTCGGCTCGTTGGCCGCGATCGGTCCGGCGGCCGTGCGGCCGTATCCGAGCGCCGCGGCGACGACGCCGTCGGCTTGGCCGGGCTGGACGCAGGCCGGAAGATCGACGGAGCTGCTCCCGCTCGAGAGACGCACCATGCGCCCGTCCTCGAGGCCCAGACGCTTCGCGTCCGCCGGCGAGAAGAGCGCGACGTTGCCCCAGGTGACCTTCGTGATCGGGTCGGGAAGCTCCTGCAGCCACGGGTTGTTGGCCTGGCGGCCGTCGAACAGCGCGAGGCTGGCGTAGGCCGCGAGCTCGAAGGCGTCCGCCGGCGCCGCGGGCCGCTCCGCGCTCAGGCCGGACAGCGCCGAGGAGCGGAAGACCGCTTTCGGAAGCTTAGCCGGTTCCGTCGTGACGGCGCCGCGCTGCAGCGCCTCGTCCCAAAATGCGTCGAACGATTTTCCGCCCTTATGGCGCGGATAAATCTTTTCGCGCCACTGCTCGCGCACGAAATCGTGCGCTGTCGCCGGCCGCTCGCCCCAGGCGAGCAGGCTTTCGAGCGCCGGGCGCGACGCGAACATCGGCTCGATCAAAGGCTGGATCAAGCTGTAAACGCCGGCCGCGGGCTCGGCATCCCCCCAGCTCTCGAGGGTGTGCGGCGCGGCGGCGACGGCGTGCGCCAGCACGGCGGTCTCGTCGCGGCGCTGGGACAGGGACGCGAGCATCGCGACCTTCTTCGCTCCGGCGGCGAAAGCCGCGGCGCGCGGATGGTCGTAGGCCGGATTGGCGTCGACGACGAGCAGGGCGCCGACCTCGCCGCGCTCCATTTCCGCGATCAAGCGCTCGAGCGCGCCGGCCTCACCGCGGCGCTGGAAAGACGGCAGCGACACGTCGACGGTGCGGCCGTAGGCCCCGAGCATCTCATTCAGCCAGTTGACGGCCGTCTGCACCGCCGGATCGGACGACCCGCTGATCGCGAGCGCGGCGCCGTGGGCGGCCGCCAGGGAGTCGGCCGTTTGGCGCAGCACGTCGGCCGGCACGGAGGTCTTGCCGGCCGCGGGCATCGGCCCGGACCAGCTCAAGCGCTTGGCGAGAAGCCGGCCGAGGGCGACGACCGTCGCGAGCTCCTCGGAGGGGCGCATCCGCATTCGTAAATCCGCGGCCGCCCCGGTCGTCGACAGGCGCGCCTCGAACTGCGCGTGCCAGGACATGCCCTCGAAGCCGTCGTCCGGCTTGCGCTTGCCGGCCCAGGACTTCGTGAACTCGACGGGAGAGATCCAGGTCCCGAGGAAATCGGCGTCGAAGCTCACGATCGCGCGCGCCGCTTCGAAGCGATAGTGCGGCAGCACGGCGCGGCCGTGCGTACGCCGATGGGCTTCCAGGATCGCGGCGGCGCCGACCGAGTCGTAGACGACGCGCTCGGCGCCGTAATGCGCGCAGAAGACGGCGGCGGCGGCGTCGAAAGACGGGCTCGGGACGGTCTGCGACAGCAGACGGATTTTCTTGCCGCGCCGTCGGGCGTCCGCGAGGCCTTTCCGGACCACGGCGTCGAGCGCGGGCCAGTCGGCCGGCACGCCGCCGACGAGGGGCGCCTTCAGGCGCTCGGAGTCGTAAAGATCGAGAATGGTCGCCTGCCCCCGGGCGCAAAGCCCGCCGCGCGAGAGCGGGTGATCGGGGTTGCCCTCCATCTTGATCGGGCGGCCGTCGCGGCTCTTGACCAAGGTCCCGCACGCGGCGGCGCAGCCGCCGCAGGTGGACGCATACCAGCGCGCCAGGCCGGGCACGGCCCCCTCGGCCTGCTCGGAATACGGGATGATCTTGTCGACCGGCGGGCGCGCGCAGCCGGCCGCGAGGGCGGCAAAGCTTCCGCCCATGACCTTCAGGAAGTCGCGACGGTTCAGACCGTCGGCGGCGTCCTGCTTCTCAAATTCGAGGCGCTCTTCTTCAGTCATGATCACTTACCTCCTGAGCGTTCACCAGTGGCACGCCGCGCAGTCGAGCGGCCCTCCGACGCGCTTCCAATGGGTCGGCGCCGCTTGAGGCGGCGTGCGGTGGCATTGTATGCACCAGCCCATCGACAACGGCGCCGCCTGGCGCATGCGGTCCATCGTCTGGACCGGTCCGTGGCATTCCTGGCATTGGATATTGTTCGCGACATGGGCGCGATGCGTGAAATGGGCGTAATCGGGCAGATGATGGACCCGCGTCCAGTTCACGATGATAGGAGCGGTGCTGGCTCGCGCCTCCCAGGCCGCGGCGAAGCGCGCGATCTCCGGCGACGGGACCTTCTCCCCCGCGCGAGACCGCACCGCGACATGGCAGTTCATGCACACGCCGACCGGCGGGACGCCGGCGACGTCGCTGCGCTCGACGCCGGAATGGCAGTAGAGGCACGAGATCGTGAGCTTGCCCGCGTGGAGCTCGTGGGAAAACGCGACAGGCTGGCTCGGCTCGTAGCCTTGCTGGTCGCCGAGCATACGATGATGCCGCCAGCCTCCGAGGCCCCAATAGGCCGCCGCGGCCGCGAGCACGACGAGGACGCTCGCGTCGCGCCGCCGGCCGAATCGGGTCAGGACGAGCGCGGAGAGCAGGAAGAAGGCGAAGAGCACCAGCCCCGCGAGCGAGAGGCCGCCCACGCCCTCGTCGGGCATGCGCAGCTTGCGCGCGAGCGGCTCTTCGGGCAGGACGGCCTCGGCGCGAGGCTCCGCGGAGGCTCCGCTCGACGCCTCCTTGATGAATTCGAGCAGGCCCTCGGCCTGCGCTTTCGTAACGTGAGCATTCTCCATGCGCACGCCGCTGTTCTCGGCGAGCAGCAACTTGGCGGCGGCGTCCTTCTGGAGATAGGACTCCGGATCCTGGATAAAGCCCAGGATCCATTCTTTGTCGTGACGGTCGGCGACGCCGCGAAGGTCGGGACCGACGCGGCGGCCGCCGCCGATCGAATGGCACTTCGAGCAGCTCTGCAGGAACAGCGCCGCGCTTTTCTGGAATGGGCTCGGAGGCTTCGGCACGCCCGCGCTCGCGGAGGCGCCGAAGCCGAGTCCCAGGGCCAAGACAACCGCCGCGGCAGCCCGGGCGGGAAGGCCCCGGACGGCACGCGGCGCGATCGGATGCATTCTCAAGTCGGGGACACGGCCTACTTCGGCGTTTCCTCGCTCTTCGCTCCGTCTTTCTTGCCGGCGGCTTCTTTCCCCTTGAGCTTTTTCGCGATCAAATCCTTCTTCCGGATCTTGGAATCGTAGATCAGGAAGTCGGTGATGATCTTCTGAGACTCCTCGTCGATCCCGGAGCGCTTCTTATGGCGCATCTTGTCGACGTATGCCGTCCACTCCGCGGGCAGGGCGTAGTCCGAGTTGATCGGCCGCGCGAGCGTATGGCACTTCGAGCACTTCTCCGCGAAGACCGCGTAGTTCGCCTGTTGCTCCTTCGGATATTTCGAAATGTCTATCGTGTCCGAGCCCTTGTCCGCTTCGAAAACCTTATCGCCGCCGGTCGAATCATCCGCGCGGACCGCCGCCGCCCCGACCCAGGCTAGGGCCGAGACGGCGAGCGTCGCGATTAAAATATTTCTCATGTTTTCGCCTCCTTTAACCAAGGACTAGAAGCCGACTTCCAGCTGAGCGGTCAGACGAGAGCCCTTCGGCCGCCGCGCGATGCTCTGACCATCGGACGCGCCGAGACGGTCCTGCTTCGTGTCCCACGATTCCTCGAAGAACGCCTTTACGTTCGGCGCGAAGTAATGCGCGAGCTGCGCGGTCAGATAGCCGAACTGCCTCTTGCCGTTCGAGGTCGTGTACCAGTTCTGGCGGACGAGAGGAATCAAGAACGGCACCTTCGATTCGCCTCGATTGTAGACATACTGCGCCTCGACGTACGCGGAGCGGTTCGTCTCCCGCGCGTCCCCGTTCGGGAAGTTCACCGCGTCGAAGGGCGCGTTGTCATGATCGTAGGAGAGCGCCCCCGCGGCGCGCGCCGTGAAGCGGCCCTTCTCGATCAGGAAGTCCACGCCTCCGCGTTTGACGTCCGTGCGGTCCGACACGGGGCTGGCGGCGGCGTTGTTGCCCGTGCCGGCGTGCCCGAGGGTCCCGAAGGTGCCGACGACGAAGCCCTTAACGGTGTCGAAGGCGAGCCGCGCGTTGAACAGCTTGCCGCCCTCGCCCGCGTTGTTGTCCTTATCGGCCTGCACGCCGGCCGCGTAATAAAGGTAGCCGAGGGTGTCCTTGCCCACCTCGCCGAACGCGTAGATGGTCTGGGCGGTCTGATTCAGCGTGAACTTCGACAGCGAGTTTTCCGCGAATTCCGAGCCGGAGATCCCGCGCCCCTTGATGGTCGGGCTGCCGAAGTCCGTGATGGTCTGGTACGGGTCCATCACGAAGAAGCCGCGGCGAGCGGCGACGATGCTGAAATATTCGCTCGGATGGTAGCCGAGCTGGAGGTCGGCCATGGACAGCGCGAACGCGCCGCCGCTGTTCGCGTCGAATTCCCCGAACCACGAGACGTGGTGCGCGACGTCGCCGCCGGCCAGGAAGAAGTCCGTGTCCTGAATCGCCTGCATCTTGAACTCCCTATCCCTGAACGCAGTGCCGTTGGTGTCGTACTGCGTGTTCCTGTTCTGATCGAACGGCCGGGAGCGAACGATGATGCTGAGCGGGAAGTTTTTCTCGATCCACATCGCCGTGCTGGCATCCTTCGTCTTGAGGACGCCCTCCTCGCTGTCGCGGCTCGGGACGTAGCCGTTCAGCTTGAACTGCCGGCCGTACTCGTTGAGCGTCGGCCAATTGGT
>JBBQVX010000166.1:0-5114 GCA_038211115.1 Elusimicrobiota bacterium | reverse complement strand
CAGCAGGTCGTTCTTCTCGATCACGGGGCCTCCGCCGAGTCTCGCGCGACGCTCTGGAGCTCGAAGAGGCGCCGGTAGAGTCCGCCGGCCGCCATGAGCTCGGGGTGCGTGCCGGATTCGGCCAGCGCGCCCGCGTTCAGCACGTAGATCCGGTCCGACGGCGCCACGGACGCCAGGTCGTGCGCGATCGTGACGACGGTGCGTCCCGCGAGCGCGGTCGAAAGCACCGTAAGAATCTCGGCGCGGGCCGGGCCGTCGAGATGCGCGGTCGCTTCGTCGAGGACGACGATCTCGGGGTCCTTGAGCAGCATGCGCGCGATCGCGAGCTTCTGCCGCTGGCCGGAGGAGAGAGAAAATCCCCAGTCGCCGAGCATCGTCTGATAGCCTTCGGGCAGCGCCGTCACGAACTCCTCGGCGCCGACGGCGCGCACGGCCCGCTCCACTTCGGAAAGGGTCACGACCTTTCGGCCGAGCGCGAGATTCTGGAAGACGGTGTCGTTGAACAGAGAGGCGTCCGCCGACACGAGGCCGACGCGCGCGCGGATCGAGGACGCGTCGATCTCGCGCGCGTCGATGCCGTCGAAGAGGACGCGGCCCTCGAGCGGGTCGTGCAAGCGCAGCAGGAGCTTTGCGATGGTCGTCTTGCCGCAGCCGCTCGGCCCGACGATCGCGGTGCGCGCGCCCTTGGGGATCTCGAGGTCGAGGCCGCGCAACGCCCAGGTACGCGCGCCCGGGTAGCGGAAGCCGGCGCCTTCGAGGCGGACGGCGGTTTGAAGCGTCTTGAAGTCCGGCAGGCGCTTGCGGGGCACCGCCGTCTTCTCGTCGAGGACCTGGAACAGGCGCTCGGCCGAGGCCCACGCGCGCTGCCCCTCGGCGTTGACGCGCGCGAGATTCTTGATCGGAGCGTAGGCGGCGAGCATTGCGCCCATGAACGCGAAGAACGCGCCGGGCGTCATCCGGCCGCGGATGACCTCGCGGCCGCCGAACCAGATGACGGCGGCGACGATGACCGAAGCGCCGAGCTCGAGCAACGGATTCATGAGCGCCGTGGCCCGCAGGTAGCGCATCATCGGCTGGAAGAAGGACTCGTTCTCTTCCTGGAACTTCTCGGTGGCGCCCTCCTCGTAGTTGAAGGCCTTCACCGTCATCATGCCCTGCACGCTCTCCTGGAAGCGATGGTGCAGACGGTCGACGGCGAGCTGCGACTGGCGGCTCGCGTCGCGCATCTTGCGGGAAAGCACCCAGAGGGCCGCGAGCGACAGCGGGGAGCCGAGCACGGTCAGCAGGGCGAAGCGCCAGTCGAGCTTGAACAAGGACGCAACGAGGAACATGACGGTCAGGCTGTCGCGGATCAGGTAGACGGGCAAAGTCGTCAGCGCGCTCTGCGCGAGGGTCAGATCGCCGGTCACGCGCGACAGCACGTCGGCGCCGCGCAGGCCGGAATAGAACTCGAGAGGGAGCAGGTGCAGGTGCCGGAACAGGTCCTCGCGGATCTGCTGGCTGACGCGCTGGCCGATCCAGCTCATCAGGTAATTCTGGATGTAGGAGGCCACGGCCTTGAGTGCTACGAGCAGCGGCACGCCCGCGACGGCGAGCGCCAGCATGCGCAGGTCCCGCGCGATGAAGACTTCGTCGACGATCGGCTTGAGGAGGAGGATCGCGAGGCCGTTGAACGCCGAGACCGCGATCATCGCGAGGCAGGCCCAGCCGAAGCGGCCGAGATAAGGCTCCAGGTAGCGCATTAAGCGCCGGCGGACGCTCATCGGAGCGCCTCCCGGTTCGCGGCCGCGCCGGCGAGCACGGTCGCCGCGGCGCGCTCGGCCGCTCCCGGTTCGCCGAGCTTCGCGCGCACACGGGCAAGCTCCGCGCGCACGCGCGCGGACAAGGCGGGGTCGTCGAGGAAGCGCGCCGCCTCGAGGACGATCCTTCCGACCGTCGCGTCGCGCTGGATCAGTTCCGGGACGACCTCGCGGCCCGCGAGGAGGTTCGCCATCGCGATGTGCTTGACCTTCACGATCGCGCGCGCGATCGCGTACGTCGGCCACGACAGCTTGTAGACGACGACCATCGGGACACCGAGCACCGCGTTTTCGAGGGTGGCGGTCCCGGAGGAGCAGATCGCGAGATCGAGCGTCCGGCGCACGGCGTAGTCGCCCTCGCGCACGAGGACGACGCCCTCGGGAAGGCGTCCGTAGGCCGCATCGGATTGGTTGGGCGACGCGAACACGAAGCCCTTCGCGCCGGGCCGCTCGAGATGCAGAACCTTGAACGCGGCGTAGAACAGATGGAGATGCCGTCGTAGTTCGGAGGAGCGGCTGCCGGGGAGGATGCCGACGCGCGGCGCCTCCGGGTCGGCGCGATGCGCGCGCGTCTCGGGAATCAAGTCGAGAAGCGGGTGGCCGACGAACTCCACCGGCACGCCCGCCTCGCGGTAGACGTCCTCCTCGAACGGGAAGATGACGAGCATCTTCTCGACGAAGCGCTTGAGAACCTTCACGCGGCCGGGCCGACTCGCCCAGACCTGCGGGCTGATGAAGTAGAACGCGGGAATCCCGGCGTCCTTCGCGAACGGGAGAATGCGGCGGTTGAAGCCGTAGTAGTCGACGCAGATCAAGGCGGAAGGTCGGCGCTCGGCCAGGAAAGTCTTCAGCTTCTTCGCGAGCTTGATGAGGAAGCCGATCTTGAGCGCGGGCTCCCAGAAACCGGTCACGCCCCGGGACGCCAAGTCCTCGATGAACTCGTCGGCCGCGGTGCGGCACAGCGGGCCGCCGACCGCGGCGACGCGGACGGACGGATCCCGGCGCTTGAGCGCCTTGATCAGGTTCGAGGCGTGGAGATCCCCGGAGGGATCGCCCGCGACGACGAGAAAAAGTTTCCGGTCCATCAGTTCCGCAGGATGTCCTTTCCGACCGTCTTCGCGAGCTTTCCTAAATCCTGGGCCCAGCTGGGGATCAGCGAGCGTGAGCCGGCGTGGCCGGACAGCTCGTAGCGCTCGAGCTCCTCGGAAATTTGGAGGGCGAGCTTCAGGGCCTCGACGCCGCGTTCGCCGCTCGGCCAAGGCTTGCGGTTGTGGCGGATGCAGTCGAGGAAGTGCTGGTGCTCGTTGCGGAGAGGGTCGGTCGAGGACAGCTTCGGGCTCAGGTACTCGACGTCCTTGAGGGTCTTGATGACCGCGGTCTTCTTGCGGTACACCTTGAGCGCGGTGCTGCCGTAGTCGAGGGAGATGTAGGAGTCCTTCTGGAACACGCGCAGCTTGCGGCTCTTAGTCAGCGAGATGCGGGAGGCGGTCAGGTCGGCGACGCAGCCGGTCTTGAAACGCACGCGCACGTTGGCGATGTCCTCGTGGCCGGACAGCAGGTTCGCGCCGAGGGCCTCGATGCTTTCGACCTCTGAGCCGACCAAGGTCAGCAGGATGTCGAGGTCGTGGATCATCAGGTCCATGACGACGCCGATGTGGGCCATGCGCGGATCGTACGGGCCGAGGCGCTCGACGGTGATGTAGCGCGGGTCGCGGATGTGCTGGACCGCCTCGAGCACGGCGGGGTTGAAGCGTCCGATGTGGCCGACCTGGAGGATCAGCTGCTTGGCTTCCGACAGCGCGAGCAGCTCCTTCGCCTCGTCGACGGAGGACGCGAGCGGCTTCTCGATGAGGCAGTGCGCGCCAGCCTCGAGGACGGCTTTGCCGACCTCGTAGTGCAGGGGCGTCGGCACGGCGATGATGACGGCGTCCACGCGGGGCAAGACGTCCTTATAGTCGCGCACCGCGACGGTATTCGACTGCCAGGCCGCGAGCTGGGCCTTCCAGACGTTGGTGTCGCAGACGCCGATGAGCTCGACGTCCGGGAGCTTCGACAGCGCGCGCGCGTGATGAGTGCCCATCTTGCCCGCGCCGATGACGGCGACGCGGATCTTCGTGTTCTCGGTCATGAAATAGGCCCCTCCGGGGGAAAGCCGGCCACGGCGATGCCGGCGTCGTCGGCGTCCTTCTTGAAGCGCTCGACGTCGAAGATGAGCGTCGAGCCGGCCTCGATGGCCAGCGCGACGACGCCCATTTTCTTAAAATGAACCAGCGAATCGAGACCGACGACGGGCAGATCGAAGCGGAAGTCCTGGCGCGGCTTGGCGACCTTCACGACGACGAGGGCGGGCTCCTTGCCCGAAGTGCGCGCGAGCGCCGCCGCGCGCTCGACGCAAGCATCGGTCCCTTCCATGCCCTCGACGGCGACGACGGCCCCGCCCTGGGCGACGACCGTCTGGCCGATGTCGAAGCCGGCCACGGCCTTGGCGGCGCGCCAACCTAAGGACGCATCGGCGCGCTCTTCTTTCGTAAACGGCTTTTTCGTGAGCGGGCCGTTCGGCGCCAGCAGGTGTTCGAGATAAGAGGCCGATGAGATGAATTCGAGCCCGTCTTTGGCGAACTCGTCCACGATCGCTTTCAGGACGGTGTCCGTGCGCTTGTCCTTGAGCGCGAGGAGGACCTTGGCGGCGCGCCAGTCGGGCATGACGCCGCCGAACAGCGACACGTGCTGGACCTTGCCCGCCATCACGACGCGCCGCACGCCTTTATCCTTCAGGGCCTTGATCGGGGCGTCGATTTGCCCGAGCTTGAACCACGTGATGCCGCCGGCGACGGACTCGAGCGCGGGATCGGTGACTCCGGGGATGCCCAGCGCCGCGACGGGGACGCCGCGGCGCTTCGCCTCCTCGGCGACGAGGAGCGGAAAACGGCCGGAGCCGGCGATGAGTCCGAGCGGCTCCGTTCCCATGGGTTAGAGCGAGGCTTCCTCGAGCTCGGTGGCGCCCACGGCCGGACGCATGTAGCCTCGTTTGCCGGCCGACTCGATGAAGTCGATCCACTCTTGGACGATCGGATCGGGCTTGCCGTTCTCCCTGAGCTTCGCGAGCGCCGCCACCTGCGTCAGTCCGGAGAGGAACAGGGTCTTGTAGGCGGACTTCAGCGCCGTCCGGGACTCGGGCGGCACGCCCGCGCGCTTGAGACCGAGGAGATTAAGACCGCGGATGACCGCGCGGTCGCCTTGCGTGTTCGCAAACGGCAGCACGTCCTGGCCGTTCATCGACCCGCCGCCGAGCATCGCGAGGCGCCCGATGCGGTT
>JBBQVX010000165.1:0-5198 GCA_038211115.1 Elusimicrobiota bacterium | reverse complement strand
AGCGCGAGTGGGACTCTTCCTCGGTCAGCACGCCGAGCTTGGCGAACAGGGACACCGACTTCTTGAGGGCAAAGCCCTTCAGCGCGGCGGGCGTGGTCTTCTCGTTGGGAAGGCCGCGCTTCTTGGCCTCCACGACCCACTCTTCCGAGTAGCCGTTGCCTTCGAAGCAGACGGCCTTCGAATCGGTGTAGTACTGGCGCAGGACGGTCGTGACGGCCTCCTTTAGGGTCTTGCCCTTCTTAAGGAGCGCGTCGATGTCCTTCTTCGTCGTGACGAGCTGCGCGGCGACGATCGAGTTGAGGACCGACATCGGGATCGCGTTGTTGGCGGACGCGCCGACCGCGCGGAACTCGAACTTATTGCCGGTGAAGGCGAAGGGCGAGGTGCGGTTGCGGTCGGTGTTGTCCTTGATCACGGCCGGGATCTGGTTGATCCCGAGCTCGATCCACTGCGGGTCGGTGCCCTTCGTGACCGCGCCCTTCTCGAGGTCGTTGAGGACCTTCGTCAGCTGGGCGCCAAGGAAGATCGACATGATCGCGGGAGGCGCCTCGTTCGCGCCGAGGCGGTGGTCGTTGCCCGACGAGGCGATCGCCGCGCGCAGCAGGAGGCCGTGCGTGTGAACCGCCTTGATGATGGACACGAGGAACGTCAGGAACTGCAGGTTGTCGTGGGGCGTGGCGCCCGGCGACAGCAGGTTCTTGCCGGTGTCGGTGCCGAGCGACCAGTTGTTGTGCTTGCCGGAGCCGTTGACGCCCGCGAAGGGCTTCTCGTACGTCAGCGCGGCGAGGCCGTGGCGTTCCGCGACCCGCTTCATGATGTCCATGACGAGCTGGTTGTGGTCGACGGCGACGTTCGCCTCTTCATAGACCGGGGCGCACTCGAACTGATGGGGAGCCACCTCGTTGTGGCGCGTCTTCAGCGGGATGCCGAGCTTGTACAGCTCGCTCTCGAAGTCGACCATGAAGTTCAGGACGCGGTCCTTGATCGCGCCGAAGTAATGGTCCTCGAGCTGCTGGCCCTTGGGAGAGCCCGCGCCGAAGAGCGTGCGTCCCGCGAGCAGCAGGTCGGGGCGCGCGTCGTAGTACTCCTTGTCGATCAGGAAGTATTCCTGCTCGGCGCCGAGGGTCGCGACGACCTTCTTCGCGTCGCTCTGGAACAGGGACAGGATTCCCAGCGCGGCCTTATCGAGCGCGGTGATCGAGCGCAGCAGGGGCGTCTTCGTGTCGAGGGCGTGGCCGGTGTACGAGACGAAGCAGGTCGGGATGCACAGCGTGCTGCCGTTCTCGCTCTCGAGGATGAACGCGGGCGAGGTCGGGTCCCACGCGGTATAGCCGCGCGCCTCGAACGTCACGCGCAGGCCGCCGGACGGGAACGACGACGCGTCGGGCTCGGCCTGCGTCAACATGGCGCCCGTGAACGTCTCGAGGACCTTGCCGTTGCCGGTCGGATCGATGAACGCATCGTGCTTCTCGGCGGTGGCGCCGGTCAGCGGCTGGAACCAATGGCAGTAGTGAGTCGCGCCCTTCTGGATCGCCCAGGTCTTCATGGCCGAGGCCACGGCGTTGGCGCAATCGAGGTCGAGGCGCTGGCCCTTGGCGGCGGCGTCCTGGACTTTGCGGAAGGTCTCCTTCGGCAGGAGAAGCTTCATCGTCTCGAGACCGAACACGTTGCAGCCGTAGTAGTCGGAGACTTTGGGGCGGGCGGGCGAGGCGGAGCGGGACTTGGACTTGGCCATCGGTTCAACGGCTCCATGCTGTCTGGGGGTCATTCTTCCCTCCATGATATTTTGACGTCGCGACGGTCTATCCCGGGACGGCTTATATCGCCGCCTTCGGGCCTCCTCCGTCGAGAAATATCTTATAAATCTTGCCTCGGGCAAGTCCAGAGGCGCGGGGCTGCGCGGGCCTGATACAATCTACGTCATGTTCGTCTTCGGACACACAGGACTGACGGTGGCGGCGGCGCGCGCAGCCGACCGCGACGTCGACCCGCGCTGGGCGGCCTTCCTGTCGCTCGGCCCGGACCTGCTCGACAAGCCGGGCTCCCGCCTCTGGCCCGCGCTCGTCCACCACAACACGCGCGGCTTCGGGCACACTTTGCTCGGCTCGATGTGCGTCCTCTCGGCGCTGCTGCTCTGGAAGCGCCGGCCGAAGCCGGCGCTCCTGTTGTGGGCCTGCTACGCCGGCCACTTTGTGCTCGACGCGATGTGGAACCGCGACAACCTCGCCATCCTGCTCTGGCCGCTGCGCGGCGCGTTTCCACCGCCGGTCCACGGCCGCTTCTTCACCTTCAATTGGCTGACGGCATGGTATCTCGCGGGCGAGCTCGCCGGACTCATCCTCCTCGCGCGACTCGCCCGGCGCCACCGCCTCCTCGAGCCCGACCGGCTGGCCGGCTTCCTTAAATCCGGCCGCCTGACGTAACCGCGCCGGCTAGCGGAACTCACCGCGCCCGCGTGCGAGCTGGACGTAGATGGACGCCGCCATCACGCCGAACGCCAGGTGCGAGACGATCGCGGCCGCGCCGCGCGCCGCCGCAAACCACGGGAATAGTCCCGACAGCGCGTAGTAGTTGACGAAGTACAGCGCCCCGCCAAAGAGCGCGCCGGCGACGCTCGCTTTCGCCAGACTCATCCCGTCGATCATCGCAGCGAGGATGCGCGCGTAGATCAAAGACAGGGGGATGTGCACGGCCGCCGCCGCGAAGAAGACGAGCGCGCTGAACGGGGCCGTCGCCGGCACGACCGAGTCGCCGAGCGCGACCGACGCGATGCGGCGCACCGCGTCGGTGTTCCCCCCGCCGCCGAGGGCGGCACCGAGAAACGTCTGGAGCGCTATAAAAACCGCGCCGGCTCCGAGGCCGGCCCACCCGCCGGCCTCCCAATCGAGCCCCAGCTTGACGGACGGAACGACGGGGTTTCGCGCGGGCGGTTTCGGCAGAGTTTTGACGTGATACATATCGGCCTCCCTGCGGCTCTACCCACAGTGTAGGCCGCCCGCGAGGCGCCCGCCATCAAATCACGGTCAAGAAACTAGCGGTAACCCTGGGCCTGGAGCTCGAAGAGCTTCGAGTAGACGCCGCCGCGCGCCAGGAGCTCCGCGTGGCTGCCGAGCTCCTCGATCCGGCCGCCCTTCAGCACGGCGACGCGGTCGGCCATGCGCACGGTGCTGAAGCGGTGAGAGACGAGCAAGGTGATCTTGCCCTGCGAGAGCTCCTGAAAGCGCCGGAAGATCTCGTATTCGGCCCCGGCATCGAGGGCGGCCGTCGGCTCGTCGAGCACGAGGACCTCGCGCTCGCCCATGAAGGCCCGGGCCAGCGCGACCTTCTGCCACTGGCCGCCCGAAAGCTCGCTGCCTTTGTCGAACCAGCGGCCGAGCATGGCCTTGTAGCCCTCGGGGAGCTCACGCGCGACCTCATCCGCGCCGCTCTTCGCCGCCGCGGCCTCGATGCGGGCCTGGTCCTCGAGATGCTCGACGGCTCCGAAGCCGATGTTCTCGCCGAGCGGGAGGTGATAGCGGACGAAGTCCTGGAAGATGGCGCCGACGCGTAGGTGCAGCTCCTCCGGCGAGAAATAGCGCAGGTCGACGCCGCGGAACAGTACCGCTCCTTTCGTCGGCTCATAGAGGCGCAGCAGTAGCTTGATCAAGGTCGTCTTGCCCGCGCCGTTCTCCCCAACGAGCGCGAGCTTCTCGGACGGCCCGATCTCGAGCGAGAGATCCGACACGGCCCAGTCCGTGCGGCCCGGATACTGGAACCACACGCCTCGGAATTCGATCCCGCGAGCCGGATCCTCGGCGGGGCGAGAGCTCTGCTCGAGGACAGGAACCTCGGACTTCAACTCCAGGAACGAGAACAGATTCTCGAGGAACAGTCCGTGTTCGTAGAGGCTCTTGACGTTGTCGAGGACGCCCTGGAACGCCCCTTGGCTCTGATTGAAGAGCGTGATGTAGAGCGTCATCGCGCCGAGCGTGATGCGGCCGGACAACGCGACGAGCAGGATCCAGACGTAGGCGCCATAGTAGCTCGCCGACGCGACGAGCCCCCACGCCAGGCTCTTCAGCGAGCGGCTGCGCGCCAGCGCCGCGTCCTCGTCGAAGATCCCCCAGAAGATCTTCGCGTAGCGCGCGAGCAGCGGCTCCCCGAGCCCGAACAGCTTGATCTCCTTCACCGTCGTGTCGAGCGTCAGCAGCTGCTCCATGTACGCCATACTGCGCGTCTCGGGCGTACGCCATGTCTCCAGGCGGAAGTTCAGCTGGCTGTAGCGGCACTGGACGACGAAGGCCGGGATCGCCGCGCCGAACAGGATCAGCGCGACCCACGGATTGAACGCGAGCAGCAGTACCAGGAACGAGGCCAAGGTCAGCAGGTTCTGGACCAGTAGGAAGCCGCCGTTGACCAGCGCCATGACCCGGAACTCCGACTGCCGCCGCGCGTTCTGCATCTTGTCGTAGAACTCCGCGTCCTCGAAGAAGCGGGCCTCGAGCCCCAGCGACTTGCGGATGATGCGCGTGTTGATCAAGTGGCTGAGGCGATGGCTGATGAGCTTGTCCGTGAGCTGGCGCATCTGCCCGTTGATCGAGCCCGCCAGCAGAAGGGCGAACTCGACCGCCACATACGGCAGGACGCTCCTTAAGCCGTCGCGCGGGGCCAGCCCTAGGCTCAAGGACCGCAGGACGCCGTCGATGATGAGCTTCGTGACCCACGCCTGGGACACCGGCAGGGCCGCGCCGACCAACGTGATGGCCCCGAGCCCGACGGTGCTCCGGGGATCGGCCTCCCATAGCAGCGCAAAGGCCCGTGGGGCGTTCTTGAGCGCGGAGAGGAATTCAGCGAGACGCGCGCGCCAGCCCACGGTTTTTTCGGATTGCTTCATCCTACTTCAGGTAGCTTTCGAGGCCGCTGAGACGGAAGTTCGCGTCTCGCTGGTCGCGCGGCGCGGAGAGCACGATCCTCATGTCGCCGTTCTTCTCGTTGACGATCGAGGTCCCGCCGAACGAGCGCTTGACGTCGTACTCGAACGAGAGCTTGAGCGGCTCTTCCTTGCCCGACGCGCGGCGCTTGTCGGCCATGCGCCGCACGAGATCGAAGAACGCTCCGTCGCCGTAGGCGCCGAGCAGGAGCGGCCAGGCCTCATCGGCGACCGTGACGGTGAAGCCCCTCGGCCAAGATGGGTCGAGCGTCATCTCGGAGAGCCGGTC
>JBBQVX010000164.1:0-5236 GCA_038211115.1 Elusimicrobiota bacterium | reverse complement strand
CGGCAAGATCGCGGACGCGAAGGGGACCGTGGACTCCGTCGAGAGCAACCCGGACCAGATCCTCAAGAAGGCGAAGGACTCCCTCAAGAACTCGGAAGTCAACGACGAGATCGTCAAGCGCAAGGCCGCCATCGAGGCCGCACGCAAGGCCAAGTAAGCTTCTCCCGCATCCGGACCGAAGGCCCGCGCGAAAGCGCGGGCCTTCTCTTTTACACCGCCGGGATTGAGACTGTTTCCGGAAACGGTTCGACCTTTAAAATCCCCGACGGCGCGAGTTCCAAAGAGCGTTATTGGTAGAATTCGCTCATGTTCATATTTCTCTTTGTATTTTTCGTCACCACCCCCCTTCATGCCGCCGACCGCGACGCGGACCTGCGCCGCGAGACGCTCGCGCACACGAAGGCCCTCATCGCCCTCGACACCTCGAACCCGCCCGGCAACGAGATCATCGCCGCGCGCTACATCGAGGCGGCGCTCAAGAAGGACGGGATCGCCTCCGAGCTGTACACCTCGACCGGAACGCGCACGAGCCTCGTCGCGCGCCTGAAGGGCGACGGCTCCAAGCGGCCGCTGCTGCTCATGTGCCACATCGACGTCGTGCCCGCCGACCCGAAAGGCTGGACCGTCCCGCCGTTTTCGCCGACGGAGAAGGACGGGTACCTCTACGGGCGCGGCGCGGCCGACATCAAGAGCCTGTGCGCGGCGGAGATGGCCGTCCTATCGTACCTCAAGCGCACAGGAACGCCCCTTTCTCGCGACGTGATCTTCTTTGCCGAGGCGGACGAGGAGACCGGCAACGCCGTCCGGCATATCGACGCCTTCCTGCGCGACAAGGCCGGGCTCGTCGCGGCGGAGTTCGGCGTCAACGAGGGCGGCAACTCGGTCTGGAAGGACGGCAAGGTTTACGAGGTGCGCGTCGAGGCCGCCGAGAAGGAGTATATGGACCTCACGCTCACCGCCAAGGGGAAGCCCGGACACTCGTCCGTGCCGACCGAAGACAACGCGCTGGCGCGCTTGGCGAACGCCGTGAC
The DNA here is from genome assembly GCA_038211115.1 of Elusimicrobiota bacterium. Lineage (GTDB taxonomy): Bacteria > Elusimicrobiota > Elusimicrobia > UBA1565 > UBA9628 > GWA2-66-18. Next base: position 4,205 of record JBBQVX010000164.1, on the reverse strand, counting down.
GCGCCTGTCCGCCCACCGCTTTCCGGTGCGGCTGAACCCGGTCACACACGGCTTCCTCGAGCAGCAGGCCAAGACGAGCGAGCCCGCGATCGCGGCCGCGATCAAGGCCGTCCTCGCGGCCCCGGAAGGTCCCGCCCGCGACGAGGCCGGAGCGGCGCTCGCGCACCTAGCGCCCGAGATCGGCGCCATGCTGCGAGACACCGTGACGCCGACGATGCTCAAGGCGGGCTATAAGAGCAACGTGATCCCCGCCGACGCCACGGCGACCTTCAACGCGCGCCTCCTGCCCGGGCGCGCGGCCGCCGATCTCATCGCCGACATCCGCGCGATCGTGGCCGACCCGAAGATCGAACTCGCCTTCGATCCGCCGACGCGCGCGCCCGTGGGCGCCATGCCCATCGACACGCCGCTGTACCGCGCCGCCGTCGAGTCCGCGAAAGGCGTTCGGGTCATGCCCTATATGGCCGCGTGGACCACCGACTCGCAGGACCTGCGCGCGCGCGGCACGGTCATGTACGGGATCGAGACACCGCTGACGGAGGAGGACGTCGAACGCGTCCACGGAGAGGACGAGCGCGTGCCGCTCGCAGCGCTTGACTGGTACGCGTCCTACCTGCGGGATATCGTCGTGAAGACGGCGGGGAAATGACGACGCGAGCCGCCGTTCTGACCCTGCTCCTCGTCGGACCCGCCTCCGCCGCGGACCGGCCCGCGTACGCGCCGAAGCGCCTCGCACTCGTCCGGCAGGTCACGAGCGTCGACGCCTCGCCGGACGGCCGCGAAGCCTACTTCGTCACCGACATCACGGGCGCGCTCGAGCTGTGGAAGGTCCCGGCCTCCGGCGGCTGGCCGACGCAGCTGACCGACCTCGGCGAGCAGGTCTCCGAGGTCGACGTCTCGTCGGACGGCGGACGGATCATCGTCGCCTCCGATTACGGCGGCGACGAGCGCCCCGATCTATTCCTGCTCCCTTCCGCCGGCGGCCCCGCCGAGAACATCACGCACTCCACGCGCGCCGAGACGTCCCCCGCGTTCTCTCCGGACGGCGGACGCGTCGCCTTCCTCGCCGACCCGGCCGAGCCCTTCGTCTTCAACCTCTTCGTCATGGACCTCGCGACGCGCCAGGAGCGCCAGTTGACGCACGAGAAGGTCAACGTCCATTTCCCGGTCTGGTCGCCGGACGGAAAGCTGATCGCCGCGACGCGCACGGGCGACGACCGCGCGGGCGACCTCATCCTCGCCGCCGCCGACGGCTCGATGCTCGAATACGGCTTTCCCCCCGTCAAAGGCGGGATCGTGATCCCGCAAGCCTGGTCGCCCGACGGCAAGAGCCTGCTGACGACCGCGGAGGACGAGCAGGGCTTCCATCGCCTCTATCTGATCGCCGGCGGCGGAAAAGGCCGCTTCGTGGGACCCGCGGGCTGGGACGTCGAGCACGCCGACTGGCACAAGACCGCGGGCATCGTCTTCACGCGCAACGAGGGCGGGGCCTCCTCGATCTACCGCCTGCGCTCGCCCGACGCCAAGCTCGAGCGCCTGACCCCGGCCAAGGGCCGCATCGAGGGCGTCTCCCTCGACGCCGCGGGGCGTTTCGCGTTCTACGATTGGAGCGACTCCTCGCACGCCCCCGACGCCTGGAAGCTCGACCTCGCCTCGGGAAAAAGGACCCAGCTCACGCTTTCCATGCTGGGCGGCGTGAAGGCCGGTGACCTGGCTTCCGGCGAGATCGTCTCCTACGATTCCTTCGACGGACGCAAGATCAGCGCCGTCTACCTGAAGCCGCCCGTCGCGCGCCTCGGCACGCCGCCGCCGCTCGTCGTGATGATCCACGGCGGCCCCGACTGGCAGAGCTACGACGACTTCCATCCGATGCGCCAGGCGCTCGCGGAGGCCGGCTTCGCGGTGCTCGCCCCGAACTACCGCGGCTCGACCGGCTTCGGGCGCGCGTTCCTCGACGCGAACCGCAAGGACTGGGGCGGCGGCGACCGCCAGGACATGATCGCCGGGGTGAAATATCTCGCGGCGAAAGGCGAGATCGACCCGAAGCGCGCCGGCATCACGGGCGGCAGCTACGGCGGCTACTCGACCTTGTACGCGCTCGCGCGCAACCAGGGCGAGTGGGCGGCGGGCGTCGCCGCCTACGCGATGCCCGACCTGGCGCTCGACTACGAGCTGTCGAAGAGCCGCTTCGCGACGTGGTATGAGACCATGATGGGAAATCCGAAGGACGACGCCGCTCTCTTCAAGGAGCGCTCGGCGATCACCTATCTCGACGACCTCAAGGCGCCGCTCTTGATCTTCCAAGGCGCCAACGACACGAACGTGCCGCTCGCCGAGGCGGAACTCGTGCACAAGCGCCTCAAGAAGCTGGGGCGAGACGTCGACCTCGTGGTTTATCCGGACGAGGGCCACGGCTTCTCGCGGCGCAAAAACCTGACCGACTATTACGAGCGCACGGTCTCGTTCTTCGTCTCGAAGCTGGGGAAATGACCGCGGAGCCTCCGATCTCCGAGCGGGCCGCGCTCCTCGTCCTGGCAAGCGTCCACTTCGTCAACCTGCTCGACTTCATGATGGTGATGCCGATGGGCCCGGACTTCGCGCGCGCCCTCGGCATCCCGATGTCCCACCTCGGCGTCATCGGCGGCGCCTACACCGCGTCGGCGACGGTGGTCGGAATCGCGGGCTCGATGCTGCTCGACAAGTGGGAGCGCCGCTCCGCGCTCACGGTGGCGATCGTCGGGCTCGGCCTGGCGACGATGACCGGCGCGCTCGCGGCCGGCACCGCGTCCCTCGTGTGCGCGCGCGTCGCCGCCGGCGCGTTCGGCGGCATCGCGGCGACCCTGTGCTTCTCGATCGTCGCCGACCTCGTCCCGGAGGAGCGCCGCGGGCGCGCGACGGCCGTCGTCGCCTCCGGCTTCTCGCTCTCCTCGATCTTCGGCGTCCCCGCCGGCCTCGAACTCGCCAGGCGCGGCGGCTGGCGCGCGCCGTTCATCGTCGTCGGCGTCATCGCGCTGCTCCTGGCGGTCGCCGCCCGGCTCCTCCTGCCCAGACTGCGCGGCCACCTCGACGCGAAGGAGAAGCCCGCGCCGCTGCCGCTCGACGCCCGCATGGGCCTGAGCTTCACGGCCTTCGGCTGCGCGATCCTGGGGAACTTCCTGCTGGTCCCCAACCTCTCGGCCTATCTCCAGCTCAACATGGGCTTCCCGCGCGAGCACATGGGCCTGCTGTACCTGGGCGGCGGGCTCGCGAGCCTGGCGACGATGCGCCTCTCGGGCGTCTGGACCGACCGCTCGCGCGCGCTGTGGCCGGTGCTCGCCGGCTCGCTCATCGTCTCGGCCGTCTTGTATCTCGGCGCGGTGCTGCAGCCGCCGCTCCTGCCGCCGGTGCTGTTCTTCTCGGTGTTCATGAGCTGCAACGCCGCGCGGTGGGTCGCCGTCAACGCGCTCGCGAGCCGCGTGCCCCCGCCGTCGGCGCGCGGGCGCTACCTGTCGGCGCAGAACGCGTTCTCCCACGCGGCCAGCGCGATCTCCGCGTTCGCCTCCGCGGCGTTCCTGTCGGAAGGACCGGGAGGAAAGCTGATCGGGATGCCCGCGCTCGCGGCGACGGCGGCCTTGCTCGGCCTGGGCGTGCCCGTCGCGGTCTGGCGGCTCGAGCGCCTCATGGGGCGACGCAAGGCGGAGGCTTCGTCTCCGCCTCCCTCCGAATTCTGACCGTCATTTCGATCCGAGCTTGAAATCCGGAACGAACACGATCGAATCGTTCTTCGTCGCGATAATCCAATAGACGTCGACGCCGGCGGCGCCCTGCACGCGGAAAACAACCGCGGGTTCGCCGTCGCGTTTTCCTCCAGACACGATTACTTTCTTCGCCGCGCCGTCATCGTTGAGAGCGTATTCGAAGAGGCGCACTTCGCCGCTCTCGCGCTTTTTGAACGTGCCGACGAGGGTTCCGTCGTCGGAGAATCCGAGGAAAGCGGAGGCTCCGTTTCTGCCGCCGTGAGTGTTGAAGTCCTTTTGCACGACCTCGAGACTGTTGCCTTGGTAGACGTCGTTGCTTCTCGCGGCGTGGAGCGCTTTGCGAGCGGCGCGTCCGCCGGCCTCAATGACGACTTGGAAGCTTCCATGCGGCGTTTCGACCTTGAACGTGTCGGGTTCTTCTTTAAAAGCGACGATGTCGCCATGACCGGCAGGACCGACGGGGCGGGA
>JBBQVX010000163.1:0-5245 GCA_038211115.1 Elusimicrobiota bacterium | reverse complement strand
CAGACGCTGTTCCGCGAGGGCATCAAGGACCTTTTGGAAAACGAGAAGAACATCACCGTCGTCGGCGAGGCCGCCGACGGGCGCGAGGCGCTTCGCCTCGTCAAGAAGCTGAAGCCGAGCGTGATCCTCCTCGACATCAAGCTTCCTCACATGGACGGCATCGAGGCGACGCGGCAGATCCACAAGGACTGCCCGACGACGAACGTGCTGATCCTCTCCTCTTATGAAGACGAGGCCCACGTCATGGAAGCGATTCAGGCGGGAGCCAACGGCTACCTGTCGAAAATGCTTCCCGCCGCCGAGCTCGTCAACGCGCTGAAGACTTTCGCGAACCAGGGCGTGATGATCCCTCAGCCCGTGATGAGCAAGCTCATCGACGGCCTGCGCCAGATGGGCTCCGGCAACTCCGAGGCCTCTCTCGTCGCTCTGACCAAGACCGAGATCAAGGTGCTGTCGAACCTCGGCCAGGGCCAGTCCAACAAGGAGATCGCGTCGTCGCTGACGTGCAGCGTCAAGACGATCAAGAACCACCTCAACAGCATGTTCCAGAAGCTGAGCGTGTCGAACCGGACCGAAGCCGTGGTCAAGGGCATCGACATGGGCTTGATCTCCGCGGACAAGGCGGACTAAAGACTTAGGCAGCAAAGAAAAAGGACCTCGCGAAAGCGAGGTCCTTTTTCTTTGCCTCCGGCGGCGCTATTTGACGAGCTTGCTCTTGGTCTTGGCGCCGGCTTTGATGCGCGCGACGGACTCGGTCGCGTAGACGCGGATGCGCGGGTTGCCGGCGGACTTCGCGGCCTTCTCGAGGGCGGGCAACGCGCGCTCGTCGTTCGTGCGGCCGAGGGCAGCGCAGGCGATGAGGCTGATGCGCTCGTCGGATTCGGAGAGCAGCGCCAGCAGGGCGGGCACGGCGTCCGGCGTCGACGGCGCGTATTCGGCCAGCGCCCGGATCGCGGCGACGCGTGCGCCGAAGCGGTTCGGAGGCCGGACGATCGAAAGCAGCTTCTTCACGGCGCCCGGGTCGCGCGACGCGGCCATGGCCGCGACCGCCGCGGCGGCGACGCCGTCGCGGTAGGTGGACGCCTTCAGATTGGACTCGATGATCCCGCGATGCCGCTTGTAGTCGAGGTGTCCGAGGGCACGCGTGGCCTCGGCTCGGACGAGAAGGCTCGTCGAAGAGCGCGCGAGCGGCGCCAGCGTGCGGGCGTCGGCGGGGCCGCCGCGCCGGCCGAGCTGCTCGACGACGACGCGGCGGACCTTGGGATTGGACTTCGTCCAATCCAGCAGACGGCGCAGCGCCGCGACGGCGCCCTGGCCGGAGACCGAGCCGAGAGCTCCGACGATCTCGGCCGAAGCGCCCCAGAACTTCTCGCGCTTGGCGGCCGCCTCGAGCTCGGCGACGGCCTTCTCCCCACCCCATGCGGCGACGTGCGGCGCGGCTTGGGCGCGGGAGACGGAGTTCTTCCCGGCGCGCAGCTGGCGCATCCAATACGCCTGCGGCTTGCTGAACTTTATGGAAGCCAACAGCTCCAATTCCGGATCGAACTCGACGTCGAGCGGCTCGCCGGGCAAGGTCCACACGAGGCGGTGCTCCTTGGCGTCGATCGTTTCGGAGAAGTCGCGCGTCCAGCCGAGGCCGGTCACGCGCACACCCGCCTTGAACTTGAAGGCGGGCACGGCGTCGGAGACGTCCTGCGTCTGGGTGAGGTGCAGCTCTCCGCGCTTCGTCTTTTTATCCCAGGACCAGCGCAGCTTGAGGGCGGGATGGCCCGCGCGGTAGACCCACCGGTCGAAGAAGCCCTGCAGGTTGCGGCCAGTCGCCTCCTCGAAGGCGGCGACGAGGTCCTGCGTCTCGGCGATGCCGTCTTGGTGCTTCACGAGCCAATTTTTTACGCCCTTCCAGAAGAGAACGTCGCCGAGTTCGAGGTGGAGCATGCGCAGCACCCAGCAGCCCTTCTCGTACAGGTGGCGGTCGAAGATCGTCCACGGATCGGTGTAGGTGCGGCATACGATCGGGCGGCGGTAGCGGCCCGCATCCTCGTCGAGGTACACGCGGCGGTTCTGCAGGAGCTCGTAGAGCGCCTCATCCCGGCCGCGGTCGGCCTCGAGGAAAACCACCTCGGAGTAGGTCGCGAAGCCCTCGTTGAGCCAGGCATGCGGCCACTCGGCGCAGGTGACGAGGTCGCCGAACCACTGGTGGGCGAGCTCGTGCGCGACCAAGGTGTCGAGGTCGTGGTCGAGGAACGCTTGCTTGTCGATGAGGCACGCGTCGGTCTGTGTCGTGGCGGTCGTGTGCTCCATCCCGCCCGGATACTCGGCGACGGCGACCTGGGCGTAGCGCGCGTACGGGTAGCGCACGCCGGTCTTCTCGGAGAGGATCTTCATCGCGGCCGCGGTCTTGCCGAAGCCGCGCTTCGCGTCCGCCTCGCGGCCCTTCTCGCAGTAGTAGACGATCGGAATCCCGTCCCAATCCTCGACGACCTCCGCGAAGCGCGCGACGGCGAGCGTGATCAGGTAGATCGAATGCGGGCGGTCGAACTTCCAGTGCCAGACGTGCTTCGCTCCGCTCGTGGACTCTTCGATCAGGGAACCGTTGGAGACCGCGCGATAGCCCGCGGGGACGGTCGCGCGGACCTCGGAGGTCGCCTTCTCGCCGGGCGTGTCGTGGCAGGGGAACCAGCGCCGCGCGTCCTCGGGTTGGCTCTGGCTCCACATCTGCGAGGGCTTCTCGACGAAATGGAGGCCGGCTTCGGGGTTTTCGACGTGGTAGCGGACTTCGACGTCGTGAGGCGTCCCCTCGACGAGGATCTTCGGGGCCGTGACGACGAGCTTCCCCCCGCCGTTCTTGAAGCGGACGGGCTTGCCGTCGAAGAGGACTTTGGAGACCTTCAGGTCGATCGCGTCGAACGACAGGGACCGGATCCCGGCCCGGCGGGCGCTGACGGTCGTACGGCAGAAACCGGACAAACGTCTTTTTTTGAGATCGACGTTCAGATCAAGGAAGATGTGTCGCGTGTCGAAGGGCCGGTCCGGCGCGTAGACCGGAGGAACGCCGAGGAGGGCGGACTGCACCCCCGGACCGGAGCCCTCGGCCGCGATTCTGCGTCCGCAGCCGAGGAACTCCCGGTCGGTGGTCATGGATTAAGCCGCGACGGCTTCCGGCTTGGCGGCGGAGGCGAGCTCCTTGATCATCATCGCGGCGATCTCGTTGCGCTGGATCTGGTTCGTGCCTTCGTAGATCTGCGTGATCTTCGCGTCGCGCATGAACTTCTCGACGGGGAAGTCGCGCATGTAGCCGATGCCGCCGCACATCTGCACGCACTCGTTGGTGACGAACATCGCGGTGTCGGAGCAGGCGAGCTTGCACATTGCGCTTTCCTTCGTCCAGCGCTTGCCGTCGCCGGCCTGCAGGACGTCGTAGACGATCGCGTTCTCGTCGATCGCCTTCTTATAGATGGGCAGCATGTACTTGTCCATCGCCTTCGCGGTGGTGTACAGCAGCGCGCGGCTCATCTCGATCTGCGTCTGGCAGTTGGCCATCATGTGCTGGATCGCCTGGAAGCTCGAGATCGGCTGGCCGAACTGGCGGCGCTGCCGGATGTACGCGAGCGTCTCATCGAGCGCGCCCTGCGCGATGCCGAGAGCCTGCGACGCCACGCCGGGGCGAGAGCAGTCGAAGGTCGTCTGTGCCGTGAACAGACCATAGCCTTCTTTGTAGAGGCGGTTTTTCACCGGCACGCGGCAGTTGTTGAAGTCGAGCTGATAGGTCGGGTTGGCCCGGATGCCCATCTTGTGCTCTTTCTTGCCGAAGCCGAAGCCCGGCGTGCCCTTCTCGACGACGAACGCGGTCACGCCGCGCGCGCCGCGCGAGCGGTTCGTGGTCGCGAACACGACGTACGTCTCGGCGACCTCGCCGTTGGAGACGAAGATCTTCGAGCCGTTCAAGATGTAGTCGTTGCCGTCGAGCTTGGCCGTGCACTCCGTCGCGGTCGCGTCGGAGCCGGCGTTCGCCTCGGTGATCGAGAACGCGGCGAGCTTCTTGCCCGACGCGAGATCCGGGATGAAGCGGGCGCGCTGCTCGGGGTTGCCGAGGAGCAGGATCGGGAGCACGCCGAGGCCGGAGGCCGCGAACGCGAGGGCGATGCCGCCGCACGCGCGGGAGAGCTGCTCGATGACGAGCACCTGCTCCATCAAGCCGCCGCCCATGCCGCCGTACGCCTCGGGCAGGTAGACGGAGTAGAGGTCGGCCGCGGCCATCTTCTTGACGACTTCCCAGGGGAACTTCTCCTGCTCGTCGAGCTGCTCGCGGACGGGCTTGATGTCGCGGCACGCGATCTGGTACGCAAGGTTCTTGATTTCCTGCTGCTGCTCGGTCAACTCGTAAATGGCGCTCATAAACCCCCCCTCTCCATCTTCTTCAGCGCGTCGCTGGCTGCCGCCTGCTCCGCTTCCTTCTTGCTCTTGCCGGCGCCGCGCCCGAGCTCGCGCTCTCCGAGGCGCACCACGATCATGAACACCTTGTCGTGGTCCGGACCCGTCGAGGACGTCGTCTCGTACGCCGGCGGCGACTTGTGCCGCTTCTGCAGTATTTCCTGCAGCTTGCTCTTGTGATCGGTTTCCAGCAGGCTTCCGTGGCGGTCCTCGTACCACGCGCGAATGAACTTGGCGGCCGCCTCATAGCCGCCGTCGAGGTAGATCGCTCCGATCAAGGCCTCGACGGCGTTCGCTAATAAGCTTTGCCGCGTGCGTCCGCCGGTCGACTCCTCGCCGACGCCGAGGTGCAGGTACGCGCCGATACCCAGTTCCTCGCCCCAGAGGGCGAGGCTCGGCCGGGACACGAGCAACGACTTCTTTTTGGAGAGGTTCCCCTCGGGCTCATCCGGATAGCCCGCGTAGACCGCGTGCGCGACGACCGAAGCCAGCACGCTGTCGCCGAGGAACTCCAAGCGCTCGTTATAGACGCCGGAACCGCTCTCGCTGGCGAACGACTTGTGCGACATCGCCTGCTTGAGCAGTCCGGCGTCTTTAAACCGGTACCCGACGACCTCTTCGAGAGGTCGAGGCATCTGCTACCGCTTACTTCTTGGCGTGAGCCGAGATGTAGTCGATCGCCTGGCCGACCGTCTGGATCTTCTCGGCCTGTTCGTCGGGGATCTCGGTGTCGAAGTCCTCTTCGAGCGCCTTGACGAGCTCGACGGTGTCGGGCGAGTCCGCGCCGAGGTCGTTGACGAAATGAGCCGTCGGG
>JBBQVX010000162.1:0-5257 GCA_038211115.1 Elusimicrobiota bacterium | reverse complement strand
CCACGACACGGCCGCGGCCGTCGAGGAGTACCGTAAGGTGCTGGTCTCGACCCCCGACGACTACGAACTGTGGGCGCACATCGCCGAGCTCGAGGCCGCGCGCGGCGACGCGGCCGGCGCCCGCGAGGAGTTCCTGCTGCTCAAGGCCAAGAGGCCGGACGACGCGGCCGCCGCGGCCTGGCTCGCTGCCGACGCGGAGCGCTCGGGCGACTTCGGCAAGGCCGCAGGCTATCTGAAGGCCAGCTCCGCTTTGAAGGACGATCCGACTTTGCACCTGCGCCTCGGCTACTACCAGCTGCAGGCCGGCGGCGTGAAGGACGCGATGCGCACGCTCGAGGCGGCGAGAGTACGCTGGCCGAAGGACGACCGCATCGCCTACTATCTGGCGCTGGGCCACGACGACGTCGGCGAGCGCGCCGAGGCGGCCGCGCTGCTCCGCGAGGTGCTCGCGGTCAAGCCCGACGACCGCGACGCGCGGTGGCAGCTCGCGACGATCCTCGAGAAGATGGACAAGATCGGCGAGGCGGAGCCGGAATTCCGCGCGCTGCTGACGAGCAAGCCCGACGACGCGCCGGCGCTCAACTATCTCGGCTACGCGCTGGCCGACCGGGGCCTGAAGCTGAGCGAGGCCGAGGACCTCGTCCGCCGCGCGCTGACGCTCGAGCCCGCGAACGCCGCGTACCGCGACTCGCTCGGCTGGACGCTGTTTAAGCAGGGCCGCAGCACGGAGGCGGTCGTCGAGCTCGAGGCCGCCGCGCGCGCGCTGGCCGACGACGAATCCCTGTGGGAGCATCTGGCCGTCGCTTACGAGAAAACCGGGAACGCGGAGGGCGCCTGGCTCGCGTGGCGACTCGCGCAGAGCCTCGGCGCGCCGAAGGCCGCGGAGAAGGCCGAGGCGCTGCAGAAAGGCTTGAGCGACGAAGGGCTCGGCGAGCTGTGGCGGCGTCATCTCGCCGCGGTCCAGGGCGGCGTCAAGAAAATGAGCGGGCTCTGCGAGCTCAAGGGCCGCATCGCGGGCCATGCGGTGTCGCGTCAGGCGCTGTTCACCTTCCGCGCGCCGCGCGAGGTGAGCTTCGAGCTGCTCGGCCCCATGTTCTCGACGGCGTGGCGCGCCCATCTCGACGCGCGCGGCTTCGCGATGGATCCTTTTCCCGTCGACGGCCTCGACCAGAAGCGCGTCGAGGAAGCGGCGCACGGCGCGTTCACCGCGATCGCGGCGGCGTTGTCCGGCGAGGCCTTCGCTTCCGGCCCCGCGCGCATGGAGAAAGGCTGGGGTCGCACGAGCCTCATGCGGCCCGCATGGCGGATCGATCTCGATGAGGGGTTGGCGCGGTCGATCTCGCCCGCCGACAACGGCGTCGCCGTCGCGTTGTCGGATTTCATGCGCGTCCGCGCGCGGCAGGTTCCCCGCCTCATGGAGACGAAGGGCCGCTTCTGGGAGCTCGCGATCTCCTGCGCCGAACCGAAGGCGGAGTTCGTCCCGTGAGGAAGGGAGCATGAAGCAGCAGTGCCCCGCCAAGATCAACCTGTTCCTCGAGGTCACCGGCAAGCGCAAGGACGGCTATCACACGCTCGCGACCTTGTTCGCCAAGATTAACCTCTACGACGTGCTCGAACTGGAGGTGGTCAACGGCAAGAAGCCGACTCTCGAGATCGTCGACGAGCTCGGCACCATGCCGCTGTCGGCCGGGCCGGATAACCTGGTCCTGCGCGCCGCGCGCGCTTTTTATCACCAATTTCATGTCGGCGTCGGAGTCAAAATCGTTTTGTTCAAGCGCATCCCCATGGGGGCGGGCCTGGGCGGGGGGTCGTCGGACGCCGCGGGAACTCTTCTCGGATTAGCGAGACTTTTAAAGATAAATTTGACGGCGGCCAAGAAGAAGAAGCTGCACGATATCGGCGTCAAATTGGGCGCGGACGTCCCGTTTTTCCTCAAGGACGCCAATTTTTGCCGGGCGACCGGCATCGGGGACCGCCTCAAACCCGTCAAAATCGCCAAATCCCTGCCGTTCATGGTCCTGGTTTGGCCCGGCTTCCCGTCGCCGACGGGCCCCGTTTTCACCGCCGTCCCGCCCCGGCGACGGTCCGAGATATTGACGCGCCTATCCCAACTTGATAAACTCATTCGTCGTCTGAAAACAGGCCGTCCCGTCGAGGAATGGGGGGGGCTGTTGTTCAATCGGTTGGAGCAGGCGCAGCTGCCGGTCATGACGGAAGTCGCTCAAGCCCGACGCATCCTCGAATCGGCGGGCGCCAAAGGAGTACGCATGTCGGGCTCGGGCTCTTCGGTCTTCGGGTTCGTGTCGTCCCACGTCGAGGGCGAGCGAGTCGTTCGGCGGCTCCAGGCGTACCCCTGGAAAGTCTATTTGACGAGCTGTCACGGCTGATATCTTGGAGATCACGGAAATCCGCGTCCACCTGCGCAAAGAGGATAAGCTCAAGGCGTTCGCCACCGTCACGTTCGACCACTGCTTCGTGGTCCGCAATTTGAAGGTGATCGAAAGCGACAAAGGGCTCATCCTCTGCATGCCGTCCCGGAAGATGCCCGATGGCAGCTTCAAGGACGTGGCGCACCCGATTTCGGTCGAATTCAGGACTCTTTTGGAGAGCAAAGTGTTCGCCTGCTACGAGCGGGAAGTTCTCCAAGCCGCTGCAGGGAACGCCGTAAACTCCCGGGTGGTGTAATGGTAACACAGCGGCCTTTGAAGCCGTTATTCGTGGTTCGAGTCCACGCCCGGGAAAGATTTGAGGAAATGAAATGAGCGCGACTAAAAAGGGACAAGGCCAGTTGTGCGTGCTGATCCTCGCCGCCGGTCAGGGAACGCGGATGGAATCCACCATTCCGAAGGTCCTGCACCACGTCGGCGGGCGCCCCATGCTGTTCTACGTCCTCCGCATCGCGAATGCCCTCAAGCCCGGCTCGATCGGCGTCGTCGTCGGGCATGAAGCCCAGCAGGTCAAGGACGCCTCGGCGGAGATGCTCAAGTCGGTCGGCATCGCTCGCCCGCTCCAGACCATCCATCAGAAGAAGCAGATGGGCTCCGGACACGCCGTCCTCGAAGCCCTTCCGTTCATCAAGAAGTTCAAGACCGCGATGGTCATGTGCGGCGACACTCCGCTGCTCACCTACGAGTCGATCTACAACCTCTTCCTCACCCACGAGCAGCTCAAGGGCCAGGCCACGCTCCTCACCGCGCGCCTCGCCAACCCGAAGGGCTACGGTCGCATCGTCCGCGGCGCGCTCGGCGAGGTTCAGCGCATCGTCGAGGAGTCCGTCGCGTCCCCGAAGGAGCTGGCCCTCACCGAGGTCAACTCCGGCGCGTACTGCTTCGAGGTCGAGGCGCTCGTCAATGGCCTCAAGGAGATCGGCGCGAAGGGCCCGAAGAAGGAGCACTTCTTGACCGACGTCATGGAGGCGATCCGCGGCAAAGGCGGCCGCATCCACGCCTACACCTCGTCCAACTCCGAGGAGATCCAGGGCATCAACAACCGCGCGCAGCTCTCCGCCGCCGAGCGCGTGCTCAACAAGCGCATGCTCGAGCGCCTGATGATCTCCGGCGTCACGATCCGCGACCCGCAGTCCACGCACGTCGACGCCGACGTCGAGATCGGCCAGGACACCGTCATTTACCCCGGCACGATCCTGCGCGGCCACACGAAGATCGGCCGCATGTGCCGCATCGGGCCCTTCACGCACATCGAGGACACGCAGATCGGCAACGAGTGCGAGGTGCGCTTCTCGTACGTCATGCAGTCCCGCCTGCTCGAGAAGACGTCCGTCGGGCCGTTCGCCCACATCCGCCCCGACTCGACGATCGGCCCGCGCGCGCGCGTCGGCAATTTCACCGAGGTCAAGGCGTCGCGGATCGGCTTCGGCTCGAAGGTCAACCATCTCTCCTACATCGGGGACGCCGACATCGCCGAGGACGTCAACATCGGCGCCGGCACGATCACCTGCAACTACGACGGCAAAGAGAAGCACAAGACGACGATCGGTGCGAAGGCCTTCATCGGCTCCAACGTGAACCTGATCGCGCCCGTGAAGATCGGCCGCGGCGCCAAGGTGGCCGCCGGCTCCACCGTGACCGAGGACGTTCCCGACGACGCGTTGGCCATCGCCCGCGCCCGCCAGGTGAACAAGACCTGATATGGCGAGCAAGACACTCGAGAAGCCGGAGGCGCGCATGGCGTCACATAAGAACGCAGAGAAGCAGCCTCCTAAGATCATCGAAAAACCCCTCCCGATGGACGGCGTGAGGTCCCTTCGCGGCCTGAAGGTCTTCTCCGGCAACGCGAACCGGCCGTTGGCCGAAGGCATCGCCAAATACCTCGGCGTCACGCTCGGGAAGACTCACGTCGGTCGCTTCGCCGACGGCGAGATCAACGTCCAGATCGAGGAGAACGTCCGAGGCGCCGACTGCTACGTGATCCAGCCGACGTGCCGTCCCGCGAACGAGAATTTGATGGAGCTGCTCATCATGATCGACGCGCTGCGCCGCGCGTCCGCGGGCCGCATCACGGCCGTCATGCCTTACTACGGCTACGCGCGCGCCGACCGCAAGACCGCGCCGCGCATGCCGATCACGTCCAAGCTCGTCGCGAACCTCATCGTCGAGTCCGGCGCCCAGCGCGTCATCACGATGGACCTTCACGCCGCGCAGATCCAGGGCTTCTTCGACATCCCCGTCGACCACCTCTACGCCGCGCCGATCATCATCGACTACGTCAAGAGGAAGGCTCTCAAGAACCTGGTCGTCGTGTCGCCGGACGTCGGCGGCGTCGAGCGCGCCCGCGCGTTCGCCAAGCGGCTCAACGCGGGCCTCTGCATCATCGACAAGAGACGCCCGCGCCCGAACGAGGCGTCGGTCTATAACATCATAGGGGATGTGAAAGGTAAGAACTGTTTCATCCTCGACGACATGGTGGACACCGGCGGCACGCTGTGCAAGGTCGCCGACAAGATCCGCGAAAACGGCGCGCTGAAGGTCTACGCCGCCTGCGTTCATGGCGTGCTGAGCGGCGCCGCCCACGACTTGATCGCCAAGTCGTCTCTCGAGGAGATGATCCTCACCGATTCGATCCCGGTCCACGCGCTGGCCGGGGGGAAACTGACGGTTCTGTCGATCGCGCCCCTCATGGGCGAGGCGATCGCTCGCAATCACCAGGGCAAGTCGATCAGCGCTTTGTTCGTCTAAGACTTTGCTTTGTAGCAACTAGGAGAGTAAAAAGTCATGGAAATCACGTTGAACGTCGAAGT
>JBBQVX010000161.1:0-5332 GCA_038211115.1 Elusimicrobiota bacterium | reverse complement strand
GGCGTTCCCTCCCCCGGATGTGGGGGGTGGGGCGTGCGGGCGCCGATGCGGCCGATGGGGGCCGCCGCGCGGGGGGGCGACCGCCTTGGGGCCCGGCCCCTGCGCTTCGCCCCCGCGCGCGCGCGCCCGCGACTCTTCGCGGGTTCGCTTCCAGCCGAGCACGAGCTTCAACCGTGCTCGGTCGGCCGGTCCGGGGTTGTTCCAGCGCAGCCGGTCGAACGCCTGCTGCTGCTCAGCGTTGAGCCGGCGGAACTGCCACCGCGGAACACGTTCGGCCTTCACGACGCCTCTCGCGGCTCGATCGCGACGACGAGACCGAGCGCGAGCAGGTGCGCGCAGCGGCCGCGGGCAGGGCAATCGCAGTACCACCCGCGCTCGTCGCGGCCGGCGACGTGGACGGCTCCGTCGCCGCGGACGTCGGCCTGGACTACGCCGGCGTGCTCGTCGAGCTCGCGAACGAGAAGCCGCCCTTCTGCGAGGTAGCGCCGGGCCTTCTCAGCCGCTCGTTCGCGGCTCATCGCGGCCTCGTCGCGAGCAGCAACGCGGCGACGTCTGCGGCTTCGAGGAGGCGGTCGCTCACGACGACGCCGCCTCGACATCGGCGAACCACTGGCGCGCCCGCAGCCACGCGGCTTGCGACCGGAGCGCTCGTAGGCGTTTCCAGTCCTGCACCGCCTGGAAGGCGTCACAGAGCGCCGGGCACCACACTCGGGTGTCCGAGGCGACGCACTCGGAGCACCGCGCGCGATGAATCCACACAACGCGGACGAGCTCGACGGTCAGCAGGTCGAGCTCCGCCGCGTCGGCCGCCGACCACCACTGCATCTGCGAGAGCGTCAGCAGGGGCGGTCGCCGGCTCATGACGACGCCTCGCCGAACAGCCGCTCGAGCCGCTCAATCTCGGCCTGTTCCGCCTCATCCCCCGTTTCGAAGTGACACGGCGACACATCGCCCTGTTCATGCGGGTTTGCGCCGTTTTCTGAAGTGACACACGCCGAGTCTTGTGTCACTTCAGAATCGGCCGTTTTTGGCTTGTTTATGCGGGTTGTGTCGCTTGTGTCACTTCGCGGCTTCAGATAGCGGGCGAACGCGTCCGCGAACTGCTCCAGCCGGTATCCGCGGGCCGTCGTCTCGTCGCTGAACCGGACCGTCCGCGACCTGATCTCGTAGCCGCGGAGCAGCTTCGCGAGCGCGTTCTGGGTTAGTCCGCGACCCTTCGACCATTCCGCCCAGGGCGCTTCGGGCAGCTCGTTCAGCCGAGAAACGAGGGCGGCCGAACTGAGACGGTCGTCGCCGACCGTCTCGAACACCGCCCGCGTGTCGGCGAGCAGCCGCACGCCGGCGGATCTGTCTTCGGCCTCCTGGCCGGTTGCGAGCTCGACCGCGGCCGTCCGCGCCCGCTCCGTCCAGGCGTCCCCGGCGAGCTCCGCGATCGCGAGCAGCGGTTCCCACACGTCTGCGGCGCGGTCGCCGAGACCTTCCGGGATCAGCGGCCGCGCGTAGCTCAGCAGGTCGATGTGCTGCTCGGCGAGCATCGCAAGATTGACCGCGATCGGCTCCGCGGCCTCGAGCGCATCACGGCGACGGAACCGCTCGATCTGCTCCGATGGTGCCCGGCGCTTGAGCCGGACCGGGATCGCCCGACTGGCGACCGTGTCCGGCAGCCTGCCAAGCCCGGCGATCGCCTTCGGGCAAAACGAGCTGAGCGTGGCGTAGGAGATGTTCGCGCCTTGCCCGACGCAGACGCTGACCGAGCCGCCGCGGCGATAGCCGGCGTTGAGGACGCCTCGGAGCGTCTCCGCATACTCCCGGTCGCCGCCGAACGCCGCGTCCGACTCGTCGAGCAGCAACGTTGGCTGTTCCTTCTCGATCCGGCGCGGCAGAACCGCCGCCGTCACCCGGCCGGTCAGCCACGGCCGCGCGACGACGAGCTCGAGCACCTCTAGCAGCCTCGTCTTTCCGCTCTCAGGCTCCGCCGAATGCACGTTCAGGTACGGCGTCGCCTCCGCAGCGTCGAGCGCGTGGCTATGAGCCGCCCACAGCGTCGCTGCGGTGCGCTGGGCGTCGCTGAGGACAACGAACCTGCCGATGAACGCTGCGGCCTCGTCGAGCGTCACCGCGAGGTCGTGCGCGGCCGTCATCGCGACCACCACGCTCGCGCGATCTCATTCGCAGTCCTCGCAGCGGCTGTCCCGAGGAACGCGTCGTACTCCTCTCTGCGAAGCTCCTGCCGAGCTGCCGTGTACGCGTCGAAAAGCCGTAGCGTCGCGATCTGCAGCGGCGTCTCGCCGAGGGTGGCGCTATGCTGCGGGTAGTTGGTCTGGTTGGGGCGGCGGGCGTCTTGCGGGCGCCCGTTGTCGTCTTCGGTCATCGCGTCGCCGCCTCCCGGTGGCGGGCGATGTACTCCTCGAGGTCAGCGACCGAGAACATGACGCGCCGGCCGACGCGAACGACGGCCAGGTCTCCGCGTCGGCGGATGCGGTACAGCGTCGGACGCGAGATGCCGCCGAGGCGGGCGCGAGCCGCCGCCTCCGGCAAGAGCGTATCCGACCCCTCCGCTGTATATCGTGAGCGTTCGTGAGTGTTCATAACGGAAGGGAATCACTGCATTTCGCGGCACAGGTCACTCCTGACTTTTTTCTTTCGGCCCACGACTCGCTCCTGCGAATCTGCCTCCGGGTCGCTGGAGCGCGCGCCTACCTAGCGAAGTGCGAAGATAAAAACGAAGAGGCAAAGCAGCTCGAGCTTCCGCCGGATAACTTCGACGACGTTCGCCTAGCCGCCGTACGTTTCGAGCACTCACACGTCGAGGAAGCTCGACGGATAGCCGCCGAGCTGGAAGAGATCATCCAGCGGACGCTCGAGTGCGAGCCACCCGATGAGGCGACCGTGTCTTTGATCCGCTACGGGCGCAAATCGTGGCGCGACACGTTCGGTTACCTGACGTCGGGGTCGGAGGCGAAAGCGCTACAGCTTCAGGTCCGGGAAAAGCCGCTGACGGTCTGCCTTTTCAATCATCCGCCGCACAAAGGCAGCGGCCCGTGCCTCGAAGTGTTCCCCGACCGGCACAACTTCCGCGGCCCGAGCCCGAGCGGGCCGATGTGGACGCAGTTCTGCCCCTCCCACAGCAACGGCAACACCCGCCGCGACCGACGCCGCACCGAGGTCACCGAAAGGCAACTCCGCAGAGCCGAACGTGTCGGCTGGCTGCGAGCAGCGGACTCAGATCTCTATGACGCAGCCGACCGGGCGATCTTCAAGCTCGAAGCCGATTGGGTCAACGCGGCCCCTCCGACGACACCCCAGGAGATGGCGGAAGCTGCGCGCGTCCGAATCGAAGCTCGAAAGAACGCGCGCACCGCGTCTAATTCCCGGCGCTTCAAATCGTGTGATTGATCACACGATTTGACCTTCGCCTCGAACTGTTCAACGCGTTGAACAGAGGCCGAACTTCTCAATGCAATTGAGACTTTCCGGTCGGGCCCGCACTACCAAGGGTCACCACGGGCTCATGCCAACGACCGTGTGCCTTCGCCTCGAAACTTCGTAACGCCGTTACACAGTTCGGCTCCGAACTTCCCTCCATCTTCGGAGGAAGGTTCAAGATCAGCGCGAGCGCTGCACGCTGCGCCGTAGGGTCACCACGGGTTCGACGTGTAGACGCGGTGACGCCGCTTCGGCGCTGCGACCGTCGCCCGCCAGTAGGCGAGCGCCAGCGCGACGGTGGCGTCGATCGGCTTCGCCCGGTCGATCTTGAAGATGCGGCGGACCTCGTTCGATTCGCCACGGTCGACGCCGGCCGCGTCAATATGGGCCGGCGAGCACCCGGTCGCCACGGTGACGGACGATGCCTTCGAGGACGCCGCTCGAACGCGGATACCGGACGCCGTCGCTGAGCAGGTACCGCGGTTTCCCGCTCGGCCGGCGCGGGGACGGTGAGCACGCCATGAGCTTCAAGGACGTCATCGAGTTTGTCGGCAAGGCCGTCGACGCGGCAGGAGTGGCCGCAATGATCGGCGGCGTGCTCCTCGTGGCCGTTGTCGCACTGTCGCGGGCTCGCACACTTCCATCGGCGGCGAACTACCGCGAGTTCCGGCAGGGCATCGGAAAGGCGATTCTGCTCGGCCTCGAGTTGCTCGTCGCCGGTGACATCATCAGAACCGTTGCAGTCTCGCCGACATTCCGCAGTGCTGGCGTGCTCGCGATCATCGTCGGCATCCGGACATTCCTCAGCATGTCCCTCGAGGTCGAGCTCGAAGGGCGGTGGCCTTGGCAGACGCGCCGTAACGCGCCTATCGCAAGCGGCGGCGGCGGCCACGACCGGTAACAGCCTCCGTACGATGGCGCGTCGCGCGCGTGACGCTTTTGGTCAGGCGAGCGTTTTGGTCAGGCGAGCGACGCGCCCGCTACGCGGAAGCGCGCCGCTCGACCCATGGCGGCGGCGCCACATCTGGCGGCCACGTAGTCGAGCCGGCCGCGACCTCGTCGAGCACGTCCCGATGCTTCTCCAACCACCGCCGAAACTCGCCCTGACGCGCGCACGCGCGGCAGTCGCACCCAGCAGGCGGGCCGACGTGGGAGGCGTAGCTGTAACGGCCGAACAGGACTCGCTGGCGCTCGCTCAGCGTCAAAACCCGACCGCCGATCCTCGGCTTCACCTCGAAGCCCGCCTACGGAGCTCCAGAGCGCCCATGGCGGGCACCGCAGCCGGCGCGTCGAAGCCCAGCTCCCTGCAGAGCCGCAGAAAGAGCACGGCAGCGTCACGAGCGGCCGCGAGGGCAGGATTGGCGCGCGCACCGAAGCGCCCGTCAATCAGCACGCCGCGCGCCGAGACTTCCTGCTCTGCAACGTCGTGGCGATCGAGCGCCGCAGCCGCCAACGCGGCCAGCTCGGCCTCGGCGACGCCCAGCTCGTACTGCGCCAGCACCTCAGAACGCCACAAATCACCCCTGGAAGCCGTTTTACGCCCTGTACGCAACTTCTTTTCGCTCGGACTTTCGGAAGGGAGGCCACGTGAGGGGTATGCGTTGGGTTGTTCTGCGGGTGGCACCGGGGTCGAACCTTGCTTCACGCTGCGACCGTCTCCGCGTCGGCGGACTCGCGCAGCGCTGCGACCTGTTCGGGCAGGGTGCGCGGCTCGGGCTTCGCTGTTCCCGCCTCGCGTTTGAGGGCGAGTTCGACGCTATCCCACGGCAACTTCGAACCGCCGACGGCAATGGTTGTCGCGTCGGGGATCCAGCCGGCTTTGCGTTCCGGGAAGCCGGCGATAAACGCGCGGTGTACCCTGGCGTTTAGCATCTGTTCGCGTGCGGCGGCGACCGCCTCTACCGCT